>NZ_AP023176.1:669257-1003886 GCF_013426895.1 Paraburkholderia largidicola | reverse complement strand
CGAGGTCGAGCATGTGCTCGCGACGCAAACCCTCGTTTATCGGCTCGCGCAGACGATGCGCATCGTGATCGACGGCGCGCTGCCTTACGGCACGTCATCGAAAGACGTCGTGATCTGGCTGCTCAGCCGGATCGGCGCACAAGGCGCGCGGGGCTACGCCGTCGAGTTCGCGGGATCGACCATCGCGTCGCTGTCGGCGGAAGCGCGCATGACCTTGTGCAACATGACCGTCGAAGCAGGCGCGCGCGCCGCGCTGATCGCGCCCGACGCGACCACCTTCGACTACGTGCGCGCGCACGTCAAAACGCTCGACGAAGCCGCATGGCAAGCCGCCCTCGACGACTGGCGCACCCTTCGCTCCGACGACGACGCGCGCTTCGACGCCGAACATCGTTTCGACGCGCGCGACATCGCACCCTTCGTCACGTGGGGCACGAGCCCGGACCAGGCCATCGCAATCGATGCGCGCATCCCCGGTGAAGCCGAACAGCCTTCGCGGGAAGCCGCCGCATCGCTGCGCCGCGCGCTCGATTACATGGGACTCGAAGCGCAACAGCCGCTGGCCGGCACGCGGATCGATCGCGTCTTTATCGGTTCGTGCACGAATGGGCGTATCGAAGATCTGCGCAGCGTCGCGCAGATCGTGCGCGGCAAGCACGTCGCGCAAGGCGTGCGCGCGATGATCGTGCCCGGCTCGGGCAGCGTGCGCCGCGCGGCGGAACAGGAAGGCATTGCGCAGACGCTGATCGACGCCGGCTTCGAATGGCGCGAGCCGGGCTGCTCGATGTGCCTGGCGATGAACGACGACATGCTCGACGAAGGCGAGCGCTGCGCCTCGACCACCAACCGCAATTTCGAAGGACGCCAGGGACGCGGCGGCCGCACGCATCTGATGAGTCCCGCGATGGCAGCCGCAGCCGCATTGACCGGCTGCATCACCGATGTCCGCACCCTGGAGGCACACGCGTAATGAACCGCTTGACGATCATCGAAGGCACGGCGGCGCCGTTACCCATCGACAACCTCGACACCGACCAGATCATGCCGAAGCAGTTTCTGCGCATCGTCGACAAGGCCGGTCTCGCCGATGGCTTGCTGTACGACCTGCGCTTCGACGCGCAAGGCACGCCGCGCGCCGGCTGCGTGCTCAACCAGCCCGCCTATGACGGCGCGCGCATTCTGATCGGCGGAGCCAACTTCGGCTGCGGATCGAGCCGCGAGCACGCCGTGTGGGGCTTGCAGCAATACGGCTTTCAGGCCGTAATCGCGCCGAGCTTCGCGGAGATTTTCTATTCCAACGCGATGAACAACCGGCTGCTGCTCGTGCAACTCGAACGCGACGCAATCGATGCGCTCGTGCAGGCTTCGACCCAGACGCCTGCATCGACGCTGCGCATCGATCTCGAACGGCAGACCGTCACCGCAGCGCAAGGACAGACCTACACGTACCCGCTCGGCGCGCGCCACAAGCGCATGGTGATCGAAGGCATGGACACGATCGACCTCACGCTCGCGTCGCTGGGCGATATCGAAGCGTTCGAGCGCGAGCATTTCGCACGCCGCCCATGGGCCCAGGTGCTATGACAGCCACGCCGCAATCGCCGTAGCGGCTTCACCCTTTCACGTTCAGACCCGCCGATTCCCTTCCGACTGCAGAAGGGAACGGCCCCGCTTTGCCCCGAAAAACGGAGGAGACATGAAGCGCAAACCGTTCTACAAGGTTCTCTATGTACAAGTGCTGTTCGCCATCGCGGCGGGCGTGCTGCTCGGACACTTCGCGCCGCATGAAGCCGTCGCGTTGAAACCGCTCGGCGACATGTTCATCAAACTGGTGCGGATGATCATCGGGCCGGTGATCTTCTGCACGGTCGTGACGGGTATCGCCGGCATGCAGGACATGAAGAAGGTCGGACGCGTCGGCGGCAAGGCGCTGCTGTATTTCGAGGTCGCGTCGACGCTCGCGCTCGCGATCGGTCTCGTCGCCGCGCACGTGCTCAAGCCGGGCAGCGGCTTCAACGTGGATCCCGCGACCCTCAATGCGAGCGCCGTATCGGGCTACGCAGCGCAGGCCGCGCATGGCGACGGCATCGTCGCGTTCATCATGCACGCGATCCCCGACACCTTCGCCGGCGCGATGACGCAAGGCGATATCCTGCCCGTGCTCGTCATTGCCATGCTGTTCGGCTCGGCGCTGGCCGTGCTGGGCGACAAGGCCGCGCCCGTGACGAACCTCGTCGAAACGCTGTCGAAAGCGTTCTTCCGCATCGTGCATATGATCACCAGCCTCGCGCCCATCGGCGCGTTCGGCGCGATGGCGTTCACGATCGGCCGTTACGGCATCGTCTCCCTGCTGCCGATGCTCAAGCTGATCGGCTCGTTCTATCTGACGGCAGCGCTGTTCGTCGCGATCGTGCTGGGCCTGATCGCCCGGATGTGCGGCTTCAGCCTGTGGCGCTTCCTCGTGTATATCCGCGACGAACTGCTGATCGTGCTCGGCACGTCGACATCCGAGGCGGCGTTGCCGCAGCTGATGGAAAAGCTCGAACGGCTCGGCTGCCCGCGCGGCGTGGTCGGCCTCGTCGTGCCGACGGGTTACTCGTTCAATCTCGACGGCACCAACATCTATATGACGCTCGCCGTGCTGTTTCTCGCGCAGGCGACCAACACGCATCTGACCGTCACGCAGGAAATCACGCTGCTGCTGGTCACGATGCTGACATCGAAAGGATCGACAGGCGTGACGGGCGCGGGCTTCATCACGCTGGCCGCGAGCCTTTCCGTGGTGCCGACCGTGCCCGTCGCGGCGATGGTGTTGATCCTCGGCATCGACCGCTTCATGTCCGAGTGCCGCGCGCTGACGAATATCGTTGGGAACGGCGTCGCGTCGATCGTCGTGTCGGCGTGGGAAGGCGGGCTGGATCGCGATGCGCTCGCCGTTGCGCTAGGGCGCCGCGCAAACGATTTCCCGGCCCCACACTTCGAGACACCCACTCCAACGCAGACCACCGATATCGAAAAAGCATAACCTCGCGTTTTTCCTCATCACACAAATACTGCGCAATGTGCGTTAGATCGCATCCGGCCGGGTCGATTGCTGGCAACTTCATTCACATCATGTTGATCGTGCGGACGACGCGATGCGCGTCCGTTACCCGGGTTCGTCCCTGGTAAAGGCGTGCAGCATGGGTGTACGTCAGGTTCCGGCGGGATGCTGAATCGCAGGCGGTCAGCACCGGACACGCGTACGGAGTTGTGTTTGCCGTATATGACCACCAGCGAGGTAACAACCATGAGAATCAGCACATTGCTCGGGTCTGCGGCGTTGACCGTGGCCTTCGGGCCAGCCCTTCTGTCCGCCGCTGCGTGGGCTGACGGGCCGCGGTCAGCCTATGACAATGGCGGCACGAATGAGGCTTCGCTCGATCCGGGCGAAGAGCAGATGACCGCCGACGAGGAAAACAAGGCACGCCTGAAGGATCTGAGCGACGCCTATCACAGCGGCTACAACGCCCGCGCGAAGGAGGATGCCGACACGTACGCTTCGCTGCGCGAGCAGTTGAAGCACACGTCGAAGGCCAGCGCGCAGCAACCGCCCCCGTTGCCGTCAGACATGCCCTCCGACGACAACGCGCAGGTGCGGCGCGTCAACCAGCCGCGCGTCGCGCAGCGGCAGTTGCAGGCGCAAGCCGCTTACGACGATGACGATGGCGCGCCCGTGCAATATGCACCCGCGCCGCCGCCGCGTCCGCGCTACCGGCCCGCGCCCGTCGTCTATACGCAGCCGCCGATGTACGACGGCCCCTCGCCGGAAGAGATGCAAACGGTCGTGTTCCAGCCGTATCAGCCGCCGCCCGTGCAGTACGTGCCCGTCTACCACCAGCCTGTCTACGTGAGCCAGCCGGTCATGCCGATGCAGTATGCGGCGCAGGTGCCCGTGTACCGCCCCGGGTATTACGGCTACCGCGGCTACGGCTGGTAGACGGAAGCAACGTGTGGGGTCTGCATGCCGCGCCTTCGCGAGAAGGTGCGGCATGCGCTCGTCCATGCGCAGCGCCGCGGTCCATCACCAGCCGAACTTCGCCTCGACGCCCACATAGTCCGCATTGCGCGCGCCTAACGCGCGTATCGAATCGCCGACTTCGAAGTGCACCGCTTCGAGCGCGAGCGCGACGTTCGAGCTGACGAGCCAGTCGGCGCGAACCTGCGCGTACATGCCCGTCCAGCGCGTGCCCTTGCCTGCCGTGCCCGGCACCACGGCGGAGCCCTGACCGTAGATGGCGTCGGCTGTCGTCGCGCGCCACTGGAAGCCGAGTGCCGTCAACAGCGTGATCTTCGGCGTCACCTTGAAGGTGATCGACGGCTTCACGTGGATCAGGTTGCTGTAGCCCGTGTAGCCCGCCAGCGTGAAGTAGTAGCCGTTGGGAAACAGCGGGTTGAAGGTGCCGACGCGTCCATCGCCCGGATGCCGGTCGCCCGATGCGCCGTCCACCTGCAGGCCCAGGCGCGGCGAGCCCGCCACCGATGCAAACGTATAACCGCTCAGCACGCCGAACGCCCACGCGCCGATCGTGTCGTTGCCGACGTGACCCGTCTGGATCATCGTTTCAGCATCCCAGTCGAACGGCGCGACCTTGCCCGCGTAGCGCACGTCGAACACATCGCGATGCTCCGTGCCCGTCGCATCGAGAAAGTGCGCGTTGTCGCGGTTGTAGCGCGACCAGTACGCGGACAGATCGCCCGGCCCGGTGTTCGCGCGCTCGACGCGTACGCCACTGAACGTCAGATGACGGTTCGACACGTCGTCGAACACCGTGACGTCGCGGTACTGCACCGGCTGCGTCATGTAACCGATGAAGCGCCACTTGTCGATTTCATAATCGGCCCATATCGCGTCGAACGCCTGGCGCACGTTCGGGCCGTCGCGCACCGACACGAAACGCTGCAAGTCGAACGCCATCTCCTGGCGGCCGACGCGCGCCTTGAACGTGCCGCCGCCCACGCCATAGACGAACGCCACGAACGCCTGCTCGATATCGAGCGGATTCTTGTCGACGGGTGTGACGGAATCCTTGCCGAAGGGACGCGCGTCTTCGAGCTGAAAGAACGCCTGCACATGCTCGCCGATGTGCGCGTCGGCATGCACCTGCGCGCGCTGGATCACGTAACTGTCGGGCCGCGCGCTGCCGAGACCGAACAGCGGCGTGTTGTTCAGCTCGAAGCGCTCACGCAGGGTCGCGCCGAGCGATAGATAGGTTGAAGGATCGCCGCCCAGCGGAATGTACTTGAGCGCGTCGAACGGTTTGCGCGGCACGCACGGCAACGCCAGCACCGACCAGTCTTCCTGCCAGCGGTTGAACGACAGCGACGACGGCCGCTTCGCGCTGCATTGCGATGTGTCGGCTGGGCTCGCATCCGACGTGGCGTCGGCGGCGAGCGCGCTCGTGCCATCCGCGAGTCCGCATACGGCGAGCGCCGCACAGGCGGCGACCCTTCTACCGCGTCTGATCGCGCGTCTCATTGAACGACGCACCGTCACTTCTTCGCTTCGTGAATCTCAGCGACATAGCCGCCGGGAAATTCGACCACCGCGCTGCGCCCTTCGACCGTGCTGCCCGCGGGCACCAGCACCTTCACGCCGACGCCTTGCGCCTTGGTGAGCGTCGCGTCGAGATCGGCGACCCGATAGCCCGTCGTCTCGCGGCCATACGGATACGGCAGCTTGCCGTCCGTCACGAACACCAGCATGTTGCCGAAGCCCGACGCGATCCGCACGCGCCGGATCGTGTCGCCGGACCGGCCGATCTCGCCGCCATCCGCACGGCGGTTATCGGAGACGACCTTGCCGTGCGAGAAGCGCACGAAACGCTTGATGAAGTTGTCGGCTGCCTGCGCGGACACGTAGACGCGATTGTCCGGCACGGTTTCGAGCGGACCATACGACGGCGCCTTGGTGTGCCAGTAGAGCTGCATGTAAAGGCCGCCCGGCCACTGAATGACGGCGTCCTTGCCGATCGGATCGTCGAACGTATCGACGATCACATCCGCGCCCGCTGCGCGCGCGGCGCGCACGGCCTTGTCCATATCGGTGACGAGATAGCCGGTACGCTCGCTGCCGAACGGGTACGGAACCGGCGTCTGGAACGCGAACACCGACAACATGCCGACAGGCGTCTGCACGTATTGCGAGGCCGTCTTGCTCGGCGTCGGCGTGACCGTGAACACGGCGCGCGGCGACGCCTTGCCGCCGAACGTCGCCACGAAGCTGTCGACGAATGCGTCGATGTCCTGGTTCGACACATAGACGTGCGTCGTGTCGTACTGCGGCCCGACGGACACGACGGGCGCGCTCTTGCCCGCGCTCTGATGGTCGGCTTCCGCGAAAGCGGGCGAACCGGCCAGCGTCACGCCGAGCGCCGCAATCGCGACGACAGTAGCGCGCAACAATCGATACATCTTGACGGTACTCATGAAAACACTCCTTGCTGGTAATGGTTGCCGCCGCGTCTCATATCGACGCGCGGCGCGATCAGGTTTGCGCCGGCGCCGCGCCCGTGTTTCTCGACAGCACCGCGAGCACGCACAACGCGGCGAGCGGCAGCAGCAGCGCCCAGAACGACGCGAGCAGATACCCGCCCGCTCCCGCACCCGCGCCAATCGCAAAGCCCGCGACGGGCGGCAGCGTGCGCATCAGACGGCTGCGTGCCGCATGCCGCGCTTTCTGGTCGCCCGGTGAAAACAGCAGATCGAACACGTCGATCACGGCCTGCGTGACGTTGCCCGTCATCACCGTGTTCGCGACGACCGAGCGTGCAGTGAGGCGGCCATGCGCGTTCTGCACGCCCATCGCCGCCGCGCCCAGCAGACCGCAGGCAATCGTCAGCGGCGCGTCGGAATCGGTGATGGGCGCGGCCAGCACGCCCGCTGCCATGAAGCCCGTCAGCAGCACCGCCTGCAGCCCGTACAGCGCGCAGGCGCGCACGCCATGTCCGCGCAGAAGCAAGCGGTTGTCGAGCACGCGCGCGAGCACGATGCCCGCGATGAACGCGGGAAACGCGAGCCACTTGATCAAAAGCCCACTGCCCGCCCCTGCCAGGCCCGAGCCGATCAGGATGAAATTGCCCGTCACGTGCGCCGTGAACAGCCCGAACAGCGCGACGAAGCCGAGCGTGTCGACATAGCCCGCAATGGTTGCCAGCCAGGTGTCCTCGCCCGGAACGTGATCGAGCTGCGCCGCGCGTTGCGCCTCCGCGCCCGCGCTCACTGGTCCTTGCTGCATGACGGCGTCGGCTTGTTGCTGGCGACGGTTGGCGCGCTTTGCGTTTGCGCGTCGGGCGTGCGTATCTGCGCCTGCACGAACGGAATCGCATGCTCGCCGATCACGATGCCGAGCAATCCGGCGAGCGCGATCAGCGGCGGCGCGGGCGACTGCACGCGCACGAGGTAATACAGCAGGCCGACCACGAGGCCCGCGCCCAAAGAAATCAGATACGACATGGCTTGCTCCTTCTTTGCGTCACGCTTCCTCCCGCAACGAGCGGGGAGTCGGCGCGCTCATTCGACATGGTCGACTCCATTGCCCGCGCTCACACCTCTCGTTGCCCGGACGCCTGCGGCCGCAGCACAAGCCGGTAACGGCCCGCGCCGCCGATCGCAATGGTGCCGAACAGGATCAGCAGCATCCACGCGAATTGCCCTTGATCCAGCGTCCACTCGCGATGCACGAGGCCGAGCGCGATCGCGCTGACGAGCATGATCGGCAGCGCGGCGAGCCGCGTCGCGATGCCCGCGATCATCAGCAGCGGACATAGCACTTCCGCGAAAATCGCAAACGCCAGCGTCAGCGTCTTGCCGAGATGCAACGGGTCCTCGATCGCGTCGAGCTGGCTCGCGAAGTGGAGCGCCTTCGGCAGTCCATGCACGAGCAGCACGAGCACGCTCGCGGTGACGCGCAGAAACAGCAGCGCGGCGTCGGGTGCGGAAAAGCGGTTCATGGCGTGCTGGCACATCAGAACGCAAAGCAGCTGCAACCGAGCGCGCCCCAGAACGAGTTCGCGTCGCTGGCGGGTACGTTGCTGCGCCATGCCCATCCATGCGCGTGACGGTGCACGCCGCACAGGTTCACGCACGCGTCGTTGCACGCTTGCTGCAACGGTGCAGCGGCCGGACGGTAGCGCGCATAGCCGCCATATTCCGCGACGGGCGACCACGTCGGGCTGACGGGCAACGCGGGCGGAGCGAAGGTTTCGAACTCGTCGACGGCATAGACCACGCGGCCGTTCACGACCGTCAGCACCGAAGTCAGATGCTTGATGTTGTCTTCATCGGTCGTGAAGTAGTCGTCGGACAGCACGGCGAAATCGGCAAGTTGGCCCGGAATCAAAGCGCCCTTGCGCGTCTCGTCGTTCGAGAACCACGCGCTGCCGACCGTATAGCGGCGCAGCGCTTCCATGCGATCGAGCCGGTCCTGTGCCGCATACATCAGCGTGCCGCCCACCGTGCGTCCCGACACCAGCCAGTACAGCGACACGAACGGATTGAAGCTCGCGACGCGCGTCGCGTCCGTGCCTGCGCCGACGGGCAGTCCTGCCGCCAGCATCTGCCGCACGGGCGGCGTGTGCGCGGCGGCTTCTGCGCCATAGCGGGAAATGAAATACTCGCCCTGATACGCCATGCGATGCTGGACGGCAATGCCGCCGCCTAGCGCAGCAATACGCTCGATGTTGCGCTGTGAAATCGTCTCGCAGTGGTCGAAGAACCAGCGCAGACCGTTGAACGGCGTGTCCTCATTGACGCGTTCGAACACAGTGAGAAAGCGTTCGATGGACTCGTCGTAAGTCGCATGCAGACGGAACGGCCAGCGGTTCTGCACGAGCAGCCGCACGACAGCTTCGAGTTCGCTTTCCATCGCGTCGGGCAGATCGGGGCGCGGCTCCAGGAAGTCTTCGAAGTCGGCGGCGGAGAACACCAGCATTTCGCCCGCGCCGTTCACCTTCAGGAAGTCGTCACCATCGCCGGGCTTCGTGACCTTGACCCACTTCGCGAAGTCTTCGATTTCCTTCTTCGCGTTCTGCGTGAACAGGTTGTACGCGATCCGCACCGTCAGCTCGTTGCGCTTCGCGAGTTCCATGATGACGGCGTAGTCGTCGGGATACGCCTGATAGCCGCCGCCCGCATCGATGGCGCTCGTCACGCCGAGACGGTTCAGCTCGCGCATGAACTGGCGCGACGAGTTCATCTGGTCGTCGAGCGGCAGCTTCGGACCTTTCGCGAGCGTCGCGTACAGCAGGCCCGCGTTCGGGCGCGCGATCAGCATGCCCGTCGGATTGCCACGGCGGTCGCGCTGTATCTCGCCGCCCGGCGGGTTCGGCGTATCACGGTCGTAGCCGACGGCGCGCAGCGCCGCTGCGTTCAGCAATGCGCTGTCGTAAAGATGCAGGATGAAGACGGGCGTATCCGGCGCGATCGCATTGATCTCTTCGAGCGTCGGGCCGCGCTTCTCCGCAAACTGAAATTCGTTCCATCCGCCGACCACGCGCACCCATTGCGGCGCCGGCGTGCGCGCCACCTGGGCGCGCAGCATCTCGAGCGCATCGCGCAGCGACGGCACGCCATCCCAACGCAACTCGAGATTGAAATTGAGGCCACCGCGAATCACGTGAAGGTGCGAATCGTTGAGGCCGGGGATGACGGTACGGCCCTTCAGGTCGATGCGGCGGGTCGAGTCGTTCGCCCATTGCATCATGTCGTGATCGTTGCCGCTCGCGACGATCTCGCCTTTCGCGACGGCCAGCGCCGTCACGAACGAACGCTTGTCGTCCTGTGTCGCGATCTTGCCGTTGTAGATCACCAGGTCCGCAATGCGGGCGGGCTGAATGGGTGCGGTCATCGTCGCTCTCCGTGAATCGTGGTCAGGCGTAGTCACGCGCGACGTCAGCGACGCCGCGCGTGAGCAAAACAAAAAAATGCTCGAGGCAATAAAGCCCGATCAGCCCGCTTCGCTCGCGTGCTCGCCGAGAATCTGCTTCGCGTAACGCACGCCGATGCCGTACGCGCTGTGCGCCTTGAAGATGTCCATGCAGCCTTCGTACGTTTCGCCGCGCGCCCAGTCGCGTTGCAGTTCGCACATGAACTGCAGCGAGTTCATCGGCACGGCGCCCGCCTGGACGATGCGTTGCACGGCGCGCTCGTGCGCTTCTTCCGTGATGTCGCCGCATGCATCCGTCGGCACGTAAATTTCGAAGCCTTCGGCCAGCATCTGGATGGTCGGGAACGTCACGCACACTTCCGTCCACAGACCCGCAATCACGATCTTCTTGCGGCCCGTTGCCTTGATCGCTTCACGGAAGCCCTTGTCTTCCCACGAGTTCATCGACGTGCGGTCGATCGGCTTGGTCTCCGGAAACACCGCCTGCACTTCAGGCAACAGATGGCCGCTGAACGAATCGGCGGCGATCGTCGTCAGAATGGTCGGCACGTTGAAGAGCTTTGCGGCCTTCGCAAGGATCTGGACGTTGTGCAGGACGGTCGTGCGTTCGTGCGAGTGCGTGCCGAAGAACATCTGCGGCTGATGATCGATAAGCGCGAGCGCGCAGGTGTCGGGCGTCAACAGTTCATGTGCCATGAGTAGCTCCATTTCGCAGGCATGCGAGAGACCCGCACGGTTGCGTGAAGGCAACCGCGCTAGCGTCCGGTTAGTGGATGAATCCAGTCGACGTTGCATCGGCTATGCGGATGCGAACGGCGTCCCGCGCAGTTGATGCGCGAGTTTCACAATGCCGTGCAGGCATTTCGACTTGCGAGAAGGTTAGTGACGGGCGGACTTAAAGTCCTGATGCGCGCCTTAAACGTTATTAAGGGGCGTTGTTAAGCGGTGTTGTCAAGCGGTGTTGTCAAGCGGTGTTGTCAAGCGGTGTTGTCAAGCGGTGTTGTCAAGCGGTGTTGTCAAGCGCGAGACTGCACGGGAACGACACGCAACGATGTACGCGTGGCCGACGCATCGCGCGCGCCCGCACGTTCGACGCCGTTGCGCTGTTCCCAGTCGAGCGATGTCGCGAACCAGCGTTGCGCATCGTCGTGACGGCCGAGCTTGCACAGCACGTCGGCCTTGATCCTGCATAGCTCGGCGTAGTACCAGCGCTCGCCGTTGTCGTCGGCGTGGCGCAGTGCGTCGTCGATCGTCGCGAGCGCTTTCTTGTCGCGCGACGCCTTCATCAGCGCGACAGCGAGTTGCCCCTGCAACGGCGAAAGCTGCGCGAGATAGCCGGTTGCGCGCAGCGCGGAGATCGAGTTGATCAACTGTTCGATCGAACCGACACCGGGGCTGTCGAGTGTTGCGAGCCATGCGTCGTAGCACGCGCAGCACGCGCTCCAGATCGTGAAGCCGAAGCGTGTCGACAGTTCATGCAGCACGTCGATGCCGTGACGCGCCGCCGCCTGATCGCCATTCAACAGCGCAATCGGCACGAGCGCTTCGACGAGCACATAGCAGATGACGATTTCATGGTCGTACTGCGCGGCCGAATCGAAGCAGCGCGCGGCGAGATCGTATGCGCCGCTGCGCTCGCCTTGCACCCATCGCACACGCGCCAGCGTCGCGCGCGCAGCGATGCCATGATCGACGCGAAAGCCCGGCGTGTGCCAGCGGCTCAGCGGCTTTTCTTCGTACTCTTCGATCATCCGCTCGAGCAGTTCGCGTGCGCGCGGCTGGTCGCCCGCATAGTGCAGCGCGATCCCTTCGACGCGCGCCGACAACACGGCCAGCGTCGCATCGCCGCTGCTGCGCGCGAAATCGCCGAAGCGGCGCGCGAGCATCAGCGCGTCGCGCGCGCGTCCGCTGTACTGATGCCAGTTCCACGCGCCCCAGCGGGCCCGCGATGCGTAGTCGGCATGACCGGCCTGCATCGCCTCGTTCAGCACGAGCGCCCATGCCTCGCGCGTCTCCGTCAGCGGACCTTCCGTATAAACGAGCCCGGCGGCGAGCGCGGACATGAGCCGCAAGCGCGCTTCGACGCCGTTCCGGCCGTCGTCCTGGGCGTCAGAAGCCACGAAGCGCAGCGCGGCACGCGCACGGCTGCAACACTCTTCGACCAGTGAGAGTTCATACAGATAAGGCACGGTGACAGCCGCGAGCGCAATGCCCGTCGCGTGGTCGCCGCGTTCGCCGAGTGTCCAGTCGAGCGCGGTGCGCAGGTTGCCGAGTTCGCGCGTGAACTCGGCCAGCCATTCGACGACGGGCCGCTCGGCCCAGCGCTTCTGCGCCGTGTCGAGCATCTGCAAAAACAGCGCCGCATGCGCGCCCGCCGCAGCGATGCGCTCGCCGTTGTCGTCGAGTTGCTGCAGCGCGTAGGCGCGCGTCGATTCGAGCAGACGGTAGCGATACGACGAGCCTTCGAAGTCCGTGGTCAGCAACGAGCGCGAGACGAGACCGCTCACGGCGTCGAGCGCTTCCATGCGCGTGAGCCCGGCGTGCTCCGCCATCGCGCAGGCGGCGTCGAGCGTGAAGCCGTTGACGAACATGCCGAGCCAGCGCAACAGCTTCTGTTCGTCGCCGCTCAGCAGACGGTAGCTCCAGTCGAGCGTCGCCTTGAGCGTCTGATGACGCGGCAACGCCGTGCGCCGACCGCCCGTGAGGATGCGGAATCGGTCGTCGAGATGCTCGGCCAGCAAGCCGATGCCGAGCACGGCCGCACGCGATGCCGCCAGTTCGAGCGCGAGCGGAATGCCGTCGAGACGGCGGCACACCTCGCCCGTCAGACGAACGCTGGTTTCGTCGAGCGAAAAATGCGCACCGTCGGCCTGGGCGCGCGCCAGAAAGAAGCGCACGGCGGGCGTGCGCAGCACATCGGTGCCCGGATCGTCCGGCGTCGGCACGGATAGCGGCGGCACCTGATAGACGATTTCATCCCGCACGCGCAAGGCTTCGCGGCTCGTCGCCAGCACGCGCATGCGGCTGCCCGCGCCAGTCAGCGATTCCGCGATGGCGGCCACGATCTCCAGCACCTGCTCGCAGTTGTCGAGCACCACCAGCGCCTCGCGGTCGCGCCATTCGGCGGCGATCTGCGCGAGCGCGGTGCGGCTCGCGGAAAGCCGGCTGCCCATCGCGAACGCGAGTGCGTCGAGCGCCGACGGCGCATCGTTCACGGCCGCGAGCGGCACGAACACGACGCCATCGGCGAACTCATGATGGACAGCATGCGCGACTTCGACCGCGAGGCGCGTCTTGCCGATGCCGCCCGTGCCCACCAGCGTCACGGCCTGATGCGCGCGCAACGCCGCAGCCACGCCGTCGAGCGCGTCTTGCCGGCCGATCAGCGCCGGCACGCGCGCGGGCAACGGTTGACGCGAAAGTCGCGGCGCGTCGGCGCTGACGGTTGCGTCCTCTTGCGTGGCGGACGGCAGGCCGGCGGCGTCGTGCGCATCGACATCGTCATGCATGACCAGACGGTAGCCGCGGCCGGGCACCGTGCGCAGACGCTCGCGCTCGTCGCCGAACGCGCGGCGCAGCGCGGAGATATGCACCTGCAGATTGTTCTTTTCGACCACCGTGGTCGGCCAGACGACACGCATGATCTCGTCTTTCGATACGAGTTCGCCGTCGGCTGCGATCAGCAACGCGAGAATGTCGAACGCGCGACTGCCGATCGGGACCTTCTGCCCATCGAGCCGCACTTCGCGATGATCAAGTGAAATCTCGAGTTGACCGATCTTGATCGTCATCATCTGAAGAGGTGATGTGGAGGACTGTGGAACCCGCAACGGCGATTGCGCAACGTTGAAGGCTCACACGATACGATGCTGCTTCCCATATGGCCGTGACGATTGCAGCCATGACAGGACGATACGACAAGCGGGACCGACTGCGAAGCAGTGTACAACGAACAAAAGCCGCCCGGCATGCCTGACGGGCGGCGTTCTCGATGCCTGGCGCCGCGCGCGGCCATGCGCGCGACGCAAATACCCGGCTGCTTACTGCTTCAGGAACGACAGCAGGTCGGCGTTCACCTGCTCGGCATGCGTGCTGCACATGCCGTGCGGCGCGCCGGCATAGACCTTCAGCGTCGCGTTCTTCACCAGCCTGGAAGCAGGCTTCGCCGAGGCGTCGATAGGCACGATCTGATCGTCGTCGCCATGCAGGAAGAGCGTGGGCACGTCGATCTTCTTCAGGTCGTCCGTATAGTCGACCTCGGAGAACTGCCTGATGCACTCGTACTGGCCTTTGATCGAGCCCGCCATGCCCTGGCGCCAGAAGTCCTCGATCAGCCCTTGCGAGACCTGCGCGTCGGGACGGTTGAACCCGTAGAACGGCGTCGCGAGGTCGAGGAAGAACTGCGAGCGGTTGGCGGCGACGCCCGCGCGAATGCCGTCGAACACCGACATCGGCAGGCCGCCCGGGTTGTCGGCCGTCTTCAGCATCAGCGGCGGCACGGCGCCGATCAGCACGGCCTTCGCGACACGCTTCGAGCCATGACGGCCGATGTAATGCGCGACTTCGCCGCCGCCCGTCGAATGGCCGACCAGCATGGCGTTCGTCACGTCCAGCGCATCGAGCACCGCGGCGAGATCGTCCGCGTAGGTGTCCATGTCGTTGCCGCCCGACGCCTGGCCCGAACGGCCATGCCCGCGACGGTCGTGCGCGATCACGCGATAGCCCTGGTTCACGAGGAACAGCATCTGCGGGTCCCACGCGTCGGCGGACAGCGGCCAGCCGTGCGAGAAGACCACGGGCGTGCCCGTGCCCCAGTCCTTGAAGAAGATGTCCGTGCCGTCCTTAGCCTTCACGAAGTTGTCACGCTGGTTGTGCGCGTTCATCCTTTGTTCTCCGTCGTTGCATCGCTTCGCGCACGCTTGCGCGGCGAGCGTCTGGTGTTGGAAGAGACGGAGCATAGCGAGGCGCGCGGTCAAAGTCCTGATGCGCGGCTTAAACGTCCTGAACGGAACCTTGTGCGCCTGATGACATGACGGCTTCGACAGGCGCGCGCTATAGCCGCGAGCGCCCGTCTGCGGAGATTAAGAAGTTTTCAGGCGGATTCGAACGCCGGTGACCGTGTGCGTTAAAGGTCGCTGGCCATCGCCGGCTGGCCGCTAGCGGTATCGACCGATAGGCGTGACGCGTGCGTCATCTGCAGAAGCGCCGCCAGCCGCCTGATATCGGGTGCGTTCGATTGCAGGTCGACGCGCGTCGACACATCGGTCAGCAGCGAAGCCGCCCGCGCCGTCTCGCCCCGTTCGAGCAGATGGTCCGCGAAGTTCAGCACGGCGCGCAGTTCGAGCATCGGCGCATGTTGCTCTCTGGCCGTCTGCATCGCGTCGAGCAGATGGCGGCGCCCTTCCGTTTCGAACTCGTCGGCGATCGACACGCGACCGTTCGACTGGATCACCCGCGATTGCTCCAGCGCCGTCACGCCCATCACGCGCTGCAACTCTGCGATAAAGAAATGCTCGCCATGCGCGTTGCAGAACTCGAGCGCCGCGTCGAGCTTCGAGCGCGCTTCGGCGATGCGCCCCGTTCTCGCCAGCGCTTCGGCGCAGACGGCGAGAACGGGCGTCAGCACACGCCGGAAGCCGCACGACAACAGCCGTTGCAGCGCGGGTTCGAGCTTCATCAGGCCGGCGTGCGGGTGCCCTTGCAAAATGTCGAGGTGTCCCGCGTGACACTCCCCGTACGCCTGCCAGATCTCGAAGCGGTTCAACGCGACCTGCGAGCGCAGCACGACCAGATAGCGCGCGGCCGTTTCGAGCTCGCCGCATTGCAGCGCCAACGGCACGGCAACGACGGCAAGCAGGTGACTCAGCGACGGCTCCAGCATGTCAGGCCGGATCGAATTGACGACGTTCTCGACCAGTTGCATCGCCCGTTCGGGATGCCCTTGCAGCCATACGATCCGCGCCAGCGTGCCGTTGCCGAACGTGAACGGATCGACAGCGACGCCCAGGCTGCCGGGCGCGATCGGCCCGAGTTCGGTCAGCGCGGCGATTGCCCGCTCCAGCCGCACGCGCGCCTGCTCATGCTCGCCGAAGCAATGCAGCGACACGGCGATCATTTCGGCGGCGAGAATCTGCTGCCACGGCGTGCCGCAGCGTTCCGCAAACGCCTGGAAGCGGGTCGCGAAGCGGAACGACGCGTGAATGTCCGACGATGCGAGCATCGAGTTCCAGGCGCCCCACAGCGCGCGCGCCTCGAACGCATCGTCGTGTGCCTGGCGCGCGAGCACCAGCACGCGCTTCCACAACGGCCCCGCCTCGCGCACTGCGCCGCCCGTGTGCAGCAGCGTCGACGCGTACGCGGAACACAGGCGCATTTCACACAGCGTATCGACGGAACCGGGCGGCAGTGCATCGAGCGCGGCCAGCGCGCGCCCCGAGCGCTCGTAGCATTCGTGCAGCAGCGGGCCTTGCAGCAGCGTCCCCACTAGCGAGCCCGTCAGCGCGACGCCGAGCGCGGGATTGCCGCCCGGCGAGAACGCCCATTCGAATGCGGCGCGCGCGTCGTCGAGCGCAAGACGCGGCTCGGCAGCCGCGAGACCCTGCGCGGCACCGCTGACCGACAGCTTGCCGTGCTCGATCCGCTCCTGCAGATAGTGCATGTGACGCGTCGCGATGCGCTGCAGTTCGCCTTCGTCGCGCAGCTTCTCCATCGCATACGCACGCGTCGATTCCGTCAGCCGGTATTGCGCGATCGCGCCGCAGAACTCGACGCTCAACAGCGACTTGGCGGCCAGTTCGCTCAGGCTCGAAATGACGGAGGCGATCGGCATGTCCGGCTCGGTCGCGACCGTGCAGACGGCATCGAACGTGAAGGCGCCGGCAAAGAAGCCGAGCCGCCTGAACAACATACGTGAAGTCGTGTCGAGCAGCGCGTAGCTCCAGTCGAAGGTCGCGCGCAAGGTCTGATGACGCGGCAGCGCGGAGCGCAGGCCGCCCGTCAGCAGGTTCAGACGGTCGTCCAGGCGCGACGCCACGCCTTCGACGCCGAGTGTCGCCACGCGTGCGGCGGCCAGTTCGATAGCAAGCGGTAAACCTTCGAGCCGCCGGCAGATTTCGCCGACCAGACGGATCGCGTTGTCATCTGCACCACATTCGGGCGCAACCGACTTCGCGCGGCTCAGGAACAGTTCGACGGCCGAATGCGCGAGGATTGCATCGACCGATGCACCGCTTGCGGGCACGGCCAGCGGCTCGATGCGAAACACGGACTCGGCCCAGATATGCAGCGGCTCGCGGCTCGTCACGAGCACGCGCAGCGCGGGACTGCGCGCGGCCAGCGCTTCGACGAGACTCGCAACCACGTCGATCACGTGCTCGGCATTGTCGAGCACGAGCACGCACGGCGCGGCGGCGATGACGTCGGCGAGGCTTTCCTGGGTCAGGTATTCATCGGATGCATCGATCCGCAATGCGCCCGCGAGCGCCTTAAGCACGGTGTCGCGCGTCGAGGCTTTGGCGAGTTCGACGAAGCAGACCGGCTCGCGGGAATGCTCGCTGACGGTCTCGCGCATGGCTCGCGCGACGTGGACGGCCAGACAGGTCTTGCCGATCCCGCCCGCACCGACCAGCGTGACGACGGACGCATCGCGAAGCCGCTCGACGATCTGCGCGACTTCGCCCTGACGCCCAACCAGCGTCGCGGCGCAGGCAGGCAGCCCGCCGCCGTTCGCGAACTGCCCGCCCTGCCGCTCCGGCGCTCGCGCATGACGGCTCTCCGAGACGAGCAGATAGCCACGTCCCGGCACGGTCTTGATGAGTTCGCGGTCGGCGCCGAACAGCTTGCGCAACGCGGCGATATGGACCTGCAGCCGGTTCTCCTCGACGATCGAGCCCGGCCACACGGCGTCCATGATGGCGTCCTTCGACACGATGCCGCCGTCCGCGCGATACAGCACTTCGAGTATGTCGAAGGCACGTGCGCCAACCCGCACCGAACGGCCGTGCTGACGAATCTCTCGCTGTTCGAAATTGACGAGCAATGTGCCGATCTGAATCATGGCCGCCTCCAGGAAATGCTGATCGCGAATTCGATCGAACGAAGATGTGCACCTGGTTGAAGGTCGAAGATCGTGTGCGCCAATCTTTCGCAGCGTGCGTGGCTATTGGCTTGCGCGCATCGCGCCGCGACGCTGCTCAAAGATTGGGCTGTGTCGATCACGCAAATGGACTGGCTAAGAGAGAAATGCGTTCGAATTGTAAACATGCCGTAACGGCGTGTCTTGAATAATAGTGACCTGCATTGAATTTGTGCGGTCTTTTTTACCGTTATGAGGACGGCATCACATCTGGTACATAGCCCGGACGTCAAGCCCCGAACGACGGCAAATTCCGCCAAAATACGCGCCTCCTGAAACGGCGTGAATCGACGCGCGATAAAACCATAAATGCCACCCGCCTGTTTTTTGAATATTTATCGCCAGTCGCTTCCGTGTAAACTGGCCGGACTAAGTTTCGCAGGCGGTGCATGAATTGAGGACGTTGCTCATGTCGACTTACGCACATCCCGCAGCAGCCGCGCCTCCCACGCCAAAGGACATGCTTGGATGTGTGTCGAGCAAATTACGCAAAGATATCGAATTAGATATTGGCGACATCCGCTTCTATCGCAAGTGCATGGACGAAGCGCATCTGGATCGCGTCGCCATGCCCGCATCCGACCGGGGTTTTCTGGTCGGTATATCGCTGAACAGCGGGCATCGGCGGAATATTTTTAACGGCGAGCGACGCATCGTCAAACGGTTTGAAGCGGATTCTATTTATATCCGCGATTTCTCAGAAGATTATCGCGCTGATCTATATGGGAATTTCGACTTCGTGCTGGTCGAATTATCGCGTGCATTCTTCACACGACTCAGCGACGAACACGGCGGCCCCGGCATCGACGGGCTGACCTGCGCGGTCGAACAGAAAGACCCGGTGCTCGGTCATCTCGCGCGTGCGCTGGACAGCAACCTCGCCCACTACGGCGCCATCGATTCGCTGTTCGCCGAGCAGATGGGCGTGATCGTCGGCACGCACCTTGCGCAGCGCTACGGCAATCTGCGCGATCGCCGGCCTCGCACCAAAGGCGCGCTGTCTCACGCCCATGAGGCACGCGCCAAAGAATTGCTGATCGAGCGATCGCGGCAAGGCGCGTCCATCGCCGATGTCGCCAGCGAATGCAACCTGTCGCGCGGCTATTTCATCCGGGCGTTTTCCCGCGCCACGGGCCGCACGCCGCATCAATGGCTGCTCGAACAACGCGTCGGCGAAGCGCGGCAACTGATCGAAGCCACCGATCTGACGCTCACCGAAATCGCGAGCTTTTGCGGCTTCGCGGACCAGAGCCATCTGAGCCGCCTGTTCCTGAAGGCAACGGGCACGTCGCCGGGCGCCTGGCGGCGCGCAGCGGGCCGCCAGATCGCCGCCCATCTGGACATCGCTCAGGACCGCGCTTAAGAAGGCACCCGCTTGCCGGGCAGCAACGTGACGGTGCACGTCATGCCCGCCGCGAGGTGCATCCCCGCCGGCACACTGTCCAGATGCACGCGCACGGGCACCCGCTGCGCGAGCCGCACCCATGTGAAGATCGGGTTCACGTCCGCCAGCAGGTCGTTGCCGCTGGTCGGATTGTCGCGGTCGGCGATGCCGCTCGAGATGCTGTCCACGTGCCCCTGAATGTCGACGCCGCCCGACAGCAGGCGCACCACCGCGCGGTCGCCGACCTGCACGCGCGGAATCTTCGTTTCCTCGAAATAGCCGTAGACCCAGAACGAGTGCGCGTCGATCAGCGCCATCCTCGCTGCGCCCGCCGTCGCATAGTCCCCCGGCCACAGATTCAGATTGGTGATATAGCCGTCGGCGGGCGCTCTCACCACGCTGCGCGTCAGATTGAGCTGCGCCGTCTGCTGCTCGACGACGGCGGCTTTGTACAGCGCCTCGGCGGCGCTATAGGCGGCGATGTCGGCACGGTAGGCGGCATCCGACTGGCTCGCAGCGGAGACGGCATCTTCGCGGGTTTCGTCGGAGATCACGTCGCCCGCGAGGTTCGCGCGGCGCGCCGCCTGCTCGCGCTTCATCTGGTCGCGCGACGCGCCTTCCGCCACCTGCGCCTTCGCGCGCGCCATCTCGGCCTGGGCTCGCGCGATGTCGGCATCGGCCTGCGCGACAGCGTAATTGAAGCGATAAGGATCGAGCACGAACAGCACGTCGCCGCGATGCACGTACTGGTTGTCCTTCACGCGCACTTCGCTGACGAGCCCCGACACATCGGTCGCCACGTCGATCACGTCGGCGCGCACGCGGCCATCGCGCGTCCATGGCGAGTACATGTAGTTGACCCACAGCAGGCGCACCAGCACCAGCGCGATCAGCAGGATCGTCACCGTGAAGAGCGCGCGCAGGAAGGATTGCGGTTTGATCGTCATTTTTATTGGCAAGCGGATTCGTTTCGACAGGGGGCGTTCATGGCCGCGTCATCCACGCACCAGCAGCGAGACGCCGCTGAACATCGCGGCGAACAGCGCGACCCGGAACAGCCCGGGGTGCCATGCATACCGATAGACGCCGAGCCGCGCGAACAGCAGATCGAGCATCACGAAGACCACGACACAAGCGATCAGCACCGGCAGCAGATACGGCACGAGGAACGAACAGAATTCGATTTCAGCGGGCATCGTCAGGCTCCATGGCAGCGCGGTCGGCTGCCGTCGCGGCGAAACCGCCGCCCAGTTCTTTCATCAGCAACGCCCACGCGTCGAGCCGTTTAGCCTCGACGTCGGCGAGCTGTTCTTGCTGCTCCTGCAGCGCGTTCTGCGCAGCGAGCACGTTCAGAAACTCCGTGATGCCGTTTCGATAGCCCGACTCCGCAAGCCGGTAGGCGTCGCGCGCCGCATCGAGCGTGCTTTGCGTCGACGCCTGTTGCCCGTCGAGCGCTTGCAGCGACGTGACCTGCGCCGCGACGCCGCGCATCGCGGCGACGATGGCCGCGTTGTAGGCATCGACGGCGGCGTCGCGGTCCGACACGGCCACGCCGTACTCGCCGCGCAGCCGCCCGCCGTCGAAGATCGGCAGCGAAATGGCCGCGCCCAGGCTATGGCCCGCGCCGTTGCTGCTCAACAGGTTGAAGAATCCGCCGAAGGTCGCCGCCGATCCCAGCGATGCTGTAGCGAGCAAATTGATGTTCGGGTAGAACGCGGCATGCGCGGCCGCCATGCCTTTTTCGGTCGTGAGCACGCGCCAGCGCTGCGCGACGATATCGGGCCGATGGCCGATCAGATCGACGGGCAGCGACGCGGGCAACGCGATCGGCACATTCAGCGCGAGCGCCGGGCGTTTGAGCGTATCGCCGTAACCGGCGCCCTTGCCTGCCAGCGCGGCGAGATCGATGCGGTCCAACGCAAGCTGCTGCTGCGTTTCCTGAACCTTCGTCACGCTCATGGCCGCTTGCGTCGTGGCCTGCGACACTTCGAGACGGCTGCCGATGCCCGCGTCGAGACGGCGCTTCGCGATGTCGAGCGTGTGCTGTTCCTCTTGCTGCACGGCCTGATCGGCGTCGAGCAGCGCGTATTGCAGCGCGAGCTGCACGTAGGCGCGCACCACGGCTGTCTGCAGTTCGACCACGGCAAAACGGTCGTCGGCAACCGAGGCCTGCACGGCATCGAGCGCGCCTTCACGGATCGCGCGGTTCTTGCCCCACAGGTCGAGATCGTACGAAAGACCCGCCGTTGCGCTGTTGTTCCAGACCGTCGTGCCGCCGGGCGGCGCAGGCGTCGTATAACGCGCGAAGCGCTGGCGTTCGAAGTCGCCCGACGCGTTGACTTGCGGCAACTCGGCCGCGCCCGCGACCTGTGCCTGGAACCTGGCGTTGTCGATGCGCGCCTGCGCTTCCTTCAGGCCGGGATTGCCCGCCGTCGCGTCCTTGACGAGCGCGTCGAGTTGCGGATCGTTCCATGTGCTCCACCAGTCGTCAGTGGGCCAGGCGGCATCCTGGCGTGTCGTGCGGATCGCGTTGCCGGGATCGAGCGAGGCCGGATTCAATTCGGTTTCGTGCGGACGGATGCCGCCGCTATTGATGCACGAACACAGCAGCACACACAGCGCCGCTGTCGAAAGCGCGCGGCCCGCCGCGTTGAGGAAGGAGACGCGCTGCTTCATGCCGATACTCCATTCGAAGCCGCCGACGTCTGCCACAACGGCAGCGTGTCGTCCTTCAACATCAGCTCGGTGAAATGCATGAGCCGGCGCATCCGTCTGGCGATCAGTGCATCGGCCGTCGTGTCGTCGAGATCGACATGCGACAGCGCGCGTTTGACCTGCTGCGTCGCGCTCATCGCGTGGTCTCTTGCCTCTGCGGTC
Source organism: Paraburkholderia largidicola (assembly GCF_013426895.1). Taxonomy (NCBI): domain Bacteria; kingdom Pseudomonadati; phylum Pseudomonadota; class Betaproteobacteria; order Burkholderiales; family Burkholderiaceae; genus Paraburkholderia; species Paraburkholderia largidicola. Next base: position 981,566 of record NZ_AP023176.1, on the reverse strand, counting down.
GCGGCGGAAAACACCTCGGCCATCGCGTCGAGCCACTCGCGCTGAAGCGCGCGCCAGTCGTCCGGCAAACGTGCGGCCACACGCGCCGTGTCCCTGCGTATCGCGATCATCGCGCGCCCCACTTCGAGCGCCGCGAACGCCGACGCGACGAGCCGCGTCGAATCCACGCGTTCCCCGGCAGGCGCCGACGCGATCCGCATGATGAAGCCGCGCATGCCAGACTCGAAACGATGTGAGAGGTCTTCGAGGTCGTCGTCGCGCGCGGACTTCGTGACCAGCGAGCGGATCTGCTTCAGGTATTGCCGTGAAATCCAGTCGCCCGCCAGCGGCACGATCGTCGAAAACGCGACGGCTGCTGCGGCGATGCCGAGCGACAGACCGAAGGCCGTGTCGAGAAACCCGGCGGGATGATACGTAACAGGGTTCGCGATGTTGACCGTGTAGCAGAAGAACACGCCAAAGCCGAGACCGAGCGTCGCAGTCTTCGGAAACGTATTCAGATAGCTGCTGACGACGATCGGGAACGCCATGCACGCCGCGAGCAACGGAAAACTGTCGAACAGCGGGAACACGAAGAACGCGATGAAGAAGCCTGTGATCGCACCGGCAACGCAGCCGCAAAACATCTGCCAGCTTGCGACAACGGGATCGGGCGCGAGCGTGAACAGCGCGCTCACGATCGCGACGGACACCAGCGCGCTCGATCCGCCGACCCAGCCCGACGCCAGCCACATCGCGCCCACCGACAGCACGGCCGCCGCCGCGCGCATGCCGTTGAGGATCGCGGCCGCACGATTCGAGGTGGCGCGCGTGCTGTCGATATGCGTGATCAGACGCAGCACCGATTGCTGCCAGGGCCGCTGGTCGGCACGGCGTGCCTCCACGAAACTGCGGCACAGTTCGCGCAGATTGCCGACGAAGCCGTGCAACGCCGCGCCCGTCATTTCGATGAAGACGCGCTGGCATGCGGGTTCGCCTTCCAGTTCCTTCAGCGCGGCATCGATCCGTCCTTTCAATGACCGCTCGAAGCCGGCAAGCGGGTCCGACAGCGCGTCCACCTGTCGCTCCGGCGACGCACCCGGCGCAATGCCATTGGGCACGATCGCGAGAAGCGAGCCGATCAGCTGATTGGCCGCGCGCATCGCGCGCGCACTGGCCTCGACCGATGCCTGCGCGATCACCTGATGCAGCGCGTGTGCCGACGCGAGCGTATCGACGAAGCTCGCATCGAGCTTGATGAATGCATGATGCTGCAGGCGGATCGACGGGTCTTCGAACACGGCGCCGGCACGCAGGCTTTGCACGTTCGCGCGCTCGCGCAGCAAATCGAGCATCGTGCCGAAGCCGTCCTTCGGCAGTGCCGCGCCGAGCAGCGTGTGACTGGCCGCGAACAGATGACCCAGATTGTTGGTGCTTGCCGCGTACAGATCGGGCGCCACGCGACGCGGCAGAATCAGCGCGCTGACGAGACTCGCGCATGCGACGCCGATCACCACTTCGCTGATCGTATAAACGATGTTGTCGAACACGCCATAAGGATTCGACAAGGTTGGCAGCGACGTGATCGCAGTCGCGTAGCCCGTCAGCAGAAAGCCATACGACTGGAAGTTGCGGAAGTACGACGAGCCGAACACGCACAGCCCGATCCACGCGGCGAGCATCAGCAAAAAGAGCCACGACGCCTGCGAGAACAGCGACACCAGCACCAGCCCCGCGAGACTGCCGCACACCATGCCGAGCCCGCGATAGAAACCGCGCGCGATCACCATGCCGCTTTGCTGGAACATCAACACGACGATGCACGACACCATCGCCGTGCCTGGCCCGCGCAGTTCGAGACGCATGCACAGGCCCATCGCGAGCGTCGCGGCAATCGCGACCTTGGCGACATGCCTGAAGCGCGGATAATCGTCGCTCCAGTATTGCCTGAGTTCGTCACGCCATCGCGGCCATGCCGCGATGCCTGCATCGACATTCATAGGGGTTCCGTTTCTTGCGATCGGTACGGCATCGGCTTCGCTTCGCAAAGAAGCGCGCAATACGCGTACGTTGAAGGCTTTGAGTTTGCGTGAAACGGGGTCGTGTCGATTGCCGAATTGCACGTTCATGCCTGCATTCGACCAGCAATAGGAATCACGTATTGCGCGAATGCCAACACACCTTCATGCTATGAGCGATAACGCATTCACACACTCCTCGCTACGCCATTCATGAACCTCTCGTTTGAAGTCCTGCAAGCGCTCGATGCAATCGATCGCACAGGCACGTTCGCAGCCGCGGCCGAAGAGCTGCACAAGGTGCCCTCGTCGTTGACGTATCTGGTTCAGAAGCTGGAAGTCGATCTCGGCGTGAAGCTGTTCGAGCGCACGGGCCGCCGCGCAAAACTCACACATGCGGGCCGCGTCATCGTCGAAGATGGCCGGCGTCTGCTCGCGGCCGCGCGCGAACTCGAACAGAAAGCGAAGCGCATCGAGCATGGCTGGGAATCGGAACTGCGCGTCGCCATCGATGAAATCATTCCGTTCGATCTGATCTGGCCGCACGTCACCGAGTTCTACAAGCTCCATCTCGGCACCCGGCTGCTGCTGTCGAAAGAAACGCTGGGCGGCACATGGGACGCGCTGATCACGCGACGCGCGGACCTCGTCGTCGGCGCGGCGGGCGAGCCGCCGCCCATCGCGAACCTCATCGCGAAGCCGATCGGCTCGTTGCAGCATGCGTTCGTGATCGCGCCCAGCCATCCGCTCGCATCGGCAACCGAGCCGTTGACGATGGACGCTGTCGCGCGTCACCGCGCGGTCGCGATCAGCGACACGTCACGCAAGCTCACGCCGCGCACCATCGGGCTCGGCGCCAATCAGGAAGTGCTGACGGTGCCGACGCTCGAAACCAAGCTCGCTGCGCAGATTCGCGGCCTCGGCGTGGGCACGGTGCCCGAATGTATCGCCGCGGGGCCGTTGAATCGCGGGCAACTGGTGCGCAAGGAAGTGTCGGGGATGCGCTCCGTCACGCAGTTCTATCTCGCGTGGCGCGACGACGAAGCCGGCAAGGCGCTGCGCTGGTGGGTCGATCAACTCGACCGGCCGGACCTGATCGACGACGTCGCGCAACGGCTCGTGGCCATGAGCTGACGCATCGAACGACGCGAGGCGCTACGCGTACTTTTGCAAGGGCGTGGCGTCGATCAGTCTGCTCCCCGTGTCCACGTACTGCCCGTCGCTCCACGCTTTCGCCGACATCAGCACTTCTCTCCAGATCGCATGCGTTTCCGCGTTGGGGCCGTGCATCAGCACGAGCGCCGCACCCAGCGCCGCGAGCAGCCGCAGCCGCGCGCGCTGGCGTGACGACGCAGGCGCGGATTCGTCCGCAGGTGCAATGGCAGCAAGCGCGCGCCGCGCCCATTTGCAGCACTCGTCGATCAGCGACAGTTCGTAGAACAGAAACACGGCATGGACGGCCAGTGTTTCGCGCAATGCTTCGTCGCCATCATCGGACAGCACCCAGCCGAGCGCCGCGCGTACCTCGTCGAGCAGAGCGGGCAGGCCGCTGCGCCAGCGTTCACCCGCGCATCGACCGGCAGCGCGCGCGTTGCCGTCGATCACCGTAGACAGATAACGCGCGTGATTCAACGCGACGATGCGCCGCTCGCCGTTGTCGTCGAGCTTTTGCAGCGCGTACATGCGCGTCGTTTCGAGCAGCCGGAACGACGCAGTGCCGGGCCCGGTGCTCGCGACCACCAGCGACTTCTCCACCAGCGCCGCCATCGCCGCGACGACATCGAGTTCCCGTGTTTCATGATCGCTCGCGATCGCAATCGCGGCTTCGAGCGGAAAGCGGTCCGCAAAAATGCCGACACGGCGCAAGGTCTTGCGTTCGGCTTCGTCGAGCAGCGCATGGCTCCAGTCGAGGGTCGCCTTCAGCGTCTGGTGGCGCGGCAACGCGGTGCGCGTGCCGCCCGTCAACATGCCGAAGCGGTCGTCGAGATGCGCGGCCAGCGTGTCGATGCCGAGCAGCGCGGCGCGGGCCGCGGCGAGTTCGATTGCCAGCGGTATGCCGTCGAGCCGCCGGCATACCATGCCCGTCACGTGAAGGCTCGCGTCGTCGGCGGCGAAGCGGGCGTCGATCGCGCGGGCGCGCATCAGGAACAGGCTCACGGCGCTGCAGCGGCGCACGCGCGGCGTATCGTCGTTCGGTTCGGGCACGTCGAGCGCGGGCACCCAGTACAGCGATTCAGACGGAATGCGCAACGGCTCGCGGCTCGTCGACAGGATGCGCAAGCGCGGACAGGCGTTCAGCAGATGGTTCGCAAGCTGCGCGGCCACGTCGATCACATGTTCGCAGCCGTCGAGCACGATCAGCATGCGCCGCTCGCCGATCGTTTCGACAATGCGCTCGCGGGTCGAACAGCCGCCTCCGGGCGGTACGCCGATCACGGACGCGATCGTCGCCAGCACACTGCCCGGGTCCGACGCCGAACCCAGCGACACGAAATAGACGCCGCCAGGCGCATGCTCCAGCAGGCGGCGCGCGACCTCGACCGCGACGCGCGTCTTGCCGATCCCGCCCGAGCCGACGAGCGTCATGTGACGCGCGCTGCGCAGCACGGCACTGACATGCGCCGTCGCTTCATCGCGGCCGACGAGCACGGAGCCACACGCGGGCAGATTGTTCGGCACGGCGCTTTGCGCGAGCGCGTGTCGCGCGTCGTCCGAAGCCGCGGCGTGATCGTGGTGCTGCACGAATGAAACAGAACCCACCAGCCGGTAGCCGCGCCCCGCGATCGTCTTGATGAGGTCGCGGCTGTCGCCGAGCAGCTTGCGCAGCGCCGACATGTGCACCTGAAGATTGTTGTCGCCGACCACCGTGTCCGGCCACACGCGCTCCAGAATCGTTTCCTTCGACACCAGCCCGCCCTGCGCCTCGATCAGCAATTCGAGTATGTCGAACGCACGATTCCCGATGCGCACCGTCATGCCGTCGACGCGCGCTTCACGGCGTGCGAAATCGATGTCGAGTGGTCCGACGCGGGTCATGAGCGAATCGCGCAGGCAGGCGCGCGCAACGCTTCACGGCGTGCGCCGCTGATTCGTAGTCGAGAGGAGTCTCGGATAGAGCAAGACACAATGCGTTGCATGCTGCATACCGGTTGATGTGCTTGGCAGTCTAGAACGGCGCGGCTGATGCATGGGTGGAAAAATCCGAACGATCTGTTCAAAAATTTTGAAGCCGTTGTTGTGAGTTCATCGGTTGCGATGGGTCAGGCGTGCCGCCCTCGTCAAAGCGAAAGCGTGGTGGCGAAACGCGACACCTCATCGGCCTGGCGCAGCGTCGTAGTTGACGGGCACCCACTGATACGTCGCGCCATCCTTGCGGATATGCCCGAGACCGGGAAACGCGATATGCGCCGCCGCGACGAGATCGCGCCGTTCGGCAGCAAGATCCAGCATCTCGCGTCGCGCGTGTTGCGCGGCGTGGGCATCGCTGTCGTACTCGACGGATGCATCGGGGTCTTGCAACTGGATCGCAGCCACATGCACGATATCGCCCCACGCGAGCAGCCGTTGCGACGCACTCCCGATCACATAGGCACTGTGCCCCGGCGTATGCCCCGGTATGACCAGCGCGCGAATGCCGGGCTCGATGGCCACGTCGTTGCCGCTGAACGGCTTGAAGCGCCCTGCCGCGACATAGGGCGCGACGGATGCGCTCGCGGCATCGAAGAAACTGCCGAGAAACGCGGGGGCTTTCGCCTTGTTCGCGGGGTCGAGCCAGTAGTCGGCTTCGGCTTTGCTGGTGCGAACGATGGCATTCGGAAACGTCATCGCGCCATTCGACACGATTCCGCCGACGTGATCCTTGTGCAGATGCGTGAGCAGCACTTCGTCGACGTCTTCCGGACGGTAGCCCGAGGCGCGCAGATTCGCAATCAGCTTGCCGCAGCAGTCGCCATACAGCACGCCGGCACCCGTATCGATGAGCACGAGTTTCGAACCGGTGTTGACGAGGAACGCATTGATCGAACCCTGCACGGGCGGCTGCAGGAATTCGCGGTCGAGATCGCGCGCGATATCCGCTTTCGAAACCCCTTGAACGACGGAATCGATGGGAAAAGGATGCGTGCCGTCGGAAAGCGCCGTCACTTCGAAATCGCCCACCGTCATCCGGTAGAAGCCGGGCGCCTGGATGCCGGCCTTCGGCGCGGCGGCCAGGGTATCGATGGGCGAACCCGCGGCGATGCACAGACACGACAACAACAAAGAAGCGCGCAGCCATGCTGCACGCAACACCTGAAGACGGATCATCGTTACTCTCTCACTCGCTTCGACATGCGCCGAAGCATAGCGAGTCCGTCGAATCGCGGCCGCTAATTGTTCTTAAATGTTCTGTGCAGCCGCGTGGCAGTGCGCAAGATAAGCGTGAATCTGGCTCACGACGGCCGCGCCGTCGCCCACGGCGGACGCCACGCGCTTGGTCGATTCGGAGCGCACGTCGCCGACCGCGAACATGCCGGGCAAGCTGGTTTCGAGCGGATAGTGAATGCCCGTGCCGCCATGCGTCTGCGAGCGCCGCGCAAAGCCCGTCACGACGAAGCCATGGCTATCCAGTTCGACACCGCTCGACATGAGCCAGTCGGTCTTCGGATCGGCGCCGATGAACAGGAACAGATGACGCGTTTCGATCGTTTCGTCACCCTCGTCTTCGCGCCGCACGTGGACGTGCGTCAGTCCCGCTTCATCGCCGTCGAGCGCTTGCAGCGTGCAACGCGTGCATACCGAGACGTTCGGCAACGAGCCGATCCGGTCGATCAGATACTTCGACATGCTCGCGTTCAGGTCCGCGCCGCGAATCAGCACGCGGATGCTGCGCGCGAAGTTGGCGAGAAACACGGTGGCCTGGCCAGCGGAGTTGCCGCCGCCGATCAGCACGATGTCCTGCCCCTTGACCAGCTTCGCCTCGATGGGAGACGCCCAGTAGTAAATGCCGCTGCCTTCGTACCGGTCGAAGCCCGCCACGCCCGGCTTGCGATACGCCGCGCCGCTCGCGACGACCACCGTGCGCGCGTTGACACGCTGGCCGTCGAGCAGCGTCAACCCATGAATGCCGTCCTCGCTGTCGACACACGTGACCTTGCCGGGAATCGCCAGATGCGCGCCGAACTTCAACGCCTGCTGGAATGCGCGCGCGGCGAGCGCCTGGCCCGAGATGCCCGTCGGAAACCCGAGGTAGTTCTCGATCCGCGAACTCGCGCCTGCCTGCCCGCCTGGCGCGCGCTGGTCGAATACGGCAACCGACAGACCTTCCGTAGCCGCATACACGGCGGCAGCGAGTCCCGCAGGCCCCGCGCCGACGATCGCGACGTCGTAGATATGCGAGCGCTCGAAGGTCGGCACGAGGCCGAGGCACGACGCAAGCTGCGCTTCGTCGGGCGCGCGCAGCACGGAGCCGTTCGGGCAGAACACCAGCGGAAAGTCGTCTGGGCCCGTCGTGATGCCGGCGAGCAGCGTCGCGGCGTCGGCATCGTGACGCGCGTCGATCACCATCGCGGGATAGGCGTTGCGGCGCAGAAAGCCCTGCAGTCTGATCAGGCGCGCATCGTCGCCGTTGCCGACGATGATCGGCCCGAGACCCTGCTCGATCAGCCCCAGCCGGCGCAAAATCAGCGCGCGCATGATGTGCTCGCCGAGTTGCGCGTCGGCGACGATCAACGCGCGCAGCTTGTCGGGCGACACCATGAGCGTTTCGCAATCGGTGAGCGCAATGCCGTCGATCAACGCGGGCTTGCCCGACAGCTGCGCCATCTCGGCCATGAAATGGCCGTCGTCGTGTTCGGTCACGAGCGTCGAGCGGCCGAGGCTGTCGCGCGAACAGATCCGCACGCGGCCGTGCAACAGCACGAAAAGCCCCAGCGCGATGCGCCCCGTTTCGAAGATCAGCTCGCCCGACTTGAAGGACATCGGCTGCGCGAAGCGGCGCAGGCTCGCGATCTGCGCAGCGGACAGGCGGGGAAACATCTGATGCTGCCGGAACTCCAGCGACGAATAGGGCATCGCCAGATCCGGCGCGCCCGCATCGGGCTGGGTGGACAGAAGCGCCGGGGTGTTGATCGCCGGAGTACTCATTGCTTTGCTATGCCTTGACTGAATGTGTTGACGCGCGTGGCCGCTAGTTGGGCCACTCCGATCCCAGCACCAGCCCGCAGAAATTCAGGCGCCGGTAGTCCGGGTCCCATCGGTCGAGCACGTCCGCGTTGACCGTGCCGAACGTCGTTTCGGGCCGATGCTCCATGCCGCACGCGTACATCTCGATCAGCTTCGTCTTGAAGCCGCGTTCGCGCGGAAACGCGTGCACGATGGCGTCGCGCTGCTGCGCCGTGAACTCGTGAAAGCGCGTGCCGCGCACGTCCATCTGCACGCCAGCGCTGACCAGCGCGACGAGCGGCGACATGTGCTCGGGAATGCCTGGCGTGGTATGCAGCGCGATCGCGGTCCACACCTGCGCCGTGGCGGATTCGTCGGCGCGATGACTGCGCAGGAATTCGCGCGCCGCGTTCGCGCTGTCGATCTCGAAGCGGTTCCGCGACCGGCGATACCGCTCGTTCAGCCCGACGTTGTGAAACAGCGCGCCAACGTACAGCAGTTCCGTATCGAATGCGAGCGCTTCCTTGCAACCGATCAACGCAGCGAACAGAAACACGCGCAGCGCATGATGCAGCAACAACTCGGGTTCGACACCGCGAACATGCTCGAAAGCCGCGCGAGCCAGCGCGCCGTCGGGGATGTCGACGCCGGCAATGTTCTTGTTCATGTTCACTCCTCCGCGCCGGATGAGGCCCGGCGATATGCTCCAATGCACTGTGCAGCGTAGCAATGCGGAGTGAAGAATACTTTGTCGAAGCATTAAAAAACCTGAATACACGCGAAGAAATTCGCGTGCTTCGAATCCGGATGTGCGTCTCTTTCAGGGGCTGAGATGCCCGCCGCATCGCGCGGCGCGTAGCACGAAACACATCGCGTTTCGACTAAACACATTGCTGCCAGCCGTGTGCGCGGTCGCATCGAGCGCGGTTTCGGCCTTTAAATTTCCTGAAAGCGCCGCCTTGCGCGGGTCGACGAAGCATACGCCTGCTGTCGTGTTTTTTTGGTTGCGTCCAGCGCAATGCGTGATTGCTCCATGGACCGATTCATCGAGCGGCGCGCAACGTATCGGGTATCGGCATCGAATCGGGGCCGCCGCCCTATACCAACGTATGAGGCCCTGACTACTTGGATTAAGCGGACGTCCCAACGTACGATGGTTCATTGCGTCGCCTCGGTCTATCTTTGTCTCAAGCGGAAAAAGAACGTGTTCCGCACAAGACAAAACGGATCAGACAGCACGAGGTGAACGGTTCCATGGACAAGATCTTGAGCATGCGCATTTTCTCGCGCGTCGTCGAGTCGGGCAGCTTCAGCGCGGTGGCGGAGCACATGAACTGCAGCACGGGCAGCGTATCGCGCGCCGTGTCGTCGCTCGAAGACCAGCTGCACGCGCGACTCCTTCAACGCACGACACGCAAGGTTTCGCTGACGGAACCGGGCGAGCGCTACTACCAGAAGTGCAAGAAGATCCTCGCCGATCTCGAAGACGCCGAAGCCGAAGCGGGCGATGCCCGTACCAGCGCACGCGGCACGCTGCGGATTCACTGCGTGACCGATCTGGGTCTCGCGCAACTGACGCATTCCATTCTCGAGTATCGCAAGCGCTTTCCGTCGGTCGCCGTGCAATTGAAGTTTCTGCCGCGCATGGCGAATCTGCTCGAAGACGAAGTGGATGTGTCGATCGTCGCCGCACCGACGCTGCCCGACTCGCGCAACGTCTGCAAGCTGATCGGTCATTGCGAGCGCGTGCTGGTCGCCTCCCCTGCCTTTCTTCAGACGCATCGGATCGAAACCGCAAGCGACCTCGACGAGCATGCGCTGACGCCGATGCCGTTCCGGATCGAGCCGAACGGCCATCCCGTGAAACTCAGCCTCGTGAAGCCGCTGGGACAGCAGATGGGTCAGGAAGGCGCCGGCCAGTTCGCGATCAACGACACCGAGGCGATCCGCATTGCGACGCTGGCGGGCGCGGGCGTCGCGGCATTGCCGGTGCATTGCGTGATCGACGATATTCGCAATGGCAGGCTGCTTCAGTTATTCCCCGAATCGCGCCTTCAAAATACGAGCGTTTTCGCCGTTTATTCAAGCCGGCATCATATCGACGCGAAGATCAAGACCTTCATCGATTTCATGACGTCGCATCTGAAAGAAGCGCTCGACACCCGCCTTTTAAACGAGCACCCACATCAACCCTTCAGCCGTATAGCGCGCGTAATGGAGAATGCATGATGCGCACCCTCGCCTTTCCTTTCTTCCGGCCCAGCTATGCGATTGCCGCGTGTAGCGTCGCATTGGCCGCGACCTGTGCGTATCAGGCGCCGGGCATGATGCAGGCAATTCTCGTGGTCGGCGCGAATGCGCAATTGCCGCTCGAACGGCTGGCCACGGAAGCCGGCAAGCCGACACCCGTGTCGGCTACGGATGTGTCGACGCCGTGGAAGGAACGTGTTCCCCCGCGCGCCCGGCCCGCGATGCAAAAGCTCGACAGTTTCGGCGAGCCGGTGCGCGACCGGCATGCACATCGCGACATCCATGGATATCAGCGGAACGTGACCGATTACAAGTACTGGACGTGACCAGCGCAGCGTGTTTTCGCGCTGATAAAAGCGGGCGATTTGTGTCAGACAAATCGCCCGCTTTCTTTTCCAATCCTGTTGAACGGCGAGCGCGGTTTTTATTGGCTGCTCCCTAAAACGAGGCATCAAACCCATCGCTCGCAGCTTCGATCACCTCGCAATCAGTCAGGCAACTCCGTGTGGAAATAAAACCAGCGGGCAAACAGGCAAGACGCTTTGTTTCCGTGACCCGATCATTCGCTCAATGACACTGGTTCGACTGAACAGGAAACGGAAATGGGCAAAAAAAAGGTGATCCGCATTTACAGCGACCCCGCAGGCGGTTGGGGCGCGCTCAAGGCAACGGGTGAAGCGCTGACGCTTCAGGGCATCCCCGTCTCCGGCGCCAAGACGCTGCTGCACATGAACCAGCCGCAAGGCTTCGACTGTCCGGGTTGCGCGTGGCCCGACCCGAAGCACACGTCGTCTTTCGAATTCTGCGAGAACGGCGCGAAGGCCGTCGCATGGGAAGCGACCGTGAACCGCTGCACGCCCGAGTTCTTCGCCGCGCACAGCGTTTCCGAGCTGACCGCATGGGACGACTACGACCTCGAAATGGTCGGTCGTCTGACGCATCCGATGGTCTATGACGCGATCACGGACCGCTATGCGCCCATCAGCTGGGAAGATGCCTTCGCGCTCGTGGGCCGCCATCTGAACGCGCTCGATCATCCCGATCAGGCCGATTTCTATACGTCGGGCCGCGCGTCGAACGAAGCGGCATTTCTCTACCAGCTGTTCGTCCGCGAATTCGGCAGCAACAACTTCCCCGACTGCTCGAACATGTGCCACGAAGCGACGAGCGTCGGCTTGCCGCAATCGATCGGCGTCGGTAAAGGCACCGTGCTGCTGGAAGACTTCGAACACGCCGATGCGATCTTCATCTTCGGGCAGAATCCCGGCACCAACAGCCCGCGGATGATGAGCGACCTGCATTCGGCATCGCGCCGCGGCGCGAAGATCGTGTCGTTCAATCCGTTCCGCGAGCGAGCGCTGGAGCGCTTCGCGTCGCCGCAGAATCCCGTCGAAATGGCGACGCTCGGCTACACGCCCATCAGCACGTTCCTGTATCAGGTCAAGGTGGGCGGCGACGTCGCCGTGCTCAAGGGAATGATGAAGGCCATCGTCGAAGCCGACGACGCCGCGCTCGCCGCCGATAAACCGCGCATCCTCGATATCGAATTCATCGAAGGCCATACGCACGGCATCGATGCGTTGCTCGACGATCTGCGCGCAACGTCATGGGATGCGATCGAACGGCATTCGGGCCTGTCGCGCGCCGATATCGAGAATGCGGCCAACCTCTACATGCAGGCCAAGAACGCGATTCTCGTGTACGGCATGGGCATTACGCAGCACCATCGCGGCACGGAAAACGTCCAGCAGATCGCCAATCTCGCGCTGCTGCGCGGCAACGTCGGCCGCGAAGGCGCGGGCATCTGCCCGGTGCGCGGACACTCCAACGTGCAAGGCAACCGCACGGTCGGCATCACCGAGAAACCGAGCAAGGGCTTGATTGAAGGCATCGAACGCGCCTTCGGTTTTCGGCCGCCCGCCAACCACGGCAACGACGTGATCGCGACGCTCGAAGCGATGATGCGCGGCGACGCCAAAGTGTTCATCGGCCTGGGCGGCAATTTCGCGGCCGCGATTCCCGACTGGGTGCGCATGCAGGAAGCGATCCGCAAGCTCGATCTGACCGTGCACATCGCGACCAAGCTCAATCGCAGCCATCTCGTGCACGGCAAGGAAGCGCTGATTCTGCCGTGCCTCGGCCGCACGGAAATCGACATTCAGGCGGGCGGTCCGCAATCGATCACCGTCGAAGATTCGATGTCGATGGTGCACGCGTCCGCCGGGCGCAACGAACCTGCGTCGCCGCATCTGATGAGCGAGCCGGCCATCGTCGCGGGCATTGCGCGCGCGACGCTCGGCGAAAAGTCACGGGTGCCCTGGGAGCAGATGGTGGCGAACTACGACCATATTCGCGATGCAATCGAAATCGTGTTCCCGATTTTCCAGGCATACAACGAACGTATCCGCGTGCCGGGCGGTTTCCATCTGACGTCGAGCGCGCGCGAACGCGTGTGGGACACGCCGACGGGCCGCGCGAATTTCCTCGTCTTCAAGGGGCTCGACGAGAACCCGTGGCACGACGATCCCGACGCACTGTGGCTCACCACCATGCGCAGCCACGATCAGTACAACACCACGCTCTATTCGCACTCGGACCGCTATCGCGGCGTGTTCGGCCAGCGTGACGTCGTGTTCATGAACCAGCATGAGCTGCAAAAGCGCGGGCTGCATCCGGGCGAGCGCGTCAATATCGTCGCGCTCTCGACGGATGGCATCGAACGCGTGGTCCGCAGCTTCAAGGTGGTCGAGTATTCGCTGCCCGACGGATGCTGCGGCGCGTACTACCCCGAGGTGAATCCGCTAGTGCCGCTCTACGCGTTCGATCCGCAAAGCCGCACGCCGTCGTACAAGTCTGTGCCCGTGAAGATCGTGCGCGCCGCCGCCGTCGGCCCCGACTCCGCGACGCGCGCCATCGTCGTGCAAGCCGCGCCGCAAGCCGAGGAGGCCAGCCATGCTTGATCATGTTGCCAACCTGTCGCGTGCGCAGTTCGCGATGACCGCGATCTTCCACATCCTGTGGCCGATCCTGACCATCAGCCTGTCCGCTTTTCTCTTCCTCATCGAAGCGCTGTGGATCAAGACGGGCGACGTGATGTACTACCGTCAGGCGCGCTTCTGGAGCAAGCTGCTGGTGCTGAACTTCGCGGTGGGCGTGGTCAGCGGCATTCCGATGGAGTTTCAGTTCGGCACCAACTGGGCCGGCTTCTCGCAGTACGCCGGCCAGTTCATCGGCAACATTCTCGGCTTCGAAGGCGCGATGGCCTTCATGCTCGAAGCGGGCTTCGTCGGCGTGATGCTGCTCGGCTGGGGCCGCGTGCCGCGCGGCGTGCATCTGTTCGCAACGGGGATGGTCGCGCTCGGCTCCAGCATCTCCGCGTTCTGGATCATGGTCGCCAACTCGTGGATGCAGACGCCCGCGGGTTACACCGTGGTCGACGGCAAGATCGAGGTGACCAACTATCTGGCCGCGATCTTCAATCCCGACATGGTGTGGGGTGTGTCGCACATGTGGGTCGCGGCAATCGAAACGGGCATGTTCGTGATCGCGGGCATCTCCGCGTACAACCTGTTCCGCCAGCGCCACCCCGAGTTCTTCGCGCGCTCGTTCAAGATCGCGCTCGCCGTGCTCGTGATCGCTGCGCCGTTGCAGATCTGGCTCGGCGATTCGAGTGGCGTGAGCGTGTTCGAAACGCAGCCCGCGAAGGGCGCGGCCATCGAAGGTCACTGGCACACCAATGCGCCCGGTACGGGTGCGTCGTGGTCGCTGCTCGCGTGGCCGGACAAAGCGGCGCAGCGCAACGACTGGTCGCTGGAAGTCCCTGGCATGCTGAGCGTGCTCGGCACGCACTCGCTGCACGGCCAGGTGAAGGGCCTCACCGACTTCAAGCCCGAAGACCAGCCGCCGATGATCCCCCTGCTCTACTACGCGTTCCGCGTGATGGCGGGCATCGGCTTCTGCTTCATGCTGCTGGCGTTCTGGACCGTCTACGCGCTGCGCAAGGCACGCGGCAGCCTCGCTGCGCTGCTGGCGCGCCGCAAGCTGCTGCTCGCGTGGGTGCTGTGCATTCCGCTGCCGTATGTCGCCGTCGAAGCAGGCTGGATCGTGCGTGAAGTGGGACGTCAGCCGTGGGTCGTGTATGGGCTGCTGCGTACCAGCCAGGCGGCATCGACCGTCGCGCCCTCGTCGATCTCGCTGAGCATGGTGATGTTCTTCGCGTTCTATGTCGTGCTGCTCGTCACGTTCTTCGTCCTCGCGCGTCGCTGGCTGCGAAACGGTCCTGATCTGACCAGCGTGCCGCCCGCCATCGTCACAGCGCGTGCCGCGACGACGCCGACTTCCATCTCCGGCTATTGATGCCGCGTACTCCGCTCAAAAGGTTGCCTCATGGATAGCTCTACCCATTCGCTACTGGCCTACACGTGGTTCGGTCTGCTCGGCCTGATGCTGGTCTTCTACGTCGTGACGGACGGCTTCGATCTCGGCGTCGGCATTCTCAGCCTGCTGCGCACGCGGCGCGAAGATCGCGACGTGATGGTCGAGTCGATCGGCCACGTCTGGGACGCGAACGAAACCTGGCTCGTCGTGCTCGGCGGCGGACTGTTCGGCGCATTTCCGCTTGCGTACGCACAGCTGATGCAGGATCTCTACCTGCCCATCATGGCGCTGATCGCCGGGCTCATCATGCGCGGCGCGGCGATCGAATTCCGTCACAGCGTCGATCATGGTCCGCTGTGGGACAAGGTGTTCGGCATCGGCAGCCTCGTCGCCGCACTCGCGCAAGGCGTCGTGCTCGGCAAGATCATCACGGGCCTCGTGCCCGGCGAGATGAGCCAGGGTTTCATCGTCGTGGCGGCGATCGGCGTGGTCGCGGGCTATGCACTGCTGGGCGCGACGTATCTGGTCAAGAAGACGGTGGGCATGATCGAGCAATGGTCGCGCCGTCTCGCGCTGCTGAGCGCGATGCTGACGGTTGCGGCTGCGCTGCTGCTGACCATCGCGACGTGGTTCTTCAGCGATGTCGGCCTCGACCGCTGGACGCAGCCGGGTGTCATGCATGTGCTGATCGCGCTCGGCCTCGCGGCGGCGCTGGCCTTCGCGTTCATCGTGGCGTCGCTGTACATGGGCGCGTCGCGCGGGCCGTTTCGCGGCGCGGTGACGCTGTTCATCGTGTCGTTCGTCGGCCTTGCCGTCAGCCTGTTTCCGGACTTCGTGCCGGGCAAGCTGGGCATCGTGCAGGCCGCTTCCGATTCGCACACGCTCGCGTTCATGCTGGCCGGTATCGGGCTGATCTTCCCTGTGATGATCGGCTACAACCTGTACCAGTACTACATCTTCCGCGGCAAGGTCATCGGCGAAGCGCACGCGGGCGAGTGACGCTTCTTATGTTCGACGATGCGGCCACGCTTCCGGCCGCATCGGCCTCACATTCCTGGAACACCGTCATGTCCCATTCTTATGCCTTTGTCGACGCGACACCCGCTGCGCAGTTCAGGCCTTTCAGCGAACATGCTGTCGAGGATATTTCGTCGCACCTGAACCCGTTGCTCGCCGATGTGTTCGCGCTGTATCTGAAGACGAAGAACTTTCACTGGCATAGGTTCGGTCCGCAGTTCCGCGATTGCCATCTGCTGCTCGAAGAACAAGGCGAGCGCATCTTCGGGATCACGGATGCGATTGCCGAGCGCGTTCGCATGATCGGCGGCACGACGCTGCATTCGATCAACGATATCGCGCGCCTGCAACGGCTCGCCGGGAACGAGGTGCCCGTCGTGCCGCCGCAGCAGATGCTCGCCGAGTTGCGCGCCGACAACCTGCGGCTCGCCGCCTTCATGCTGAGCGCGCACGCGACCTGCGAAAAGCATCAGGATGTCGCGACGGCGAGCCTGCTGGAGAACTGGATCGCCGACGCGCAGCGGCGTGCGTGGTCTCTCGCCGCAGCGAACCGGTAACGCGCCGTCACTCGCGCGAGCTTCAGCCTTTCCAGCCTTCGAGAAAGTCGACCAGAATCCGGTTGACGATCTCCGGCTGCTCTTCATGCGGCAGATGTCCCGCGCGCGGAATCGCGTGCGTCACGACATCGCGCGCCATGCCCTTCCAGACGTTCGCCATGTCGAACATCTGGCCCACCGCATAGAACGCCTCGCCCCACAGCGCGAGCGTCGGCGCTTCGATCAGCACGTCGGCGTCTTCCTTGTCGTGCGCAACGTCGACGGCGTTCGCGCGATAGTCGGCCATCGCGCCGCGCACCGCGCCGGGCGCTTCGTACGCACGCACGTATGTCTCGAATGCCTCGCCCGAAATCGCGTTCGGGTCGTAGCACCAGTCCGAGAAGAAGTGCCGCAGCCATGCACGCTCCTTGCCCGCGATCAGCGTCTCCGGCAGGTCGGGCACCTGATGGAACAGGAAGAACCAGTAGGCCCGCGCGATGTTCGCGTCGATCGATTGCGCGACGATGCGGGTCGGCACGTTGTCCATCACGACGAGACGATCCACCGCTTCGGGATGATCCTTGGCAAAGCGCGTCGCCACGCGCGCGCCGCGATCGTGGCCGACGAGCGCCACGCGATCGATCGACAGCGTCCTCAACAACGCGCGCAGGTCGTTCGCCATGGTCCGCTTGTCGTAGCCGCTCGCGGGCTTGTCGGTATCGCCGTAGCCGCGCAGATCCGGCGCGATCACGCGATAGTGCTGCGCGAGCACGGGAATCTGATGACGCCACGCGTAATGCGTTTCGGGAAATCCGTGCAGCAGCACGACGGGCGCGCCTTCGCCCGCTTCGACATAGTGCTGGCGAATGCCGTTTGCTGTGACCGTGTGAGGCGTGAGGTCGATCGTGTTCGTCATGACTGATTCTCCAATGGTGATCCGGTCGATGCCGGTTGAGAATCAGTCTATTGAGCACGCGGCCTGTGATTAAGCCAGGTGCGGGGATAAAGAGTCTTGATGGCGCTGCGGGTAATCGTATCGATTCAAACGTTGATTCAAGCCCGTTTCGCGGCCGGCTCGACTGCGCGGCTCAGTGCTTCGATGCGTTCGCTGGCGTTGTCGAGCGCGGGCGTCAGCGTCGAACGCAGGTGATCGAGCAAGGTGCGGACTTTCGCCTCCAGATAGCGCCGCGAAGGATACACGGCGTACACCGTGAACGGCTTGAGCCGGTACTGCGGCAACACCCGCACCAGCTTGCCGGAGACGAGATCATCGACAGCGGTATAGGTCGCGAGCGTGCCGATCACGTCGGGCGCGTTGACCTGCAGCGGCGCATGCGCGAGCGTCACCACCTGCGTGTCGTGCGCACTTTCGAGGTGCCATTCGTCGGGGGGCGAAACGGGGGTTTCGAGCTTGAGCAGCGCATGCGGGGCGAGATCGTCGGCTGTGAGCGGCATGCCGTTCTGCCTGACGTAACCGGGCGAGGCCACCATCAACGACCACGCGGAACCGAGCGACTGCGCGACATACGCGGAATCGGGAAGCTGCGTCGCCGAGATCAGCGACACGTCGTAGCCGTCCTCGACCAGATTCGGCATGCTCTGCTCGATCTTCAGCTCGACGGAGACGTCGGGATACGCGCGCTGATAGGCGACCAGCGCCGCCGCTACCGTGCTTTGCGCGAGACCCGGCGCGCAATGAAGCCGCACCTTGCCCGCCGGCGACACGCTCGCATTGCGCGCCTCGTCGGTTGCCGCATCGAGGTCCGCGAGAATCGCCTTCGCGCGTTCGTAGAAACGGGTGCCCGCTTCCGTCAGCGACAGGTGGCGCGTCGTACGATGCAGCAGCGCCGTCTGCAACTGCTCTTCGAGCGCCGTGACCGCACGCGAAATCTGCGCAGCCGTTACGTCGTTCTCTTTCGCAACCGCAGTGAAGGAACCCGTCTCGACCACCCGGGCAAAGACGCGCATGCTGCCGACGATATCTGCCATTCGCTGACCCAGGCAAAGTGAACATTCCATCTCGCGCAATGCGTCCGGTGCGTCTGGTACACCCGTTCGCGGCCGCATTGCGTCCCCAGGCGGGGACTATGCCATACGCGCCGTGTGGCTCGCATGGCAGGGGACATCGCAAGTCGCCGGCATGGCACGATGCGCGCCGTTCAGAGGGTCTCCGCGTCGCGCAGCACGGACGCCAGGATCATCGCATCGCCATTGACGGGGGTGGGCCGCGGGTTCGGCTTGTACACCGCGTCGCCGGGGCGAATGGCCTGGCCGCTCATCGCGCAGAAGCCCGGCAGGCGGGCACGCGCCATGCGCCAGACCTGATCGCCGAAACAGCCGCGCGTCGAATCGCGCCATGCGATGGTAGCCGTCGACGGCGTCGGACGGTCGATCAGCGTGACCTGCGCGCCGACCGGCTCATCCGCGCTGCGCGTCTTGTGACGCGGCTGCGCTGCGGCTTCCGTGACGGCCATCAGGCGCGAGGTCGTTCCTAGCAGACCGATGGTCTGGGTCCATGGATCCATCACGTTTGCGTTTGCCAGCATGTCGAAACTCCTGTGGAAAGCGATCGGTTCGGGCGAGGCTTCTGAACTGTCTGAAGGTCGGGACGGCGCGTTAGCGCGCGTCGCTGGTCTTTTCTTTCCAGCGATGCGGCGTTTCGCCGACGAACTTCTTGAACACCGTCGTGAAGTGCGCCTGGGAGCGGAATCCGCAGCTGAGTGCGACATCCATGACGTTGTGCTTCGATGTCACGAGCAGATGCTGCGCATGCTCGACGCGCCGGCGCAGCAGATATTCATGCGGGCGCACGCCCGTTGCGCGGCGGAACTGCGCGGCGAAATGCATGCGCGTGAGGCCGGCGCTCGCCGCGATGTCGGCGAGTCCGATGGGTTCGGCGAGGTGGGCTTCGACGAATTCGATCACGCGGTTCATGCGCCACTGCGGCAGCGGCGCGGCCTCGCGCGAACGGCGGGTCGCGCCAGCGAAATGACGCCCGACGATATGCGACACGATGGCGAGGCTGACGCTGTCGGTGAACATCTTGCCGAGGGCGGCGTCGTTGCTCTGCGAGACGGCCAGCGCCTGGCCGAGACGCTCGAGCACGGGGTCGCGGATGAGTTCGGGATCGTCGAGCACGATGTCGCCGTCGCGCGAATGCTGGAACAGGTCCTGATGGCACTCGGCGAGCACCTGCTGCGACACGAACAGATGCAGCACGTCGGCGGACGATGCGAACACGGCTCGGGTCGGCACGCCGGGCGCGGTCACCTGCACGGCGCCTGCCGTCAGACGGCCATGCACGAGCCTGCGGCCGGCGTGATCGAAGGTGAGTGCCGCGCACTTCAGATTCAGGCCGATGCAGTGATCGGCGACGCTGCCTTCGTTCGACACATCGAGCGGCGCGTCGCCGCCGTGGGTCCAGCGCATGACGACGACGTTATCGCGTTGGGGCGCGGCGTCGTATGCGGAGGCGTTCATGCGGCGCCATTGCTGCTCGGCGACGATGGGGGATGCCGGGCGGCGCGACACGACATCGGCAAGCGGAGCGGGCAGGTCGATCAGTGCGGTGGTCATGGCAGGTTCTTCCGGTTTCAGTGATTCGGTTGCGGCGTAGATGACGCTGCCGCGATGGAATCAAAGTTAAACGGATGGGCCTGGCGCGACTAGCCGTACATAGGGTTGCCCTTGCAGTCGAATGGTTGAGTCAACCTATATCAAGGTTTAATACCGGGTCTGCCGCGCGGGTGGCTGGGTTGGGTTTTTTGGTTTTTTTTTGCTGGCTCGCTGCGTTGTGGTGGTTTGCCTGTGGGTTCGCTGGCATCCGCGTTTTGCTTTCGTGCTTCACGCGTCGCCCCTGTGCGGGGCGGCACCTACTTTTCTTTGCCGCCGCAAAGAAAAGTAGGCAAAAGAAAGCGGCTAACACCGCCAGTTCTTGTTTCTGCCTGAGGGCCCCCAACCGGTCCTACGCTTCACACGGCAGCATTTCTGCTCGCGTGCGTTGCCAATGCTTTGAATGGATGCCTCACCCGCTTCAAACGCCCGTACAAGCGCCAGCGGCAGCAAATGGTTTGTGCCGCCCAGGCGGCAAACTGTGTGTAGGTTGTAGTGCCGAAAAGGTCCGCGCTCTTACAAGAGACACCGCCCTTGCTTCTCAGTCCGGAGTGATGCGTGTGGAGCACTTGAGCCTACACACAGTTTGCCACCTGGGCGGCGGAGGAATATCTGGCATGGCACGCTGTAATGCGGGTGCCTGAAGCGGGTGAGGCGGACTGAGAGAACGTTGGCAACGAGCGCGGACTGGCGCGTTGCCGTGTGAAGTGTAAGACCCTCCGGGGGCCCTCAGGCGAATACAAGAACTGGCGGTGTTAGCCGCTTTCTTTTGCCTACTTTTCTTTGCGGCGGCAAAGAAAAGTAGGTGCCGCCCCGCACAGGGGCAACGCTTGAAGCACCAATAACATTGCGCGGATGCCAGCGCAAAAAAGCCCGAAACACCAAACGCCACAACCGAACAGACGCGGCCCGCAGCAAATTTAAGACCCGCGCTGCGTCCGCGTAGACCCCGCCCCCGCCTCCAAAGACTTAACCCCAAGCGCTTCAGCCTTAAGAACAAAATCCGCCAACGACCGGGACTCCATCTTCTTCATCGCCTGCCCACGATGAATCTTGACGGTAATCTCACTCAGATTCATCTCAGCAGCAATCTGCTTGTTCATCAGCCCACTGGCAACAAAAGCCATCACTTCACGCTCTCGCGGCGTCAGCGACTCATACCTTTTCCGCAGATCAGAAACCGAACGTTCGGACTTTCTCCGTTCCTCATCTTTAGCGAGCGCAGTCGCAACGGCATCCAGCATGTCCTGGTCGCGAAACGGCTTGGCGAGAAAGTCCATAGCACCGGCCTTCATGGCCTTGACGGACATCGCAATATCGCCATGCGCAGTCATAAAGATAATGGGCACATGCACGTTGCCCGCAGCGATCTGCTCCTGCACAGCGAGCCCGCTCTGCCCCTTCAGCCGCACATCCAGAATCAGGCAGCTAGGAATATCCGGCTTGTCCAGCGACAAAAACTCCTGCGCAGACGCAAACGCCTCGACCCGCAAGCCCACCGACCGCAGCAGCATCGTGACGGCCGCGCGCATCGAATCGTCGTCGTCGACGACATAAACGATCGACTGATTCGCGTCGTTCATTTCATCACTGCTCATCACACGTTCCTTTATCGATCGGCAAAACGAATTGCATCGTTGCGCCCTGTCCTTCCTCAGACTCGGCCCAGATACGGCCGCCGTGCGCCTCGACGATGGACCGGCAAATCGACAGCCCCATGCCCATACCATCCGCCTTGGTCGTGAAGAACGCGTTGAAGAGCCGCCCCACGTTCTCCTCGCTGATGCCCGTTCCCGAATCTTCGATGGCGACCTGCCCATACTGCCCGTCCACCTGCGTCGTGGCGATGCGCATGCGCCGCGCTCGCCCGGTCACGCCCGCCATCGCCTGCACGCCATTCATCACCAGATTGATGACGACCTGCTGCAGCTGCACGCGGTCACCGCAAACCAGCGGCGGCGGCTCCGCGTAGCAGGCTTCCAGCTCGACCCGCGCGGCGTCCAGCTCGCGCCGCACGAGCTCGATTGATTCTCTCACGATACCGTTCAGATCGAGCACCGCCTGGCTCGGATCGCGCTTCTGCGCCATCGAGCGTATCTGGCGGATCACGTCGCTGGCGCGCTTCGCGTCGCGCACCATCTGGCTGATCGACTGGCCCACTTCGCCGAGATCGGGCTTCGCGCGGTTCAGCCAGCGCGTCGCGGCATCGCCCGCCGTGACGATCGCGGCAAGCGGCTGCGTGACTTCGTGCGCGATCGACGCAGCGAGTTCGCCAAGCATCGTCACGCGCGTGACGTGCGCGAGTTCCGCCGTCGAGCGGTCGAGCGCGTCCTGCGCGAGCTGGCGCTCCGTCACGTCCATCAGCGCCCCCACGTATTCGATGCTGTCCGACTTCGGCACGGCCAGATGCGCGACGTAGTGCACGTACTTGATCCGCCCATCGGGCATCAGCAGCCGGTGCTCGTTGTCGATGTACGGCGCGCCCGACAACGCCGATTCGTACGCCTCGCGCACCAGCACGAGATCGTCGGGATGCGTGCGCGCGAGAACCAGCTCGATGCCCGGCGTGTAGTCGGGCGCATATTCGAAGATCCGGTAGACCTCGTCGGACCACCACATTTCGCCCGCGGGCAAGCGCGTCGCGATGCTGCCCGTGCGGCTCAGGCGCTGCGCGTCGGACAGGAACGCCTCGCTGCGCTCCAGCGCCTGCTCGGCCTGCTTGCGCTCCTCGATATCCGTATTGACGCCGTACCAGCGCAGAATCTCGCCGTTCTGATCGCGCAGCGGATCGGCGCCGATATGCATCCAGCGGTACGAGCCGTTGCTCTGGCGAATGCGTGCGACGTTCTCGAACGGCTTGCCCGTGGCAATCGCGCCGCGCCACGCCGCGTGCATCGCCGGCCAGTCGTCGGGATGCACGATCGATGTCCAGACGTCGCCGCTGCCGCCCGTCAGCGTGATGCCCAGCTCGTTCCAGCGGCGGTTGATATAGCTCAGCTCGCCGTCGCGCGACGAACTCCAGACCATGCCGGGAATCGCGTCGATGGTCGCGCGCAGGTCTTCCTGCTGCCGCAGCAACTCAGCTTCCATGCGCTTGCGCATCGTGATGTCGTTGTTGGTCGCGAGTATTGCGCGCGGCTTGCCCTTGTCGTCGCGCCACAGCGCAAAGCGGCTCGACACGACGACGGTGCTGCCGTCGCTGCGAACGCGCTCGAGTTCGCCTTCCCAGCGGCCCTTGTGCACGACCTCGTCGCGCAGTGCGTCGATGGGAATGGCAGAACTGGTGCGCGTCAGTTCGTGGATGCGCTGGCCGATCGCCTGCTCGGCGGTCCATCCATACAGTTCTTCCGCGCCCTGGTTCCAGAACGTGATGCGATCGCTCATGTCGTAGGCGACGATCGCGTCGTGCGTCAGATTCAGCAACTGGATCTGCTCCTGCAGCCGGACCGTGTTCGCCTGGTTGCGCAACGCGAGAAACGACGTCGTGCCGATGGCAAGCAGGCTCACGATGCCGCGCGCAATCGAGCCGCCCGAATAGTTCTCGTCGTGCGACATCAGGAAGGCGATCACCGTCAACGCCGCACACGCGCATCCCGTTGCGATCGTGGCATGCCGCAAGCCCGTCGACGCGACGAGCAGCACGACGACCACGTACAGCACGGCAATGGCGATATCGAGCGGCGTCAGCGCGTCGATCACGAACACGATCACGCCGACAATGCCCGCAAGAGAAAAGAGAACGCGCGCGTCGCGAGCCGACGTCATGCCTGCGCCCGGACGGAGCATCATGACGCCCCGTGAGCGCGCGGTATTGCTGTGGAGTGGAATGGATGGCACATCTTCGGCATAGGCGTCCTCGCGAGCGCTTGTCTGCGGCGTTTATTAGCGGCTATCCGTTGCATTGATCAGCCGCATTTGTCAGCGGGCAGCGGAACCCTGGTTCGCGCCGCCACACGCGTCGCTCGACAGTCGGACATCCCGCAAGCCGGCCCATTTCAATCCGGTAAGGATTCTATCCGAATAGCTCGACAAGCCTTGTCATAGGGGCCGCGGCGCGGCATCCCGCGCCGGCCTCATTCGGCCTGCGAGCCGTCGGGTTCGAGCCGCGAGAGGCAGCGCGACACTTCCGCGCCGTCGACGGGTTTGGTCAGCACGCACATCGCGCCCAGATCGAGTGCCTGGCGGCGCACCGCGTCGGAAGCGAAAGCGGAGATGAAGATGATGGGCTGCGTCACGCCCTTGTCGAGCAGATGACGATACATGTCGAGCCCGCTCATGCCGGGCATTTGCACATCGGAGATGATGCACGCGACCTGGTCTACGTCGGATGCAAGGAACGCCTCGGCCGATGCGAACAGCCGGACGTCCCAATCCAGCGAACGAACAAGGCTAGACATCGCGGTGCGGACGGATTCGTCGTCGTCGATGACTGAAGCGATCGGATGGTTGTGCAAGCGACTTTCCTCGGCCGGTGGTTTGCGACGGCACGGTTTTGCGTCATGCCGTTCAAGATGATTCCATCTTATGGGAAACACCGTGCCGCGAGAATCATATGTAGGTATAGTTCTGCCCCTCCGCGCGGCCCCGAGCCCCGCCCGTCAAGCCCGGCCGGCCGGCCTTACGGCTGATTCCGGCCTGCCGCCGTGCGTTTCAAAACCCGCGCGTGCCTTGCGGAAACCCGCCGGCGCCCGACCTCCCTACATTGTCGACGTCGCGGGCGTATGCCCGGCTCAACCCCTATCGACGGGATGACCCGTCTTCTTGCAAACGAGGAAACACAACGTGTCCGCCGTCATTGAACATCTCGAAGGCGAAGCGCGCGAGCGCCTGATTGTCTGGCTCAAACGCCGCATGCAGGAGTGCAATATCACATTGGAAGCACTGCAACACGCGCTGCAGCAGGATATCGACGAAGCGAACAGCATCCGCTACCGCGATGCATGGGGCAATACGTGGACGGGCGACGGCGAGCACCCGGAATGGTTGCGCCGCGCGGTCGCGGCGGGGCAAAGCATCGATCACTTCCGGTGCGAGTGACGCGGCTGGCCAGCATGGCGCGAACGACGCAAATGCGACATCGCGCCGGGCCTTAAGCGTCTCTTCATCTTTGCGTCCTTATCATGGCGACGGTTCCTGTGCACCCCCTCGTAACCACGGGAACCGATTCAGCCGACGACGACGTCGGCTTTTTTTCGCGTCGATCCAGGGGCGCGGCGGCTGTCGCGCTATGCCTGGCGCTCGGGCGGCACGGCCCCTGTCAGCACGTCCAGCACATATTCCTTGACCAGCGCGCGCACGTCGCCCGAGGTATTGCCGAACTCGGCGCCCACCAGGGTTTCCCCGTCCTTGGTACGGCGGTTGCGCGCGATGCAGTTCAGCGGCGCCGTGCGCACGCGCCCGGCACGCGTGAGCGGCAACGAGAGCTTGAAGTGCTCGCCCGGCGCGAGCGAATTCGCGTTCGAATTCACCAGCAGGCCGACGCCCGCGGCGCTGAGATCGACTGCTCGGACTTCCGTTCCTGCCATGGGCCGGTCGTTTTGCGAGAGGCGCGCGGTCACGTCGATGCCGACGCGCACATGCCGCCGCAGTGCGCGCGAGCGGACTTCCGTGGGGTAACGCAGATACAGCACGTCGAACGGCGTCGCATGCCGGCCGATGACTTCCGATTCGAACGCATGGCGATAACGCCCCGCGATGAACTGCCCTTCGACAGCCTCGCCCGGCGCGAATGCGGGATCGACGCCCGCGCCCGCCAGCAGCAGACTGACGTCGTCGAGCGCGCCGACGAAACGCGTGCGCGAGGAAACGGCCGGGCCGTTTGCCAGCGTGATCACGAAGTCTTCGGGAATGCAGCCCGACACGGGAAATGGACCCACCAGCGTCTGGTCTTCATGGCCGCGCCGCGCGCGCCCAGCGGACGCGGGCGTGGTGTCTCCGTCCTCAGGCGCCGCGTCGTCGCGGCGCTCGCCGGGGAACGGCTGCCTGAACGGCCCTTGCGCGAAGAGCCGCTCGCATTGCTCCGCGCTGTGAACGATATGCCCGCGCGCCATCAGCAGCCTGCCGTCCGCCGTATAGACGGAAAACGGCAATGGAACGCCGATCGTGACCTCCCGTTGCGACAGCGGCACCAACGGCATGACTCGTTTTCTCCTCTCGAATTTTTTACCGCATCGCATTCGCGCAGTGCGTGCAGGCAGCAAGTATGCACGACGGCGACCTCCGGACCAACCAGGCAAACGTTTGTCCGACCCGATTGTTTCGATAGACGTATGCAAAACGCCAACGCGCGCAATGCCGGTCGCCGCAAAGGTTGGTTTCCTGCGGCTCAAGAATCTTCGCGGCGTCGCGTCCCTATAATGGCCGGCATCACCGGCGTTTGCGTCGACGCGTTTGCGTTACTGCGTTTCGCGTGCTATCACGGGACAAGCCGCCCGCTCACTGCACAGGACAATTCGACATGACTACCCAGGCACTCACCTCCGGCATCGATCACGTCGGGCTCGCCGTTCGCGACCTGAAGCTGACGCGCGACTTCTTCGTCGAATGCCTGCAGTGGAAGCAGGTCGGCGAGAAGCCGGACTACCCCGCCGCGTTCGTGTCGGATGGACACGTGATGCTGACGCTGTGGCAAGTCACGAATCAGGCGAACCTCGTCGAGTTCGACCGCAAGACCAACGTCGGCCTGCATCATCTGGCGTTGCGTGCCAGCAGCGAAGAGGCGCTCAATGAGATCTTCGCGCGCGTCTCGCAGTGGCCGGGCATCAAGGTCGAGTTCGCGCCTGAGAACCTCGGCGCGGGACCGAAACGTCACACGATGATCTATGAACCCGGCGGCATCCGGCTCGAGTTCGACTTCGATCCGCGTCTGACGGCGGCGAGCTGAATCGCACCAGGCCCGCCAGGCCCTGATCCATGCCCCACAGGAAAGGCCGCGGTGATGAGCTATCA
This sequence comes from Paraburkholderia largidicola, assembly GCF_013426895.1. NCBI lineage: Bacteria > Pseudomonadati > Pseudomonadota > Betaproteobacteria > Burkholderiales > Burkholderiaceae > Paraburkholderia > Paraburkholderia largidicola. The sequence goes on along the minus strand of NZ_AP023176.1, from coordinate 954,688 downwards.
CCGCGGGTGATACCCCTATCAAAACAAACCGCGCGATCTCCCCGTGATCTGTTGCTAGAGTGATGCCAGTGCAGTTGGGCAGCGACAGAGCAGAGGTTGAGCATGGACCAGCTTTACATGTTGAGGGCGTTCGTCTCGGCGGCGCAGCATCAGAGTTTCAGCAAGGCGGCGACCTCGCTGGGCGTGACGACCGGCTCCATTTCGAAGGCCATTGCGAAGCTGGAAGCGTCCATCCAGACGCGCGTACTGCATCGCACGACGCGCTCCGTCACGCTGACGGAAGAAGCGCAATCCTATTACCTCAGTTGCTGTCGCCTGCTCGAAGAACTCGACGAAGCGAATCGCCGCATCATGCGCGAGCGCGAAGTCGACAGCGGCAAGCTGCGTCTGGTGATTCATCCGATGCTGGTCAGCGAGACCTTCTCGCAGTTCTTGTCCAGTTATCGCGCGGTCGCGCCGAACGTGAACCTCGTGGTCTCCGTCGATGAAGACGCCGTCAATCTCTATGACGGGCAGTTCGACATGGCAATGCTTCCGCCACATCAGGTCGAGCAGTCGGCTGTGATTCGCAGAACCTTGTTCAAGTCGTCGCGATCCCTCGTCGCCTCCGCCGACTATCTTGCGCAACGCAGCACGCCACATCACGCGGCGGATCTCACCGAGCACTTTCTGCTGTTGCCGTCCCAATCGCGCCAGCGAAACACGAACTACGTGCAGGTAATCGAAAACGGCGAACCGGTGCAGGTGATTCCGATGTCTTCGATGGACGGCAACGACGTGCTGTTGCGCGCCGCGGCGCTGGCGGGCGCGGGCATTGCGGAGTTACCGGAAGCGATGGCGCGAGAAGACGTGGCGATGGGCAAGCTGGTGCCCGTGTTGCCCGGCTGTTCTATCTCCGACAGTGAAGTCGAAATCTGCCTGTTCTATTCGCACCGGGAATTGCTACCCGCGCGCTTCAGAACCTTTGTCGACTTTTGCACCGAGTTCTTTCGCCTCAACAGCGCGCGTCGGCGGGCACCTCTGCTGGATGCCCAACCGCAGGCTGCTTAAGCTACTGAATCAGGCTGCCGCCATCACAGGGCCGAGACGCGAGCGCGTCACCTCGACGAAGGCCTGCATCGCGCTCGAGACATAGGCGTCATGCCGACGGATAAAGAGCGTGGCGACCTGCGCTTTCTCCGGCGGCAATGAATGCAGCGCGACGATATCCTGTTCGGCCGCGTTCGACACCACGCCGCGCGGCAACAACGTCACGCCGATGCCTGCCGCGACGCACGCGATGATCGCATCGAGCGAACCAAATTCGAGCGGCGTCGCCGTCACGATGCCCATTTCCGCCAGCAGCGCTTCAAGCCGCTGACGATACGAGCACCCCAATCTGAACACGATGGTCTTGAGGTCGGGCACGGTGCGTAGCGCATCCATCGACCGCAGATTGCGCGGCGTCACCAGCACCAGTTCTTCCTGGAAGATCATCTCGGCGTGCAAGTCAGGATGATCGACGGGGCCAGCCACGAACGCGCCGTCGAGCCGGCACGCAGCCACCTCTTCCGTCAGGCTGCAACTCGTGCCCGTGGTCAGGGACAGGCGCACTTGCGGGTAGATTCTGGCGAAGTTGCTCAGTATCGGCGACAGGCGCAATGCGGCCGTCGTTTCGAGCGTGCCTAACGCGAGTGCTCCGGCGGGCGGGCCGTCGTCGAGCGCCGCGAGCCGTGCGTCCGCCAGCAGTTTTGCAATGCGCGCGGCGTACGGCAGCATGCGTTGCCCAGCGGGCGTCAGGCTGACACCGCGCACATGGCGCTGAAACAGCGTGACACCGATTTCCCGTTCGAGAGAACGGATTCGCGCTGTCACGTTGGACTGAACGGTATGAAGTTCGGCAGCCGCCCGGTTCATGCTGCCGTGACGGGCCACTGCCTCGAACACCTTGAGGTCGGCGACATCCATGCTGTGTACCTCGATGAGATCGACAAGGCCTTGATATGGTCATCACAGGCCTGCACTGCGCTGCGGCGCAGGTCGATCGTCATCCTACACCAAAGCCGGATTGCGCATCGGCGCGCTGATCACGGCGGTTGCTTCTGGCAAGGCCTCAACCCGTCTTTTGGGCCTTGAATTCCTCGCCATTGATACGGCTCGATATGCTGATGTTCTCGCGCGGATGCTCATGCAGAATCACATTGATGATCTTCGGGTCCGAACCGATCGCGTCGTGCGTGACCTGAATGATGTCGCGCATCAGTTGTTCGCGGCGCGCTGGCGTCAATCCGGCCGCAATATGGCATTCGATAAAAGGCATGCTGCTACTCCTGCTGGGGTTTCGGGCAATGAAACTATTTAAGGCGGCTGATCAGTTCTTTGTCGTTGGCTGCGCCTTCCACGTATTCGGGAAGATGCTCGCCATGCTCGACGAAATTGATCCCCCTGCCCTCGCGAAACACAATGAAGATATCGTTCTTCGTTTCGCCTGTCGCCTCGCTCACCACACGCAGCAGACCCGCTGCTAGCTGACGCTTCTGTTCGTCGGTTCTACCGTATCGCATATCACATGAAATCAGGGCCATTCGTCTCTCCTGTATGCCTGAACAATTATTGAATTCCCGGATGTTTTACCGGGTACACCGCTTCTCGACTGACTTTTTCGAGGAGTTGCATCAACTCCGAGATCTTGTGTGTTTCGAGCGTGGAAACGAGATCGATAATCTGACTGCGCAGCGTTTCGTCTGCAAATGGCTCGCTTAGCCAGTTGAATTTTTCGACGGTCCGCTCCCAGGTGAACGGATTGTCGAGACCGCCTTCAAATCCCACGTGCTCCTTCGACACCACACGCCCATCGCGGCAGCGGATCGTGACGCGCGTATTCAGTGCCTTCGGGTATTGCGCCGAGAAGGCCGCGTCGGGACGTATCGTGACTTTCTTCAGCAGCGCTTGTGCATCGGCTGCCTGGACTCGCGCGGGTTCCAGTTGCGCGGGACCGACCTGGTCGTCGAGCAACGCCGCGGCAATCAGATACTTGAGGTTGTAGTCAGCCTGTTCTTTCGTTTGCGGATGGTCTTTTGCGCCGAAGCCGCCGCCGCCCGCAATGTCGTAGCCCATCTGGAAGATGTCGCACACCACGTCTTCGACGTCGTCGCCCGTTATGCCGTGTGCGCGCTTGAGTTCCAGCGTGGCCTCGAGCACGGGCTGGCCGTGAATCAGCGAGCAGTACTTCTTCATGACGGTCTGATGGACGACCTCAAGTCGCGAATCCTCCCAGTCCACTTCGACGGGCTGATCGAACATGCGCACGAGTCCGTTCGGTCCTTCGAAAAGGCGTAGCGGCCCTGTAAAGCCGCGCTTCGCGAGCGATGCCGAATAGACGGCTCGCATGCATGTGATGCCGGGCGAAAAGCCCTTCCAGTACGACACGGGTTCGGAGTGAACGCAGGAGAGCGAGATGTTGTCGACGGTTGCGATGGCGATCGCATGCGCAAGTTGATCCGCGTCGAGGCCCAGCAATTTCCCCGAAGCGGCGGCTGAGGAGATTGCCAGTTGAACCGCGTGATTGAAGCCCTTCGCCATGACGGGAACGATGGCCGTGATGCGGCAGCCGATCTCATAGGCAACCGCGAGCGCGAGCATGAACGATTCGCCATCCGCCGATGCGTGCTCGGCAGCGGCCAGTATTGCGCCGAAGTTGTCGCTCGGATGACAAAGACCGCCAGGCGACATGTAGCTATCGAGCAGATCCACGTAACGCACGAGTGCCGAGTTGTACAGCGCCGCCTGATCGGGAGACGTCGAGCCGCCGCCGATCAGCGTACAGGTGCCGCCGCTGCGATATTCGTCGAACTGCTCTCTGAGCGCCTTGAAAGGCGAGCCAGGCAACGCGGCGATGGCGCATCCCAAACTGTCCAGGATGTTTCGCTTCAGCAAGTGCCGCGTCTGCGGCGTGAGATGACTGGCATGCGCAACATCGGCAAACCGGCCGATACGTTCGACAGCGGTAAGAGTACTCATGGCGTGAAGGTCTCGCGTGAAGAACGGGTGACTCAATGTCGCACCGCTCACTGCGGAGATCAAGCGAAGGGTTTGGATACCGCTATCTGTTGCGCTGATAGTGACGACACTTTTTCAGGCATGACTTATCGCATACAAAACTCTACACAGGCGATGTACGGCAGACACAAATCAGATACATGCGCACGTTTCAATCTTTCGTCGCTTATCCTCGAAGAGATTGATTACCGTGTCAGAAGAACTATCTAATCGCCGCCGCTTTATGTTTGCGGCAGCGGCCAGCGTCGCGACCTTGACGACGCTCGGCAACTTGCCGCAAGCGCTTGCCGCATCGACTCGCGTGGCACCGACCACAGTAACGCTGCCTGTGCGCCAGGTTCGCACGGATCTGCTCGACATCGGCTATCACGAAGCGGGACCCGCCGAAGGCCGTCCCATCATTCTTCTCCACGGCTTTCCCTACGACATTCACAGCTATGTCGACGTCGCGCCGATGCTCGCGGCGCAGGGTTTTCGCGTGATCGTGCCGTATCTGCGCGGCTTCGGGACGACGCGCCTGCTGTCCGCGGAAACGCCGCGCGCCGGCCAGCAGGCGGCCGTCGGTCAGGACGTGATCGAACTGATGAATGCACTGGATATCCCCGAGGCCGTGCTCGCCGGATACGATTGGGGTGGACGTGCAGCGTGCGTCGTCGCGGCGATCAAGCCTTCGCGCTGCGTCGGCCTCGTTTCCGTGAACAGCTATCTGATCCAGGATATCGCCAAAGCGGGCGCGCCGTTGCCGCCTGCGATCGAGCGCGGCCTCTGGTACCAGTACTATTTTCAGACCGAACGTGGCCGCGCAGGGCTGGAAGCCAATCGACGCGAGCTCGCGCACGTTCTGTGGAAGAACAATTCGCCGACGTGGCATTTCGACGAAGCGACATTCGAGCGCTCGGCGAAAGCATTCGACAATCCGGACTTCGTGGATATCGTCATCCATTCATACCGGCATCGACTTGGCCTTGCGGCCGGCTATCCGCAATATGACGAGATCGAGAAGAAACTCGCTGCTCTTCCACCCATTACGGTTCCTTCAATCACACTGGATGGCCTCGCGGACGGCGTAATCCCCGCCACCGACGGCCGTGTATCCGCAGCGAAGTTCACCGTTCGGCGCACGCACCGACAGATTCCGAATGCGGGCCATAACCTGCCGCAGGAAGCGCCTAAGGCATTTGCCGATGCTTGCGCGGAACTCGCGCGCACCGGCAAATGGAGAACCTGAGTTTCAGACGCGCGCCGATGTTCTCCGGCGCTTTTGCTGCACACCGCTGGCCGTCATCAGGTCGCACTGAACGGGGTGAATGATTTCCGTTGCGAGCCCGCCCGCGAGAAAGAAGAAGATTGCCAAAAGCCGTTTCATGATTGCCTCCAACATTGAGTCACGGCTTTGTTATAGCGCAGAAGATGCGCCCATTTGTGTCCCAATGTATCGAAGCACCCCACTGATACAAGACGATTCAAACACGCGACACGGCGACACAGCAGAGATACGCGCGGACGTTCCAATACAGCCATGTCTTCCAATCAAAGGACGCCGACATGCTCTCCCGAATCAAAACCCTGACTACCGTCGTCGCCATTGCCGCCGTTGCCGGGCTGGGCGCAATGATCGCCAATAGCGGCGCTGCGACGGCCGTTCCCGTCGAAGCCAATCGCGTCGCACCGGAATTCACCGGCATCGATCAATGGCTGAATTCACCGCCTCTGACCATGCAGCAATTGCGTGGGAAAGTGGTGCTCGTCGATTTCTGGACCTACACCTGCGTCAACTGCGTCAATACGTTGCCGCATGTCGAGAAGCTGTATCAGAAGTACAAGGATCAGGGTCTTGTCGTCGTCGGCGTGCACACGCCTGAATACGCGTTCGAGCGCGAGACGAAAAAGGTCAAGGCGGCGATTGCCGAATACGGGCTGCATTACCCCGTCGCGCAGGACAACCAGTACGCGACGTGGAACGCCTATGGCAATCAATACTGGCCAGCCGTCTATCTGATCGACAAGCAGGGGCATATCGTCTATAGCCATTTCGGCGAAGGCGATTACGACAAGACGGACGCCGCCGTCCGCGAGCAACTGGCGCGCGCGGGTTGAGATTGGCTGAGGTAGTCAAGGCGCGGCGTTTTCGCCGCACCATCCGCTCAAAATGCGCTGCGATACGCGTACAGTCCCGGCAGGCCACCCGTCATCAGGAACATGACCCTGGAGCCCGGCGCGATCGTTTTGCTTCGGATGTCGTGCAGCAGGCCGGCGAACGCCTTGCCGCTATACACGGGGTCCAGAAGCAGGCCCTCGACGCTCGCCAGAAGCCGCATGGCTTCGCGCATCGCGTCGGTGGGAATGCCGTAGCCTTCGCCGCGCTGCCCGTCCTCGACGATCACGCTCGCGTCGGAAAAAACCGCCTCGGGCCGCAGCAGCGCGAGCGTTTCCTTCGCTTTCAATTGCGTATTGGACAACGTGTTCTCGTGCGTCGCGAGCACGTTATGCGAGACGACGCGCGTCGGGTCCTCGCCCATCGCCAGCAAGCCGGCAACCAGACCCGCCTGCGTGCCGCCGCTGCCATTGGGCACGGCAATGCGGTCGAACGAAACGCCCAACGCGCGCGCCTGTTCGAGGATTTCCGCTGCGCACGCCGCATAACCCAGATTGCCGACGGCAGACGAGCCGCCCAGCGGCGCGAGATACACCTTATGTCCGGCCTTGCGCAGTTCGTCCGCGCGATTGTGCGCGAACGCCATCGCGTCGGCACTGCCGGGCAGATCGTGAATGCGCGCGCCGAGCAGCGCGTCGAGCAGCACGTTGCCGTTGTGGACGTAATCGTCGTCTTCGCGCGGCACCATGCGCGTCAGTACGACCTCGCACGCCAGGCCCGCACGCGCCGCCGCCGCGGCCGTGAGCCGCGCGTGATTCGACTGGCGCGCGCCCACCGTGATGATCGTGTCCGCGCCCTGCGCGAGCGCTTCGCCCAGCAGGAACTCGAGCTTCCTGAGCTTGCTGCCGCCACCGCCGAGGCCCGTCAGATCGTCGCGCTTGACGTAGATATCCACGTCGCCGACCCGCTCGCTCAAGCGGCTGAGATGCTGGATCGGCGTGGGCCCTTCGATCAATGCATAGCGAGGAAAGGCGGTGAGATCGAGAGCGAGTGCGTGCGACATGCGGAAATCTCCAGGTATTCGGCGTCGTTAATCGCGCAAATGTTAGCGCATCGATGCGTACTCCGCATTCGGCGTTCAACCGACATCAATGTCTGCAAATATTGAACATCAGGAAACAATCGATGAACTCACTACTCGCGTTCGCACGCGCTTTTGCGGGCTCATGGCCCGGCTTTCCACTCTCGCTCGCTCGATCCAGCGAGATTCTCGAATACCACGCCATTCCTCTTTTACATATATATCGCACGCGATTTACTCGCAACCGATTGACAAATCCGAAGACCCAGGTATCATCTCGCATCTGATTACATCGCATGCGATTTAAATAGTTCCAACCACCCCACTGGAGATGATGATGAAAAGCACCCGCGCAGCACTCGCCGCTACTTTCGCCCTTTCGCTCACTGTCCTCGCGACTGGCGCACATGCAGGCTCCGATCAGCCCAAGCCTCAAGAGAAATGCTTCGGCGTGTCGCTCGCCGGCAAGAACGATTGCGCAGCCGGTCCCGGCACGAGTTGCGCGGGCACGTCGAAGGTCGACTATCAGGGCGACGCTTTCGTCATGGTCGACAAGGGCACCTGCACGACGATCAAGACGCCGAAGGGCTACGGCGCGCTGAAGGCAAAGTCATGATGCTGCATTCCCAGACCCGTGACGCGCGCGTTGCCCGCTCGTCCCTTGCGAAACAGGGCGGCGTGGCGACACTCCGCGCAGCCGTCACCGAACGCCTGTCGCGTGCGCTTTCGCCTTCGATGCTGTTGCTGGTGGCGCGCTTCGGTATCGCGGCGACCTTCTTTCTGTCGGGACGCACGAAAGTAACGGGCCTGCTGACGATCAAGCCGTCGACGTACGCCCTGTTCAGCTCGGAGTACGCATTGCCGCTGATTCCGCCGGAACTGGCCGCGCACCTCGCCACGTATGCAGAGCATCTGTGCCCGATCCTGCTCGTGCTCGGACTGTTCACGCGTTCCGCCGCGCTCGTGCTGCTGGGCATGACGGCCGTGATCGAAATCTTCGTCTATCCGGACGCCTGGCCGACCCATCTCACCTGGGCGGGTCTGCTTCTTCCGCTGATCGCGCATGGCGCAGGCAAATGGTCATTCGATCATCTGCTGGGCCGCTCGCGCACCGCGGACTGACCGAACCCTCGTCATCCGCTATCAACAACACGGCCCGCGTGGCCTCCACTCAAAAACACTATGCGCATTCTTTCGACTTTGACCCTCGCCGCAGCAGCGCTCGCCGCTACTGGCGCGGCATTCGCCGCAACGCCGGACGCACCGGCAGGCGTGAAGAACATCGTGATCGTTCACGGTGCATTCACCGACGGCTCCGGCTGGCGCGCGGTGCACGACATCCTGATTCATAAGGGCTACAACGTCCGCATCGTCCAGCAACCGATGACGACGCTCGAAGAAGACGTCGCCGCCACCAACAACGCCGTCATCGGACAGACGGGCCCCGTGGTGCTCGTCGGCCATGGCTACGGCGGCAGCGTCATCACGGAAGCGGGCGCGCGTCCCAAGGTGAAGGCGCTGGTCTATGTCGCCGCGTTTCAGCCCGATGTCGGCGAAAGCGTGAACCAGCTGGCAGGCTCGATGCCGAAGCTCACGGACGGCGTGCAGAAGACCATCGACGGTCACTACTATTTCGACCCCGCCAAGTTCGGTGCCGACTACGCCGGCGATCTCGTGTCGAACCGCACCGACTTCATGGCCGTTTCGCAAGTGCCCGCCACCGTCGCCGACTTTGCCTCGGCGCCGTACACGGTCGCATGGCACGACAAGCCGACCTACGGCATCGTCGCCACCGACGACCGCGTGATCAACCCGGACCTGCAACGCTGGATGTACAAGCGCGCCGGCTCGAAGGTCACGGAAGTGAAGGCCAGCCACGCCATCGAGATTTCGCAGCCTGAAGCGGTCGCGAAGGTCATCGAAGAAGCCGCGCTGCGCGCGAAATAAGCGCGCCATTTTCCAATCGCATTTCACTCAACCCACCATGGAGCAACCATGAACAGCAACGTCAAATCCCGCGTCAGCTTCGCTGCAGCTGCAGCCCTCCTCGCCATCGCATCGGCAACCGTCGCGACCTCGGCGAGCGCCGCTACGGGCGAACAACCCGGCCGCTGCTACGGCGTCAACGCGTGCAAGGGCCAGGCGCTGTGCGCGACGGCTCACAACGACTGCAAGGGCCTCAACACCTGCAAGGGCAAGGGCGTGGTCGTGAAGACGCCGAGCGAATGCCTGTCGCTGGGCGGCACGCTGACCGAGCCGAAGTAAGTCACGCCAGCACCGGCCCGGCTATGCGTCGCCGGGCCAGTCCATTCACCGACACTCCGCAGCCGGGTACGCCTCATGCTCTCACCCAATCCGCGTTTTGCAGGCTATGGCCTTGGCCTGCGCAAGGAACACTATCGCGACTTCCTGGAAACGGATGTTCCCATCGATTTCGTCGAAGTCATTTCCGAAAACTTCATGGTCGAAGGCGGCCAACCGCGCGACATTCTGCGGCGCGTGCGCGAGAAGCATCCCGTCGTGCTGCATGGCGTGTCGATGTCGATCGGCTCGGCGGATGGCATCGACCGCGATTATCTGCGCCGCCTGAAGTCGCTCGTCGACGAGATCGAGCCGCTGTTCGTGTCCGATCATCTGAGCTGGTCGCGTATCGGCCGCTTCAATTCGCATGACCTGTTACCCATTCCCTATACCGACGAAGCGCTCGATACCGTGTGCGCGAATATCGACATCGCACAGAATGCGCTGGGCCGCCAGATGCTGTTCGAGAATCCGTCCAGTTACCTCGCGTTCGACGGCGCGACGATGACGGAGTGGGAATTCATTTCCGCCATGTCGACGCGCACCGGCTGTGGGCTGCTGCTCGACGTGAACAATATCTTTGTGAGCGCGACCAATCACGGTTTCGATGCGCTCGCCTATCTCGACGGATTGCCTGTCGATCGCGTGCATCAGGTCCATCTCGCAGGACACTCGCAAGGCCGCGATCTTCTGATCGATACGCACGATAGCCCCGTGTGCGATGAAGTCTGGGCACTCTACGAGAACGCGATGGCGCGGCTCGGCCCCGTCGCGACGATGATCGAGCGGGACGGCAACGTGCCGCCCCTGAAAGAACTGCTGCGGGAACTGTGGATTGCGCGCAAGCTCGGCGCGCATGCGCAACAAGTCCCACAGGACACGCGTATCGCGGAGGCCGCATGACACTCGCTGCGTGGCAACAGGACTTCCGCTCGTGGCTCACGGATGCATCGGATGAAGCCGCCCGGCGCGTCGGCGGCGATGCATCACGCGGCCTGTCCGTGTATCAGAACAACTATCGCGGGCAACTGATCGAATGCCTCGAGCATTCGTTTCCACAGGTACGGACGTTGCTTGGCGAGGGCGCGTTCCTTCACGCGGCCGTCATGCACATCAACCATCATCCACCGCACGCGTGGACGCTCGACGCCTACGCATACGGTTTCGGCGACACGCTCGGCGTGCTGTTCCCACATAACCCCGACGTGCACGAACTCGCCTGGATCGAGAATGCGCTGGCCGAAGCCTTCGTCGCGCATGACGCGCCGCCGCTGCCGCTCAACACCCTCGCGTCCGTCGACTGGGACGCCGCCCGCTTGCGCTTCGCGCCGTCGCTCAGGCATCGCCCCGCCACGACGAATGCGGACAGCATCTGGTCGGCGCTATCCAACGATGCCGAGGCGCCCGAAAGCGAAATGCTCGACGCGCCGGGCGGTCTGATCGTCTGGCGGCGGCAGTTCGTATCGTGCCTCAAGCGCGTCGATGCCGCCGAGTACGAAGCGTTCCTTCATCTGCAGGAAAATGAAAGCTTTGCAACACTATGCGATCTGCTCGTCGAGCGTCTGGGTGACGCGGACGGCGTGGCGAAAGCGGGTGCGCTGCTGGCGGGATGGCTGGGCAGCGAACTCATCGTGGGCGTGGAGAGCATCTGACTGTCGCTAGCGCACGCCGCTAGCGCACGCCCTGTTCCTCAACTACGATCGAGGGGAGCGAGATGCCGATTGTCACAATTCAGGTAACGCGTGAAGGGACGAAACCCGGTGCGGATTGCGTGACGGCCGAAGAAAAGGCGCAACTCATCAAGGGCGTGAGCCAGGTGTTGCTCGACGTGCTGAACAAGCCGCTCGAATCGACCTTCGTCGTGATCGAGGAAGTGCCGACGGACAATTGGGGCTGGGGCGGTCTGCCCGCCCTCGAATATCGAAAGCTCAAAGCAGCGAAATCAGCCTGACCCTGCAGTCTTCCAACGCCACGTAGGACTTCAACGAAGGAGATAGCCATGTCGCTAGAAAAGGCGCTTTACACTGCACACGCAACCGCGACGGGAGGCCGCGACGGCCGCGCGACGGTGCCCGAAGCGAACCTTGATTTCAAGCTCACCACGCCGAAGGAACTGGGTGGAAAAGGCGGTGAAGGCGCGAACCCGGAACAGCTGTTTGCCGCCGGTTACAGCGCATGCTTTATCGGTGCGATGAAATTCGTTGCCGCACGCGACAAGATCGCAATGCCCGCAGATGCGTCAATCGACAGCAGCGTCGGAATCGGGCCGATTCCGAATGGGTTCGGCATCGAAGTCGAGATGAAAATATCATTGCCGGGTATGGAGAAAGATGCTGCGCAGGATCTGGTCAACAAGGCTCACATCGTGTGCCCGTATTCGAATGCGACGCGCAATAACATCGACGTGAAACTCACGCTCGTCTGACACATCCATTCATGCTTTACATTGCAGGCCGCGCATTTACCGCGGCCTGCAATACGCTATTGCGAATTTGAACGGCAATTCGCAATACGCATTCAGTCCAGCAACTCCGTCACGCCAGCCGGGCTATGCGAGTCCATCCAGTCGTATGAATCGCTGAAATGCGCCCATGCCCAGTTGCGCGGCACAGCAGCGGCTTGCGCGTGTTCGCTCGATACCACTTCAAGCCGCGTGCGTACGCCTGCGCCGCTATGGTCGTCGATATTCCGGAAGTTCAAAGATTCGCGCTTCATTGCCTGATCCTCAGTAGAGCCTGTCGCGACGTCGAAATTGAAAACGTCGGCCTATGAACGTAGGGTAAACCTCCTGACGCAATCATCAACGGGGCTGCGCAGAATTCACAGTTTTCAAATCGGGAACAATGCGTGCTATCGGTTCGATTGACTGTATCGTCAAACATCAGATCAAAGCGCACAAATGAAAACAGCCCTTCAGAAAGGGCTGTACCTGATAGGGTTTAAAGCGTGTTACTTCGCGGTCGGCATCGCGAATTCAGCGCCCTTCTCGATACTCTCCGACCAGCGCTGCATGATCGACTTCTGCTTCGTATAGAAACGCACGCCTTCTTCGCCGTAGGCATGCGTGTCGCCGAACAGGCTGCGCTTCCAGCCGCCGAAGCCATGCCATGCCATCGGCACCGGAATCGGCACATTGATACCGACCATGCCGACCTCGATGCGGCGGCCGAATTCGCGCGCAACATGGCCGTCGCTCGTGAAGCACGCCACGCCGTTACCGAATTCGTGCGCGTTGATCAGTTCGACGGCTTCCGTGAAGTCCTTCACGCGCACGCAAGCGAGCACCGGCCCGAAAATCTCTTCCTTGTAGATGCGCATTTCCGGCGTCACGTTGTCGAACAGCGTACCGCCCGTGAAGAAGCCGTCTTCATGACCCGCCACCTTCAGCCCGCGGCCGTCGACGACCAGCGTCGCGCCTTCCTTCACGCCCTCGGCGATATAGCCTTCGATCCGCTCCAGCGCCTGCCGCGTGACGATCGGGCCCATTTCCGCATCCGGCTCCATGCCGTTCTTCACGATCAGGCTGCGGGCGCGCTCGGCGAGTCGCGGCACGATCTTGTCGGCCACGTCGCCGACCAGCAGCGCCACCGAGATCGCCATGCAGCGCTCGCCTGCCGAACCGTAGCCCGCGCCGATCAGCGCATCGACGGCCTTGTCGAGATCGGCGTCGGGCATCACCACCATATGGTTCTTCGCGCCGCCCAGCGCCTGCACGCGCTTGCCGTGCTTCGCGCCCGTTTCGTAGATGTAGTTCGCAATCGGCGTCGAGCCGACGAAGCTCACGGCCTTCACGTCCGGATGCGTGAGCAGTGCATCCACGACGACCTTGTCGCCCTGCACGACGTTGAACACGCCGTCGGGCAAGCCAGCCTCTTTCAACAGTCCCGCCATGAACAGCGCCGCCGACGGGTCACGTTCGCTCGGCTTGAGAATGAACGTATTGCCGGCCGCGATCGCGACGGGGAACATCCAGCACGGCACCATGCACGGGAAGTTGAACGGCGTGATGCCCGCGACGACGCCCAGCGGCTGACGCATCGTCCAGTTGTCGATACCCGTCGACACCTGTTCCGTGTAGTCGCCCTTGAGCAGTTGCGGAATGCCGCACGCAAATTCGATCACGTCGATGCCGCGCGCAACTTCGCCTTGCGCATCGGAAAACACCTTGCCGTGCTCGGCCGTGATGATGGCCGCGAGTTCGTCGTGGTGACGGTTCATCAGTTCGAGAAAACGCAGCATCACGCGTGCGCGCCTGATGGGCGGCGTGTCGGCCCACTTCGGAAACGCCGCCTTCGCGCTCGCGACGGCGGCATCGACATCGGCAGCCTCGCCGAGCAGCAGCTTGCGGGCCCGGGCACCCGTGGCCGGATTGAACACGGCCTGGCTACGGCTTCCCGTTCCGCTGACACGTTCCCCGTGAATGAAATGTCCCACGTCTGCGCTGTCGGTATAGGCTTGCATGTCTCGGCTCCTTCGTGATTGGCTTGAGATGCAGTGTAGGAAGGTGCGGACACGCTGGAAAGAGGCTAACATTGAAATCAATGTTTTCCATCGTGAACAATGAGTGTATGGATACGCAAAATATCGAAGAACTCTGGACGCATCTGCACTGGCTCACCATGCTGGCCGAACAGGGAACGTACACGGCGGCGGCCGCGCGCCTCGGCGTGAGCAAAGCGGCGATGAGCCAGCGCATCTCCGAACTGGAGCGCGCCGCGGGCATTTCGCTGGTGCAGCGCACGACCCGCAGCGTCCGGCTGACGGAAGCCGGCCAGCAGCTCGTCGACAGCACGCGCGGGCAGTATGCGCAGATCGCCGCCAGCTTCGCGCAGGTGCGCGAACTGTCGGGCGTGCCGCGCGGTCTCGTGCGCGTGACGGCGCCTGTCGCGTTCGCACGGCAGCAACTGGTGCCGAAAGTGCCCGAGTTTCTGGCGGCCAATCCCGCGGTCCGGGTGCAACTGGAAGTGTCGGACCGGCTCGTATCGCTCGCCACGGAAGGCTTCGATCTCGCGATCCGTCACAGCGCCGAGCCACCCGATACGCACGTCGCGTGGAAGCTGTGCGACACGCATTCCGTGATCGTCGCGACGCGCGCCTATCTGCGAAAGCGCGGCACGCCGAAGTCACCGGAAGAACTGGCTTCTCACGATTGCCTGTTCTATCCGCGCTCGTCGGGCGAGCCGATGTGGTCGTTCGAGCGCAAATCGGCGCGAAAGGCGGGTACGCGGCCCGTCACCTTGCCCGTCAACGGACAGTTCTGCGCCAACAACAGCGAGACGCTGCGCGACGCGGCGCTCGAAAGCCTGGGCATTGCGCTGGTGCCGGACTTCACCGCGCAGGCCGCCGTGCAGGCGGGCAAGCTGGTGGTCGTGCTGCCGGACTGGCGCGTGACGGGGGCGTTTGCGGAGCAGCTTTATATCGTGCGACCTTATGCGTCGCATGTGCCGCGTGCGGTCGGGCTGTTCGTCGGCTATTTGCGCGAGCGGTTTGCGGATGGCTTTCCTGTTTAAATCAGACTTGATCCGTAAATAAACGATACGGGCCATTGATTGGCCCGTATCGCCCACTCAAAACGTAGTGGGAAAAGTGCTGGCGGTGGAGACGCCTGCAAAACGAAAAGCGCCTATCTGTACTTTCCTGCGAGCGTCGACACCTTCTCGATGTTCTGCGGCGTGATGAACCCCGGACCCGAACTGATATTGCGCGCCTCGTAGACAGGCTTCAGCCCATAGTCCTGCAGCCGCTTGATGAACTTCGGGTCCTTCTCCAGTTCATTGCGGGCCTGCGCGACGTCCGTGTTGTGATTCTTGTGCATGATCGCGAGCATCGCGACGGGAATATAGCCCTGCAAATAGGGCTGCTGATCGGTGCAGAACTTGATCGTGCCGTCCTTGATTCCCTTGGCGACGTCAGAGTCAATATCGAAGGTCGCGAACCAGATCTTGCCCGCGAGCCCCATCTTCGTGACGGCGCGAATGGTCGGGTCGGCGGAAGTGGGCCCAAGGGTCAGCACGGCCTGCGTGTTCGGATGCGCGCGCAGATAAGCGCTGACTTTCGATTCGATATCCGTCGGATCGGTGCCCGCGTCCAGAACCGATGTTTTCATATCGGCGCCGATCGCTTCGGCAAACCCACGGCAACGCTCGAACGACAGCGGGTTCGTCGCATAGTGATTCACGCACAGGAACGTCTTGATGCCGTCGGCCTTGGCGCGCTGTCCCGCCTCCTTGCCCGCAAGATACTCCGGCTGTCCCACATGCAGCAATGCGCCGAGATCGGCGCTCTGCTTCTCCGTGCCCGTGTTGGCCGTGACGAACGGAATGTTCTTCGCCTTCAGACGCGAGACGGAGCCTTTGAGCAGATCGAAGTCGGCGATGGTCGTCACCACGCCGTCGTAGTTGCGCGCCGCCGCCTGATTGACGAGCTGGACCATATCGGCGATATCGCCATTCGGCGGGTTGCGATAGTCGGTCTGTACGTTGAAATCTTCATCCGCCTGCTTGATACCGTTCTTGACGGTGTTCCACCATGCATCCGAATCCGGCGCATGCGTGATGAAATCGAAATGCGCTACAGGCCCCGCATTCGCATCGATATGCAGGCCCATGCTCAGGACGGCTGCGGCGACGCAAAGCGCCTTCATGACGGGTAATCTCATCGCTGTCTCCATGTTTGTGGCTGCCGGCGTCTCGCGCCGGCAGTTTTGCTGCGTTGCCTTGCTCGATCAATCGGCGGCGAGGCCGATGAATACGTTGCCGTCTTCCGTCTTCACGGGATATGTGACGAGGTTCACACACACGGGCGCGCCCTTCGCGGCGCCCGTCGGGATGTGAAAGCGCCCCATGTGCATCGGGCACTCGATCACCTCGCCGAACACAAAACCATCAGCGAGCCGCGCCGTTTCATGCGTGCAAAGTCCCGCTGTTGCGTAGAATCCCGTGGCCGTGTGATAGACCGCGTACAGCTTGCCTTCGTGCTCGAACTCCATCACGTCTTCTTCGTCGATGTCGTCGCATGCGCAGACCTGATGCCATTGCAGGATGTTCATTGCGTGCTCCGTTCGTGTTCAGCGTGGCTGGGCGACGAGTGCTTCGTCGTCGGAGGGTTGCGCTTGCGCGGCGGGCGCCTTGTCCGGCACGCGCGGCGTGATCATGTATTCCGGGTCGTGCCGCTGCGTGCGCAGGAAGTGCAGAATCTCGCTCCAGGCGCTGAACAATCCGTCGTAAGCGGGCGGCAGGTCCGCCTCGATTGCCTTGCGCAATTTCGGCAGCGCGTGAAACGGCACGTTCGGAAACATGTGATGCTCGACGTGATAGTTCATGTTCCAGTACAGCAACTGGAGAACAGGATTGAGCCGGATGGTTCGCGTCGAGAAGCGGTGGTCGAGTTCGTTCTCGCGCAGCCCCGTGTGCTGCGTGATGGCCAGCAGTTCATGCAGCCATGCGCCGTACGCACGCGGCAAAAGAAGAAACATGACAGGCAGCCAGCTATGCGCGACGATCGCCCACGCAATCACACCCACATATAGCGCGAGGACGATCCTCGAATTCCGGCACATCGCGCGATATTCGATCGGAGGCACGACGGCTTTCGCGCTGCGCGACACGATGCCGAGGCTGTGGAGCACGATGTTGCCGAGATGATGAATGCCGTGCGAGACGCGCAGAAAATCGGTTGCGAGCTTCAGATAGTTCGGCGGCCGCTTCACGGCGATTTCGACATCGGCGGGCACGGTTGCCGTCAGATGCGTGTACGTGTGATGTTGCGCATGCGACCAGCGGCTGTAGATCTGCTCGCGCCACGTCATGAAGCAGATCAGCCAGTGCACCGACGCGTTCAGCCATTCGCTGCGAAACGGCGTGCGATGGCGCAGTTCGTGTTCCATCGCTTCGGCGAACGCGTAGATCGTCCCGTAGAGCAGGAACGCGGGCACGCACCACCACGTGCCGAGCGACAGCGACGCGAGCACGCCGCTGCCTGCGACCATCGCGAGAAAGCCGCTCAGGTAGAGGAGCGCGTCGCGGTCGTTGCGGCGCGTGAGTTCCTTGAGCACCTTGCGGTCGAGCGGGCATTTGTACCAGTCGTCCATCGTGATTGGTTTCGAGTTGTCTTGCTGTGCGGACATGCATGGCTCCTGATGCTGAGGCAGTGATCATCGTTGAGTGCATTAAAGCCTCGTTATGAGCACCCGTCAAAGCCGTTTATGCCTCATTTTGAGTTATCAAGGGTAATCCATGACATTGACGGCGTGACAATGCGGCGCCGCTAGCTGACACCTCACACAAACGCCTCAAAATGAATCAAAATCGAGCCAACGCAAATCACTCAAACCGCCGCGCGGGGACCCACGATGAAAAGCAAGCCGACGCTCAAGCAACTCATGGAGATCACGCAGCTCAGCCGCGCGACGATCGATCGCGCGCTGAACGACAGGCCCGGCGTACACCCGCGCACGCGCCATGCAGTCGAGGCGGCGTTGAAGCAACTCGGCACAGGTTCATCCGCAAAGTCAGCCGTTCGCGCGAAGCAGGCCGCCTATGATTTCCGGCTGCTCGCGCAAGCAGGCGATGCGTTCACCGACGAGTTGATCCGAACGGCAATAGCGCTCGAAGCGGAGTTCGACGCCAACGGTGTGCGGCTCGAGGTAGAGAGATGCGTCGGGGAATCCGACGAAGAAGTCGCGGCCCGTATCCGGAAGGCGACGGCGGAAGTGGACGGCATCGGCATCATCTGCACGAACACCGCGACGACGTCGTCGGCATTGCGCGAATGCATGGCGGCGGGCAAACCCGTCGTCACGCTGATCACGGATGTGGACGCCGACGCGCGTCACACATACGTCGGCGTCAACAACCGCGCGGCCGGACAGTCGGCGGCTTTTTTACTCGGACGGCATCTGCAGGCGCATGCGTCGCCCGATGTCGCCGTGATCGTCGCGACGTTTTCGTACACCTGTCACGAGGATCGCGAGATCGGCTTCCGTTCGCTATTGCGCCAACGGTTCCCGCATGTGAATCTGGTCGAGGTGATTAAGGGCGCTGACTCCGGCGCAGCGACTTACGAAGCGACAACCCGCTTCCTGAAGGCGCACGGCAAGCTCGACGGCATCTACAACGTCGCGGGTGGTAACGAGGGGCTTGCTGCCGCGCTGCGCGAGCACAATCTGACGGGCCGCACGCTCTATGTAACTCACGAGGTCAACCGCATCACGGAGCCTCTGTTGCGCTCCGATGCGATCGACTATCTGTTGACGCAGGACATGCGCCTCATGCTGCGCACCGCCGTCGATCATCTGAAGGCCGCGCGCGAAGGCGCGGCCGTGCCTTCACAAGCCATCATTCCGATCGAGACGTACTCGCGCTATTCGCTGTATTGAACGCAGGCGCGAGACCGAGATGATCGAGCATGCGTCCAAACGTTTCGAGCCGCTCTTTCACATACATGTCGACATCGACGTTGCGGTAATCATAAAACCCCGTCTTATCGCGCAAGCCTTTACGTGACGCCGCCATATTGCCGCTGACGATTTCCGCGGGCAGGAACCGCTCGCCCTTCTCCTTCGCGAGGTAGTGCGACGCGTAGTAGAGAATGTCGCAGCCGCCCCAATCGATAAATTCAAGCAAGCCGAGCACCGCAAAGCGCAGGCCGAAGCCCGTGCGTATTGCCGTGTCGATATCCTCGGCGCTCGCGACGCCTTCTTCGACCATGCGCGCCGCCTCGTTCATCGCCAGTGCCTGAATACGCGGCACGATATAGCCCGCCGACGGCGCACACACGACGGGCTTCTTGCCGATCCGCGCAAGCAGATCGACCACTTGCGCGACGACCGCGGCATCCGTCGTTTCGCTGCGGCTGACTTCGACCAATGGCATCAGATGGGCCGGATTCAACCAGTGCGCATTCAACAGCCGCTGCGGATGCGTGACGATCCGCTGCAACCCGGTGACGAGAAATGTGGATGTGGTCGATGCGATCACGGTGCTGGCAGCGGTAAATTCACCGAGCCACGCGAACACTTCTTTCTTCGCATCGAGCACTTCGGGCACCGCTTCGAATACGATCCGCGATGCGGCCAGCCCCTGTTGCGCCTCCTCGCGATCGACGATATCGACACGCTGCATCGCCTCATCCGCCTGCTGCCGCGTGATGCGTCCGAGTGCCGCTTGCACCTGCAGCTGTTTCGCGATGTCAGCGAGGGCGGTTCGCGCGAACGCTTCACGCGCAACCGGATCGCGCGCCTTGAAATCGATCAGCGTCGCGCGCAACCCGGCGAACGCAAACGCCAGCGCAATCCCCTGCCCCATGCGCCCCGCGCCGACGATATGCACATGCCGCACCGGCGACAGCGTCGTGTCCGTCATGACGCGATCCCGTTCGCCAGCAACGCGGACATGTCCGCGCGCGACAACGCCGCGAGTCCGAGCCGCTCCAGCGTGCGTCCCTCGCCGTACAGATCGCGCCCGACAGCCGCGCCCGCGATGCTCAGCAGCCCCTGCGCGACAGGCGTCGGCACGCCGGCCCAGCGTCCGCACGACACGATGAACGACAGCCCCAGTCGCGTGTCTTCCAGCATGTAGCGATGCGTGCGCAGATCGATATGCTCGCGCCAGTCGCCGCTGTCGGTCAGCTTGCCGTGCGCGCCACGTCCGTACATCCATTCGTCGCCCTCGCTCGCGTAGTGATCGGCGAGCGGGAAATGCGGCGCGCGATAACCGAGCGCCTCACGCACCGCCACGCGTTCCGCGTCGAGCGCGCTGGTCACGCTGCGGATCGACGGCTGCGTGCCTTCGTTGTGAATATCCCACGACGCGAAGTGTTCGAGCGGTCCCGCGTTCATCATGATGAGCGGCGGATGTATCACGGGGCCGGCGTTCATCAGCGCACCCGACAATGCGTCTTCGATCGGCTCGATGGACGGATACGCGTCCTGCAGCAACGGCAGCGCCCATTGCGACGCATTGGCGGGAAACACGCCCGTCGGCAGGCGCGTGGCGTAGGCGCTGATGACGACATCGTTCTCGCCGTGCTTGCGCACCAGGTAGGGCAGCGTGCCTGTTTCAGCGAACGCGACGCGGCTCGTGTTGTCCGCGTCGGCCATCGCCTTCGCGAACACATAGCTGCCGAACGTGCCCGGCGGAAGATAGACGACCTGCCCGTCCGTCAGCAGCGGCGCGAGTTGCGCAGCCAGTGCTTCGTGTGTGATCGCAGGCAGCGGAATGACGATGAGCTGCGCCGTGCGCGTCGCATCGGCCAGTTCGTCGACGATGTGAATCATCCCCGCGCCATCGCCAATCGGCACGCGCCGTTGTCCGTGATAGTCCGTCACGTGCAGCGCGCCCAGTTCGCGCAGCCGCGCCGACGCCGCGAGATCGCGGCGCCACCATGTCACGTCATGTCCCTTCTCGATCATGTCGATCACGGCCGCATAGCAACCGTGCCCGCCGCCCAATACGCTGACTTTCATCGTGAGCCTCCTTGTGCAATGGCATCGAGACTACGCGGCATGTCGCGGCGCGGCGCTTCAATACGCGCAACGGGCATTCAAAACCGGCAATGTCGTCGCCGATACATACAGCCCCACATGCAATACGGGTCATTCCGTCCTTGCGCGGACAATTTGTCTCCTCCATCATCGACGGCGGCGCAATGTATTAGCCGTCAGGCAAAACTCATGGAAATCGCGATCTCCCGCACTCATCGCAACCGGCTCGATGCTTCGCATGCATGTGAAGACATCGAGCGCGAAGTGTCGCAACTCTTGTGTCCGCACCGCATGGAAGTGGCCGGGCGCGGTCCGCTGCGCGCCGAACTATATGGCGTCGCGCTGCATCGCGCGAGCCTGCTGGAGCTGTGCTACGGGCGTGAGACGTCGATCGAAGCGGGTGATCTCGCTGGCCAGTATCTGTTTCGCTCGACATTGGCGGGCCGCTGCGAGCTGCAGTCGGGCGGCGAGCGCGCGTCGGTGAGCGCGGGCGGCATGAGCGTGTCATCGCCGACGCGCGCGGTGCGCATTCGCACCGACCGCGATTGCCGCAATCTGCTGTTGCGCATCGACCGCGCCGCCCTCGAAGTGAAGCTCGCCGAGATGCTGCAAACCACGCTGCGCGAACCGCTCGAATTCGATCTCGCAGTCGACCCTTCGCATACGGGCGCAGGCGTGTTCCAGGGCACGCTGCGCTATCTGTGCGCGCTGTCCGGCCAGATCGACGCCAGCGCGCGAGCGAACGTGCTCGGCCCCGATCTGACCCAATGGCTGATGACCGTGCTGCTCACGCAATTGCCGCACAGCTATTCGGATGCGCTCCTGCGTGGCGCGCCCTCGCCGCTGCCCGCGCATGTGCGCCGGGCGCGCGACTATATCGACGCGCATCTCGGCGATCCCCTGCCGATGACGACGCTCGCCCGCGAGGCGGGTGTATCGCCGCGTACGTTGCAAAACGGCTTTCGCGACTTTCTCGACACGACACCTGCCGCGTATATCCGCGAGCGGCGTCTCGAAGCCGTGCATGCCGCGTTGCGGCGCGATCCGTCGCGTGCGGTGACGGACGTGCTGATCGAATATGGCGTGAACAGCTTTGGGCATTTCGCCAGGGCGTATGCGCGGCGCTACGGCTGCCTGCCCTCCGCGACGGCAAGGCGCGGCGCATGAGCCGCCCTGCCTCCGCACTGCCCGAGCCGGACGACTTCGCGGCATCGGCTGGCGAGCCCGGCCATGTCGCCGCGCAAGGCGACGGGCTGCGCGTCCAGGACCTCGATCTCAATCTGCTCAAGACGTTTCATGCCGTCTTCATCGAGAAGCATGTCGGGCGCGCAGCGCTGCGGCTCGGCGTCACGCAGCCGTCGGTGAGCCACGCATTGGGCCGCTTGCGTCTGATGTTCCGCGACGCGCTGTTCGCGCGCACAGGCGGCGGTGTCGAGCCGACGCCGCGCGCGCAGCGCCTCGCGGCGTCCGTCGACCGGGCGCTCACCATCCTGCAGGACGTGCTGGACGAAGGCGCGCAGTTCTCCCCTGCGAGCGCGCGCCGCATCTTCCGGCTGCACATGAGCGACTTCGCCGAAAGCGCCTTTCTGCCCACGCTGCTGCGCGAACTCGACGAGCGCGCGCCAGGTGTGGTCATCGAAACGCTGCATGTCGACGAAGCCCAGTTCAACGTCGCGCTCGAATCCGGCCGCATCGATTTCGCGCTCGGTCATTTTCCGCACGCGTCGCCGCACTTCCATCGCAGCGAGTTGCTGCAGGAGCGCTACATGCTGCTGATGCCGCGCCGCGTCGCGGACAGGCTCGGACTCGACGATGCCTTCGTGCTCGAACGCAACGTGCCGCCCGCGCTGCGTTTTATCGCCGTCACCTCGCATCCGCAAGCAATGGCGCTGCTCGAACGTCACGGCCTGACCTCGCGGATTCGCGCGGCCGTGCCGGACTTCATGGTCGTGCCCGCCATCCTGCAGCGCTGCGACTACGCGCTGATCCTGCCGCGCACCGTGGCGCAGGCCTTCTCGGCGCCGGGCGAAACAGCGTCTTTCGAAATCGCCGATGCCGCCACATGGTCGGTCAACGCCTACTGGCACCGGCGCTTCGACGCCGACCCGGGCCACCGCTGGCTGCGCGCGCTGCTGATGGAGCTGTTTCGCATCGGCTCGCGCGAGCCGTTCGACAGCTGGCTCGCGGTGCCGCCCGACGTCGAAGCCTGACGCGCGCGGCCCATCAGAACGCCGTCATCACGCCTGCAACGATCGAACTCGCCGTCGCGCCCGGTTTCGCGACGGGTACGCCGCCGCCCGCCGCGCCGTTGATCGTGAAGCTCGCGTGCGCGTTGTTGCGGACCATCGCCGCGCCCGTGTACAGCACGGTGCGCTTCGACACCGGGTAATCGAGCCGCACGCCATACGAGTCGGCGTTGCCGTCACTATCGGCGACTTTGCGATAGTGACCGTAGCTCAGCAACAGCGAGGCGCGCCCGATGGGGACCGTGGCGTTCAGTTCGTACAGGTCGTTGTGCGGGTTCGCGCTGGTGGCAGGCACCATCGACGCGACGTCAGGCCCGCCGCGATGCCGCAGATAGATGAATGACGGCTTGATCACGCCGAAGTCGTACGAGATCGCTCCGAGCAGATAATTGCCCGCTGCCGTCGGACTGCTCGCCGTCAATGCGGCCGCGCTCGATGTGCTGAACTTCTGCTGCATGTAGTCGACGTCGACCGCAAGCAGCCCGTTCGCGTAGTTCAGCCCTGCGCCGTAGGTGTCGCCGAGCGTCGACGGCTGGTTGGCCACGCCGTTCGCGCCGCGCGCGGCCATCGCGCGCAACAGCAGGCCTGCAAAGCGTGGCGACGTATAGCGCAGCGAGTTGCTCACACGCAGATACGACGGGCCGACGAAGTTGTTCGACGCGTTGCCCCACGCGAGACCCGCGCCGTAGCCGGGCAAGCTGTAGGTGACGAACGACGTGTGCAGAATCGTATAGGTATTGCCTGCCTGCAATGCGCCGAACGGCCCCGTCAGGCCGACCCACGACTCGCGGCCAAACAGCGCGCCGTTGTTGTTGATGGTGCCGTTCGCCGAGTTGAAGCCATTTTCCAGCTTGAAAACCGCCGCGTAGCCGCCGCCCAGGTCTTCGGTGCCCTTGAGGCCCCAACTCGTCGCGAAGATATTGCCGCTGCCCATGCGGGTCACGTGATTGGGTCCGAAGTTCGCGTACTCGATCGCGGTGTCGACTCTTCCGTAGAGCGTCACGCTCGATTGCGCCATTGCAGGCAGTGCCGCCAACCCCAGCAGCGATGCACACCACTTCCAGTTCGTCATGTTTTATTGTCCCGGCGTTGATCGTTTGAACCGGGCCGAGTCTAGGAAGCGCAAATTCGAGCGTCGATCAAACGCGCCGTATAACACTTATAGATTCGATGCATGAGCACGTTCCCAGGCGCGATTGCGGCGCTGCGCGGCTTGATACGCACGGGTTTGCTGCACGCGACCTGGGGAATCCTTTAGACGCATGGGTGAACGCGCCGATATGGACGCGCCATTTGCACCTTTGTCGGCGAAATTTGTTTACGTACTCTGCTTCCCGACCAGTGCGTCCCGTCGCGAAGAGACGCCTGCTCCTCACCGATACACTGGAACACTGGAGAACCGGGATGACTGCCTCATCGGGACATAACCTCGCGGGAAACAACCTCGCCCGCAAACGCTACACCTACGAGTGGTACGTCGTCGTAATCTGCATGCTGGCGTATGTCTTTTCATTCGTCGACCGTCAGGTGCTGGCGCTGATGATCGAGCCGATCAAGCGCGATCTGCATCTCACCGACACGCAGTTCAGCCTGTTGCATGGCTTTGCGTTTTCGCTCTTCTACGCGGTGATGGGCATGCCGCTCGCTTATCTCGCCGACCGCTTTGCGCGCCCGCGCATCATTTCGATCGGCGTGGCGCTATGGAGTGTCGCGACGGCCGCTTGCGGACTCAGCCAGAACTTCGTGCACATGTTCTTTGCGCGCATGAGCGTGGGCGTCGGCGAGGCGGCGCTTTCGCCCGGAACATATTCGATGCTCGCCGACTACTTCCCGAAAGAGAAGCTCGGCCGCGCGGTCGCCATCTATTCGTTGGGGTCGTTTATCGGCGGCGGCATCGCGTTTCTGATCGGCGGCTATGTGATCGCGCTGCTCAAGCACACACCGACGCTCACGCTGCCCGTGCTGGGCGATATGCACGCGTGGCAGCTGACGTTCTTCATCGTCGGCCTGCCGGGTTTGCTCGTTGCGCTGATCTTCGCGTTGACGGTGCGCGATCCGCAACGCAAAGGTCTCGTGCAGGACAGCGCAGGCGAAGTAAAGCGCGTGTCGATGCCCGATGCGTTGCGCTTCATCGCCGCGCACGGCAAGACGTTCTTTTGCCACTACATCGGTTTCTCGTTCTACGCGATGACCCTGTTCTGCCTGATGAGCTGGACGCCCGCCTTCTACATCCGCCGCTTTGGTCTCACGCCCGTCGAAGCGGGCTACACGCTCGGCACCGTGCTGCTGATCGCGAACACGACGGGGGTGTTTTGCGGCGGCTGGTTCAACGACTGGCTGCTGCGCAAAGGCCACAGCGACGCGCCGATGCGCGCGGGCTTCATCGGTGCGGTGTGCATGCTGATTCCGTCGGTCGCGTTCACGCAGGTCGGCAGTCTGGGCGCATCGCTTGCGTTGCTGGTGCTGGCGATGTTCTTCGCGTCGTTCCCGATGCCGACCTCGACGGCCGCGATGCAGACGCTCGCACCGAATCAGATGCGCGCGCAGATTTCGGCAGTGTTTCTGCTCGTGTCGAACCTGATCGCGCTCGGCGCGGGCACGACGATCGTCGCGCTGATCACCGACAAGGTGTTCGCCTCGCCGCTCGCGGTCGGTCATTCGATGGCAATCGTGAACCTCGTCGCGTCGGCGCTCGCGGCTGTTCTGTTGTGGATCGGCTGCAAGCAGTTCCGGGCGAGTCTCGCGCGCGAGGCGTCGAACCGCCGCGCGAACGAGCCCGCTGAAGAACTCGCGACGACGGATAGTGCCGCGCCTGTGCTCGGCGTATCCGTGCGCTGAGCGGGAGGTGAAGCAACGGGCAATCGGCACACGATTGCCCGCGTGACCGTCATCAGGACGCCGTCGCCGGCTTCAACCGGAACGCCCCAACCGACTCGTCGAGCTGCCGCCCCTGGTCTTCGAGCGAGCGTGACGCGGCGGCCGCCTGCTCCACTAATGCGGCGTTCTGCTGCGTGACGTCGTCCATCTGCGTGATCGCGAGGTTGACTTGCGCGATGCCGCGGCTCTGTTCTTCCGAGGCCGCCGCGATCTCGCTCATGATCGCCGTCACCTGACCGACGGCCCGCGTCACTTCCGTCATCGTCTCGCCAGCCTCGCCCGCCAGCGACGAGCCGTCCCGGATGCGATCGACCGACGCGCCGATCAGTTCCTTGATCTCCTTTGCGGCGCTCGACGATCGCTGCGCGAGGCTGCGCACTTCGCTCGCGACGACCGCGAAGCCGCGCCCATGCTCGCCCGCGCGCGCCGATTCGACGGCGGCGTTGAGGGCGAGAATATTCGTCTGAAACGCAATGCCTTCGATGATGCCCGTGATATCGGCGATCCGGTTCGAACTCTGGCTGATATCGGTCATCGTCGACACCACGCGCTCGACGGCCTCGTGGCTGCGGCGCGCCACATCGGAGGCGTCGCTGGCGAGCGAGCTCGCCTGGCGCGCGCTTTCGGCGTTCTGCTTGACGGCGGCCGTCAGCGCTTCCATGCTCGCGGCCGTTTCTTCGAGCGCGGCTGCCTGCTGCTCGGTGCGCGCGGACAGATCGGCATTGCCCGTCGATATTTCGCCCGTCGCGGTGCGCAACATGGCGCTGCTGTCGCGGATCTCGAGCAGCACGCCGTTCAGCTTCTCGACGAACGCGTTGAACTGCTCCGCGAGCACGCCGACCTCGTCGTTGCTGCCCACGGGCAGACGCCTTGTGAGGTCGCCGTCGCCCGATGCGATGTCCTGCATGCTGTTCGACAACACGCGCAGGGGTGCCGTCAGGCGCCGGCCGAGCGCCGTCGTCAGCGCGAGCGCGACCAGCAGCACGATGAAACCCACGGCAATCAGCATCGCGCTCAGCCGATTGGCCGACGCCATCATTTCCGCGTGCGGAATCAGGCCGATGTATTTCCAGCCCAGTTCCGGCGACGTATAGACGACCGTGTCGTAGCGTGCGCCGCCGATATCGACGGACAACGTGCCGTTCGGCATCGCCGCGAGGTCGCGATAACCGTCGCCGAGATCCTTCAGCGCCTTGAAGTTGTGCGCGGCGTCGTGCGGGTCGACCAGCACCGTGCCGCTGTCTTCGACGACCATCAGGTAGCCTGTTTCGCCGAAGCGCACCTGGCCGATCATCTTCGCGAAGCCATCCAGCGAGATATCCATGCCGAGCACGCCAGCGGGCTTGCCCTGGGCGTTCTGGATCGAGCGCACGAAGCTGATGATCACGTTGTTGTCGCCGCCCGTATTCGCGTAGGCGGCCGTGCGCCGCACGCCGCCCGCGGCCTGCATGCCTTGCACGTACCATGGACGCTCGCGCGGATCGTAGTGATCGCTGGTGAACTTGCCTTTCGGCCATTGCACGTAGCCGCCCCATTGCGTGCCCACGTAGACGTAGCGCAGATCGGGATGGCTGTCGCCGAAGCGTTGCAGCAGATGAAAGATATCCGTCTCGACGCCGCCGTTGGTGTCGGGCGTCATCTGCCCGCCGTGCGTCAGGTAGTTGGTGACGGACGGGTCCGCGGACTGCACCAGCGGCAGGTCCGACAGGAACACGACGTTGTCGTGGATGCGCTTGAACGTCTCGCGCAGGCTGGTGTCGATCTGGCGGATCTGGCCGAGGCCGGCGTCGTTGAAGTTGTCGATGGCCTGGCGGCGCACGTTGAGCGTCGCGTATAGCGTGATGGCCAGTATGGTGGCCGCGAGCGCCGCGCCGAATATGAGGCTCAGTTTGACTGCGATGGAGCGCATGCCCATGCGGGGTTCCCTGTGCGAGTGCGTTGACGAATGGATTGACCAATCGCGTATAACGGGCTGGTCGCCCGGGAACTGAACGGGCTGCATTTTTTATAATTGACTCTGTAGCGGGTTTTTTTTGTTTGCAACGGGTTTTGATTTGGGTTTTCGCTGGCGTTTGAGGTTTTTCTTTGCGATGCGCGGTTTGGTTTGCTTGTGGTTTCGCTGGCGTCCGGGTTGCGGTGTTTGCCGTTCGGTGTTTTGGGCTTTTCGCTGGCGTCCGGGTTGTGGTGTTTGCCGTTCGGTGTTTTGGGCTTTTCGCTGGCATCCGGGTTGTGGTGTTTGCCGTTCGGGGTTTTGGGCTTTTCGCTGGCATCCGCATTTTGTTAGCGTGCTTCACGCGTCGCCCCTGTGCGGGGCGGCACCTACTTTTCTTTGCCGCCGCAAAGAAAAGTAGGCAAAAGAAAGCGGCTCACACCGCCAGTTCTTGTATTCGCCTGAGGGCCCCCGAAGGGTCTTACACTTCACACGGCAACGCCATGGTTCGCGTTCGTTGCCAACGTTCTCCCTGTACGCCTCACCCGCTTCATGCCCCCGCGTCGCGGCACACCGTGCCAGACAGTCCTCCGCCGCCCAGGTGGCAAACAGTGTGCAGGCTTTCGCGCCATACGCGCATCACTCCGGATTGGGTAGCAAGGCTGGTGTTTCTGGTAAGAGCACTGACCTGTGCGGTGCGACAACCTGCACACAGTTTGCCACCTGGGCGGCACATACCATTCGCTGACGCTTGCCGGAGTACGGGTATTCGAAGTGGGTGAGGCGATTGTTCGAGGCGTTGGCAACGAACATCGACCATGGCACTGCCGTTTGAAGCGTGGGGGCGTTGGGGGCCCGTGGATAAGAACACGGGCTGGCGGTGTGAGCCGCTTTCTTTTGCCTACTTTTCTTTGCGGCGGCAAAGAAAAGTAGGTGCCGCCCCGCACAGGGGCGACGCCTGAAGCACGCTAACAAAACGCGGATGCCAGCGAAAAGACAAGAACACCGAACGGCGGAACATGAAGCACGAAGCCGTGACGCGGACGCCACCGCAAAAGCAAAAGCAAAAACAAAAACAAAACCAAAACCAAAAGCAAAAACCAGAACCTTGCGCGCCACAGCGCCCTTGAGCGCGCCCCGCGCCAGCGTGTATAACCGTTAAACCAGCGATTCCCGCACCCATGCGGCACGCATAGGCACACCACGTGCGCAGCACAAACAAACCGCCCCTGCGCCTCCAACGGAGCTGCCCACGATGAACGCCAGCCAGGACCGACAGATCGACCACAGCGACACCAACGACACCGCCACGCAACTCCACCGCGAGCGCCTCGCAAACGCACGTTTGAGAAAACTCATTGACGCGCACTCCCGAATCGCCGCCGCGAAACTCGACCTCGACCGCTTTCTGTCGCTCGTCACCGACTCCCTTCTCGAACTCGTACCTGCCGCGCATGCCTCCGTGGTCGAATGGGTCGATGGCGACGAAATGGTGTATCGCGCGTGCAGCGGCACCATCGCGCATCACATCGGCCTGCGCCTCAAACGCCATGGCAGCCTGTCGGGACTGTGCTCGCTCGAAAAACACCTGCTCTACAGCAGCGACACATCGGACGATCCACGCGTCGATGCCGCCGCGTGCAAGCGCGTGGGCGCGACGTCGATGGTCGTCGCGCCGCTGCTCTATCAGTCCGAAGTGGCAGGCGTCGTGAAGCTGATGGCAAGCCGCACCGACGCATTTTCCGCCGATGACATCGAGACGCTCGAACGGATCACGTCGCTCGTCGCGTCAGGCATGGCGCATCAGCGCGTGTTTGCGGAGAACCGCGCGCTGATCGAACAGAACACGATTACGATCGCCCGGTTGCGCACCGAGATCAGCCTGCGCGAAGCGGCCGACAGCAAGCTCGAAGCATCGCTGCGCCGCCGTCGTCTGGTGCTCGACACGACGCACGACGCCTTCGTGTGCACCGACGCCGACGGTGTCATCATCGAATGGAATGACGCCGCGACCCGCACCTTCGGCTATGCGCGCGACGCGGTGATGGGACGCCCGATACTCGACGCGCTGTTCCCGGCGCGCTGCAAGGCGCGCTATGCCGAACTCGACGTTTTCAAAAGCGCGCCGCAACAGAACGCGGACACGCCCTTGCATCGAAGCCGCACGGAACTGATCGCGCGGCGCATCGACGGCAACGAGTTTCCCGCGGAACTGTCGGTATGTCCCGTGCAGTTCGACGGACATACCGAGCTTGCGTACTTCATTCGCGACGTTACCGAGCGCTTCAATGCGCGTGAACTTGACAAGCGCTTTCGCGTGCTGGTCGATGCGATCAAGGACTATGCGATCACGATGCTCGATTCGCACGGTCACATCATGACGTGGAGCGCAGGTTCGACGCAGGTCATGGGCTACACACAGCATGAAGTGATCGGCCGGCCGACGGCCCTTTTCTACACGCCCGAAGATGTCGCGGCGGGCCGGCCGCAGCGCGATCTCGAACTCGCCGCGCGCGAAGGCCGCGTCGAAATGGAAGAGTGGCGCGTGCGCAAGAACGGCACGATCTTCTGGGCGAACATCATCACGACGGCATTGCGTGATCCGAACGGCGCGCTGCAAGGCTTCGCGAAGATCACGCGCGATATGTCGCGGCGGCGGCGTCTCGAAGAACTCGAAGCGTCGAGCCAGCGCATGAGTCAGTTCCTCGCGCTGCTCGGACACGAACTGCGCAATCCGCTCGCGCCGTTGCGCAACGCCGTCAGCATGCTGCAACTGAAGACGGCCGATCATCAGGCGTTCGTCCCCGAGCATGAACTGATCGACCGGCAGTTGTCGCATCTGACGCGCCTCGTCGACGATCTGCTCGACGCCGGGCGCGTCACGCTGGGGCGCGTGCAGATCGAACCGAAGCCGGTGTCGATGCAGGCCATCGCACAACTGAGCATCGAAGGCAGCGCGCCATTGCTCGCGGCGCGCGAACAGACGCTCGATGTGGTGTTGCCCGACACGCCGATGTTTATCGAAGGCGATCTCACGCGAATGGTGCAGGTGGTGCAGAACCTGCTGAACAATGCATCGAAATTCAGTCCGGCGGGCGCGTCGATCAGCCTGCAGGTGTTCCGCTCGGGCCGCCTGCTCGCAATCCGCATTCACGACTCCGGGCGCGGCATCGATCCCGATGCGATCGACGCAATCTTTAATCTGTTCGTGCAGGAAACGCCGACGGAAGAACAGGCCGACAAGAGCGGTCTCGGCATCGGGTTGACGCTGGCGCGTGCGATCGTCGATCTGCATGGCGGGCATATCGACGCGCACAGCGAAGGTCGAGGCAAAGGCAGCGTGTTCACCGTGTGGCTGCCGGAATTCAGTCATGCTATCGACACTGAAGCCGTGCGAGAAGAAGAGCCTTCGCCCTCGCAGCCCGTCGATCTGAAAGTGATGGTGGTCGACGACAACATCGATTCCGCCGACAGCATGGCGACGCTCGTGCAGGTGCTCGGCCACGAAGCGCACGCGGTGTACGACGGCGCAGCCGCCATCGAGCTGGCGCACACGCTGCAGCCGCATCTCGTACTGCTCGACCTGTCGATGCCGAAGATGACGGGCTTCGAAGCGTTGCCGCATATCCGCAAGGCGCTCGCGGCGCCGGGCGCCGTCATCGCCGCGATGACGGGGCTCGGCACCAGTGAAGACCGTGCGAAAACGGAGGCGGCGGGCTTCGATCTGCACCTGACCAAGCCTGTCGATCTGCCGGAACTGGAGGGCGTGTTGCAGATCGCGGTCACGCATGTGCGCGACTGATGTGCACGACCCGCTGCACGCTTACCGATCCTTCCGGATACTCAAGAAGCGAATCCTGCGGACGTTAGCGAAGACAGCAACTTCATTCGAGGATCGAACGTGGATACAGTCAACCCTGAACTCATCGCGCGGCTCGTGCGGATCAATCCTGTCGTCATCGTCAATGGCGAGACGTCGCGCTCGCTGCGTTATCACGGCAAGCGCAACGTGCGCGCGCTAATGGGTTTTCTCGGCATGCATCGCGATATGCGCGCGCTCGTCTACAGTCACTCGGCGAGCGGCCGGCAGATGTGGCTCGACGTGCAGACGGGACGCGTGTCGCAGTTGCCCGTTTTGCTTCCGAACTGAGCGGCGCGCGACTTTCCGCCAGCCGTTCTGGTCGATACGCCGTTGCGTCGTAGTACGCGCGCGACGGCGCGTCACTGCCTCTGCCCTTGCTCCTTGCGGATGCCTGGTTACGCAGGGGTGAAGACGATGGCGCCCCGGTTTTCCGTTTGAGCGAACACTCTCGTAAAGCGATACGTCTGCCCGTCGATACTGACATTGTTGAGGCCCGACTGCGTGGCCTCCAGTATCGCGTCCGACAGTTCACGGTGAATGGTCCCGCAACTCGACCATTCTTCTTTGGGTGCGCTCACGTCACCGAGGTACAGCCTCGCGTCTTCGGCGCCCGTCCGCAGCATGATCAGGCTGAGCGCCTTGTCGAGCGCACGCTCGAGATATTCGGACAGCGTCGATAGTGCTTCCACGTCTGGTGGGAGTCTGGCGGAATTCGTAGTCATTTTTGCCCCAGTGCTTGAGCGTGGTTGCGCTTTTACAGCATACAGCCCTCATTCTCCCCCACACAACCCAACTTCGACAGGTCCGGCCGCACAGTTGCCGCACGAAACCCGCCGACGCGCCGGTCCGTCACGCTTCACGCGTATTGAAGAAAACGATTAACTGATTCAATACGGCCCGCTCCCTCCATAGAAACGACCACCGGCCGTATATCGCGGAAAACACGTACTAGCCAAGCAGCGATAAACCGCCTATTCTTGGAAAAACGTTTTCCCAATGTGACGGAAAAATGCCCGCGCCGCTGACCCAGCGCGACGCATCCCGCACCGGCGCTCGTCGCCGGCCATGAATAAAGACGCGGCGCGACGAGCGATGCCGCGAACGGAGACATACATGCAATCTGCCGTCGTCGGCGTCGTGCGCTCTGCCAGCCGCTTCCGCTGGACCGTCTGCGCGCTGCTTTTCTTCGCGACCGTCATCAACTACATGGACCGGCAGATTCTCGGTCTGCTCGCCCCGGTGCTCCAGCACGAAATCGGCTGGACGCAGGTGCAGTACGGCCGCATCGTGATCGCCTTCTCCGCGTTTTACGCAATCGGCCTGCTGGGCTTCGGGCGCGTCGTCGACTGGCTCGGCACGCGCATTTCCTACGCGGCCGCGATGCTGGTCTGGAGCATCGCCGCGATGCTGCACGCGGCCGTCGGCTCGGTGATGGGCTTCGCGATGGTGCGCGCCCTCCTCGGCATCGGTGAAGGCGGCAACTTCCCGTCGGCGATCAAGACTACGGCCGAATGGTTTCCGCGCCGCGAGCGCGCGCTCGCCACGGGCATCTTCAACTCGGGCGCGAATATCGGCGCGGTGTTCGCACCCGCGATCATTCCGCCCCTCGCCGTGCTGTACGGCTGGCGCGCGGCGTTCATCATCATCGGCGCGATCGGCATCGTGTGGCTGGCCGTGTGGCTCGTCGTCTACCGTCCCGCCGACCGTAGCGACCAGGAAGAAGCGTTCGACGATACGCGCGACGACGCCGACGCGCTCGACGCCCGCAACGTCAATGCGCCCGCTCCGGGCTGGGGCCAGCTGATCCGCAAGCGCGAGACGTGGGCGTTCCTGATCGGCAAGTTCCTGACCGATCCCGTCTGGTGGTTCTACCTGTTCTGGCTGCCGAAGTGGCTCAACGAGTCGCGCGGCATGGACATGCAGCACATCGGCTTGCCGCTCGTCGTCATCTACGCGATCACCACGGTCGGCAGCATCGGCGGCGGCTGGATCTCATCGACGCTGCTGCGCAAGGGCTGGAGCGTAAATGCCGCGCGCAAGACGGCGATGCTGATCTGCGCATGCTGCGTGCTGCCCATCGCGTTCGTGTCGCAGGTGGACAATCTGTGGGTCGCCGTCGGCATCGTCGGTCTTGCCGCGGCTGCGCACCAGGGCTGGTCGGCGAATCTGTTCACGACGGCATCCGATCTGTTCCCGCGCCGCGCGCTCGGCGCCGTGGTGGGCATCGGCGGGATGGCGGGCTCGATCGGCGGCGTGCTGTTCTCCGAAGTGATCGGCCAGGTGCTGCAACGCACGGGCCATTACTGGGTGCTGTTCGCGATCGGCGCACTCGCCTATCTCGTCGCGCTCGTCGTCATGCACCTGCTGACGCCGCGCATGACGCCCGCCAAGCTCGATGCGTAATCCGGCATGCCGCGCGGTATCGCGCGGCGCGCGTGCCAGTGCTGGACGCGCGAGTCTTTCTTCAGCCGCAAGCGGCCGTCGACTCGCGCACGATCAGGCGCGGCTCGAACATCGAATGCTCGGCCTCGGCGTGGCCCGCGAGTCCGTCGATCAGCTTCTGCATCGCCAGTTCGCCCATCTTCTCGCTTTGAATATCGACGGTCGTCAGCGCGGGCGCGGCGTACTCGCCATAGGGCACGTTGTCGATGCCCGTCACGGAAACATCGCGCGGCAGCTTGAAACCGAGCGACGCCGCCTCTTTCATGAAGCCGAGCGCGATCAGATCGTTGTAGCAGATCACCGCCTGCGGCCGCTGCGGCCCGAGCATCACGCGCGAGCAGGCCTGCTCGCCGGCCTGTGCAGTAGGCGCATGCGCGTCGTGCACGTCGAGCGTGAGGCCGGCTTCGTCGAGACACTCGCGCGCGCCGCGAATCCGCTCGTCGTTGATGCGGGCCTGGCCGAAGCCGAGATACGCGATATGCCGGTGCCCGAGGTTCAGCAGATGCCGCGCGAGCATGTACGTGGCAAGCCGGTTGTCGATACCGACGCTTGGAATCGGCAGGCCCGGACTGCGCCGCAGCAGCACGAGCGGCTTGTTGAGTTCGAGCATCCACTGCGATTCTTCGTCGGGCATCCGCGAGTTGACGATCAGACCGTCGACACGTTGCGCCAGCGCCTCGATCAGCGAACGCTCGCGCGCCTGGTTTTCTTCGGTGTCGACGAGCAGCAGCGTGTAGTCGTGCTGGAGCGCGACGCGGTTCGCGCCCTTGACGACGTTCGTGAAGTGCGGATTGCTGATGTCGAGGATCGCGAGCCCGATGGTGCGCGTGCGGCCGGTGATCATCGAGCGCGCAAGCGGGTTCGAGCGATAGCCGAGCCGTTCGATCGCTTCCTTGAGCCGCGCTTCGACGGCGGGAGAAAAACGCTGCGCGCCGTTGATGTACTTGGAAACGGTCGCGACCGACACACCCGCGTCGCCCGCGACATCGCGAATCGTTGGGGAAACTTTTTTCATCCGGAAGGTAACGTTTTCGTTTGCCGTAACCGGATTGTCGCAGAAAACACTGGCAGTGATGGCTGTTCGCTGGTCTCTCACGGCTTGATGAATATGGCAATTGACGCGCACTCGCCGTCGCCTTTATAGTTGGAAAACGTTTTCCTTATTTCTGGTTATTTCGAAGGATTAGCAATGAACGAGACATCTGCTGGGTCGCGCAAGCCGTTCCGCCGCCTGCTGCTGACGGGCGCGGGCGGCAATCTGGGCCGCCAGCTGCGCGACGCGCTGGCCGGCTGGGCCGACATCGTGCGCGTGAGCGACATCGTCCCGGTGAGCGCCGCGGCGGCGCATGAGGAAGCGAGCGTCGTCGATCTGGCGGACCGCGACGCCGTGATGCGCATGGTCGAAGGCGTCGATGCGATCGTGCATCTGGGCGGCATCTCGATCGACGCGCCGTTCGACGATCTGATCGAAGCGAACATCCGCGGCACCTACAACCTGTACGAAGCCGCGCGCAGGCATGGCGTGAAGCGCGTGGTGTTCGCCAGCTCGAATCATGCGATCGGTTTTCATCCCGTCACGGAAGTGCTCGACGCCGACTCGCCGCAACGACCCGACAGCCTGTACGGCGTGACGAAGTGCTTCGGCGAATCGCTGTCGCGCTACTACTTCGACCGCTTCGGCATCGAGACCGTGTGCCTGCGTATCGGCTCGTCGTTCGAGGAGCCGAAGAATCCGCGCATGCTCGTCACGTACCTGAGCTATCGCGACTTCATCGAACTGGTGCGCTGTTCGCTGTTCACGAACCGTGTCGGCCATGCCGTCGTGTATGGCGCGTCGGACAACCCCATCAAGTGGTGGGATAACACGAAGGCGAATTTCCTCGGCTTCCGTCCGCGCGACAGCTCCACGCAGTTCTCGGACCGCTTCCCCGTTACGTCGCCGACGGCCGAATACGACGACCCGGCGCAACGCTTCCAGGGTGGCGCATTCGTGCTCGGCGAACCCATGGAGCGCAGCGCTTAAGCAGTCGCTTCACGCCGCATAGCACGGCAAAAGCGGCAAAAAAACACTCGATATCACGCGCGATGCAGCCCCATTGCCTGCATCGCGCGTCACGCCAACGCATTCGTTGGCGAATTTTTTTTCGCAGGCGCAATGAATTGCCGCTGCAGTTTCGCAACGTGTACCATGTGACCTAGGGCAAAACCCTTGGAGATGATCATGGACAGGCATGCAGTACATTACCGGCGCCACGTCATCATCCCACTTGCGTCCGTGGGCACTCGCGGATACGCGGCCAGCGTGTTCGTCACCGGCCCGAGCGGACGGCGTAAAGCCTTTGGCATCCTCGGCTACTTTTCTTCCGAGGAAGAGGCGATCGAGTACGCGACGTCGTGCGCAAAAGCCCGCATCGAAGGCAATCGGATGCCGGGTTTGCCGCGCAAGCTCAGTGCTGTCCGGCACTGGTTTCTGCGTCATGGCATGCGCCGTCAACAGGGACTGTACGCACCGAATCCCTGGGAATGATCAGACGTTAGTTGTGCAATCGACGCGCCGTTCCTGGCGCGCGTCCTCGACACGCAAACTAAACCGAAGCGTTCGATAATCGGAGAAGCTTCGACTCGCCGCGTTCCATGCGCATGGCGACGATCGTCCCTTTGGGGAAGCACGATTCTCTGGTTATTGCTCGCCTGTTTCCACTCGTCAGGCGTGCCAATTGCTGGCATTTGTCTGATTAATGCCGCGGGCCGTCGTTTATCATGGCCGGCTCGCGACGATTGAACGACCCGTCAGTAAGTATGATGACCACCCGAAAGATTTTGATGATTCTCGCCGGGCTCGTGCTCGGCGCGGCGTTGACCACGTACCTGATGCTGCTTCAGGCCGACCGCCGTGCAACGGCCGAAGCCAGGGCAGGCATGGATGAACCCGTGCGCCCTGCCGCTGTCGATACGCGCGTCAACGAAAGCCATATGACGGAAGGCAGCATCGGCCCGTCGTCGACGCCGCGCGCGACCACGCAGAGCGCCGCCGTCGCGCCGCAGCCGGTGGTGCCTGCGCCCGTCCCTGCTCCGGCTCCGGCTCCCGTTGCTGCAGCTGCACCGACGAAACCTGCGCCGGCGCCTGCGCCCAGCCCTGCCGTCACGCAAAGCGCGGGGCAAGCGAAGCCGGCGCCGTCGACGGCCGTCGCATCCGTGAACGTGCAGGATGCGGGCGCGCCGAAAGTCGTGCCGGCACCAGCACCCCGCACGCAACGCGGACGCGAAAACCTCGACCGTCGGGCAGCAGCGAATCAGGGCACGACGCCGGAAACGGATGAACTCGTCCGGGAATCGGCGAAGCTCGATCCTTCGTTGCCGCCGCCAACGTCGATGCCGGCGCAGACGCCTTCGACGGCCAGCACGGACCCGCGCAGCGCGTCTCGCGGCGCGTATCAAACGGGCGCCGCGCAAACCGACCAGTTGGTGCGCGATTCGGCGAAGGTCGATCCTTCGCTGCCGCCGCCGAACATGTCCGCCGTTCGCGCCGCGACCGAACAGCAGCAACGCGCGATGAAACCCGGCGCGGGTTCGAACCCCGTTGCCGCCGCGGCGACGGACCAACTGGTTCGCGATTCGGCGAAACTCGACCCTTCGCTGCCGCCGCCGAAATAACGCGCATTCCACAACGCGAAGCACAACAGCGCCGCTGCTCTCGCAGCGGCGCTGTTGTTTTCACTTTCGTCCGATCAATAGCGGCTTAGACGGGAAAATCGGTGGACGCTGCCAACGTCTTCCACGCTTGCGTTTCCGTCGTCACGTATTCGTTCTTCTCCGCGATCGCCTTCAACGTGTCGGTGCCGAGCGGCAAACGCAGCGGCGGCGTTTGCGCATCGACGAGCGTCACGAGCGCCGTCGCCAGCTTCTGCGGATCGCCAGGCTGATTGTGGTTCATGCCGACCGCGAAGCGGCGCACGTTGCCCGACGTCTCATCGTAGTCGTCGATGATGTCCTTGCCGACGAGCAGCGACGACCCATCCAGAAAGTCCGTGCGGAAGTAGCCCGGCTCGACCACAGTTGCGTGAATGCCGAGCGGCTTCAACTCCGCATGCAGCGCTTCCGTGATGCCTTCGACAGCGAACTTCGTCGAGCAATACACGCCAAAACCCGCGCCCGAGCGATACCCGCCGATCGACGACATGTTGATCACATGCCCCGAGCGCTGCTTGCGCATGACGGGCAGCACGGCGCGCGTCACATTCAGCAGACCAAATACGTTGGTGTCGTACATGCGACGCACGTCGGCGTCGCTCGATTCCTCGACGGCTGCCAGCAGGCCGAAGCCGGCATTGTTGATCAGCACGTCGATTCGGCCGAACTTCTCGATGGCGGCCTCGACAGCCGCTTTCGCCTGCGCTTCGCTGGTCACGTCGAGCGCGACAGGCAGTAAGGCCGGCGACTCGCCGAGCCGCTCGACAATCGCCGCGGCATTGCGGCCCGCCGCGACGACGGCATTGCCGTCCGCCAGCGCCGCTTCGGCCATCAGCGCGCCCAGACCGCGCGAAGCGCCCGTGATGAACCAGACGCGCTTGAACTGTTGTTGGGTGGCGTTGCTCATGTTCCTGCTCCTACGTTCGTGGTGAAAGTGAACGAAGAATAGGACGTCCGATTCGCACAAACTAGCCATCAATTGCTAGACTGATAATCAACTTTTATTTGCTAATCGGGAACCGCCGATGAACGAGGTCCGCGCCATTTCGATCTTTGTCCGCGCCGCCACGGTCGGGAGCCTGCGCAAGGCGGCCGTCGATCAGGGGATCTCGCCTCAGGCGGCCAGTCACGCCGTGATGCAGCTGGAAAAGTCGCTGGGCGTGCGGCTGTTTCATCGGACCACGCGCAAGCTGAGCCTGACGGAGGAAGGACAGCGGCTGCTGCACAGCGTCGAACCGGCGCTCGCGACACTGTCGTCGGCGATCGACGACGCGCGCCGTACGAAAGACGAAGTCGCGGGCCCGCTGCGCGTGAGCGCGCCGATGGCGCTGGGCCGCGCGGTGCTATGGCCGTCCGTCCTCGAATTCGCCGCGCTCTACCCTGATGTGCAACTGGACGTGCGCTTCGACGATCACTTCACCGATCTCGTCAGCGATCGCGCCGACGTCGGTTTTCGCGGCGGCTCGCCGCCTTCGGGCGGCACGATTGCGCGGCGGCTGCTGCCGATTCAATTGATCGTGTGCGCGTCGCCGGCGTATATCGAGCGACATGGCCAGCCTTCGACGGTCGATGCACTCGACGCGCATCGCTGCACGGGATACCGGCGCGCGAACACCGGCAAGCAGGCGCCGTGGGAATTTCTGATCGGCAATGAAATCGTCTATCGCGACGTGGCCGCGTCGTTGTGCGCGAACGATATCGACGCAGAGACGGACGCGGTGCTGGCGGGTCTCGCAATCGGCCAGCTGGGCAGCTTCTCGGCCGTCTCGCACATCCGCAGCAAACGGCTCGTGCCCTTGCTCGCGCAGCACGTCACGCAGCGCGAATCGATCTACATCTACTACCGGCATCGCACCGAACAGCCGCTGCGCGTGAGGACGTTCATCGACTTCATGATCGGGCGGCTCGCGGATAACAAGGCCTACTTTCTCGAGCCGGCGGAATTGCGCGCCTGACGCTTGATAGTCGGGCGCAAAACAGACGCGCGCCCGTCCGCATGATGCGGACAGGCGCGCGCCGTCAACCGGAAACCACGTTTATTCCGTCTTGTTACGCGGCTTCAGCTTGCCCTGATAACGCAGCGTCGGACGAACCGTTTCTGCCTGCGGCGTCACCAGCACCTGACGGCGAGCCATCGCGCTGACCGGCGGCGTGATCGAGCCGATCGTCGTGGCGCGCGAAGGGTCGGCGAGGCCCGAATTCACGAGCATCTTCGCTTCCATCTGCAGGTTGGTCAGCAACACGGGATCGGTCAACGCGCTGCTCTGCGCGAGCAACTGGCTCCACGCGTTGTCGCCGTAGTTCGTCACGTAGTAATCGAGCCCGCTCGGGTCCGCGACGACAGCCGAGCAACCGTTGACCCGCACCTGCATCTGCGTGTCCTTCAGCGCCACCGTCTTGCGACGCGCCAAACCTTCACCGTAAGCGAGCGTCAACGGCACCGTCCACTGAATGCCCGGATACAGGTTCTGGTTCGGATACGGCGACTGCTTGAGCGTGACGACCGTCTGATTGCTCGTCAGATCGCACTGCGTATCGAGCGATACCAATGGCACGCCCGTTTGCCGCACGAAGCTGTCGCCGATCGCCACCATCGGCTCGCCGCTGACCTTTGCGAGTTCGTCCCACAGGCGCTTCGGCGTCGAGTTGCCGAGCGAGTAGTCGGCCAGATACGACTGCAGGCCCCTGCGCATCACGCCATCGCCGAGATAGTTCTCGAGCATCTTCAGCACGATGCCGCCCTTGTCGTACGTGAACGGGCTGGCGCTCAACACGAAGTCGTTCGATGCCCAGTCGTTGAAGTTCGGCTGCACGGGGAACGACGTGTTGCGCAGATCGCGCGACATCACCGCGTACTTGGTCCTCACCTCGTCGACCCAGCTGAAACGATCGGGGAAGAACAGAATCTTCGTCTTGTTCTCGAAGTACGTCGCGAACGATTCGTTCATCCACACGTCGTCCCACCAGTCGAGCGTCACGAGATCGCCGAACCACTGATGCGCGGCTTCGTGCGTCAGCACCGTCACGCCGTAGTCGGACATCGGCGTGCCGGGCGGCGGAAGAATGTCGTCGGCGAATTCGAGAATGGCGCCCCAGTTTTCCATCCCGCCGAAGTTCAGATCCTTCTGCTCCTTGAACGCATCGTTCGCGGCGATCGTGTCGAACTTGGTCAGCGGCAGCGGGATGCCCGTATAGCGGTAGTAGTAGTCGAGCGCCTGCTTGGTCTGCTGCATCGCAGGCACGGCCCAGTCGCGCATGCCGGGCGGCGTGAAGATCCGCAGATGCAGATTCTTGCCGTCCTTCAGCGGGCTGACGAAGTCGTCTTCGAGCGTATCGAACATGCCGCCGCCGAAGAACAGCAGGTATTGCGGCATCGGCGGTGTCTTGTCGAAGGACACGCGCTTGTAGCCGCTATCCACATTGACGGACGGCTGCTCCGCCGCATTCGAGACGACGCGCCAGTTCTGCGGCACTTCCGCCGATACCTCGTACGTCATGCGGAAAGCCGGTTCGTCCCAGCCTGGGAACCATTGGCGTGCGAGGTTGGTTTCGCCTTGCGTGAGGATCGCGCCGCTCGTCGTGCCGTCCGTCGACTTCAGATCGACGCGGAACACGCCCTCCGCCGCGGAGCAGCCCGGATACGGATCGTCGCCGCAACTGCCGCCCGTTTTCGTGGCGGGATCGTCGTAGGTCTTGAAGTTGATGATGCCCGACCACTCCATATGCAGCGAGTAGTTGCCGGGATGAATCTGGCCGCTGACGGGCCGGAGCTGATAGAAGTCGCCGTCGTCCTGCGGCGTCGCGATCAGCTGGATGTTGCCGGGCTGCAGCGTCGTCTTGCCGTTGACGAACTTGATGCGATGGCCTGCGATGACGATCTGGTTGATGTTCTTCGTCACCTGGATTTCGACGTCGGCGCGGCCGTCGAACGCATTCAGATCCGGGTTCGGCCGGAACCACAGCTTGTAGTTGATCGGTTTCACGGTGTCGGGCAGCTCCACGGGCGGCACCGTCTTGTTGATCGACTTGTCGGCGACAATCGGCGACTCCGGCGCCGCGAGCGCGGGTTGCGACGCCGGTGCCGTCGCGCCCACCTGGGCGGACTTGCTCGAAGCCAGACCGCCATCGTCTCCACCACCACATGCACTCAACGCCAGTGTCGCAGCCAGCAACAGGCACTGCGCCTTTAACCGAAAATATGGTCGCATGGTTCGTCCTTATCGGATAAAGCAGCTCTGGAAATGTGTGGTTATGCGTCTCTTTTTATTATTAAAAATCGCGAAAAAGGTCTCCCCCACGCGCTTTAAGGCGAATGAAAGAATTGCAATAAACAGACGAAAACAGGCCTCAGCCCAATTCGCTGATATTTACACTTTTAAAACGTGAACTTGAGAAAAAATTACGGCATGACAACGACGCGCGGCGGACGCCACGCGCACAGACTCGCAGGGCCGACCACGCGCGCGATAATAATTTCATGCGCCCGTTTTGAATGACTGTCAGCTTACGATGGACGGTAGATTAGTTGGCCAAACGTCAGCGTGTCAACGTCCATTACAAAATATTTCTCGAATATTCCCACTATGCATGATGAATAAAATCGATTTGGAACTAATTTTTGTATTGGCATTTATTTCGCATAAACTGGCATACGGGTTTTCCATAAAAGACATAAGTTTATTCTCGCCTTATTTGCTGAATCGATAATCCGGCTAAATAGCCATTAAAGAAATGCATTTCAACCCATGACATGCAAGTCAATTGATCAGGAATGCGATTCGAATGGACAATGTGTGCCGCTAATTCCACGCGCCGTCTGCGAATGGCTCGCATGCTATATTTATCCGACGATTTCAACCTCGTTCCTGCGACCCGGCATTGCCATCGGACCACGACGTGAACAGGTTTCCCTCTTTCCGCCAAGGTGCTGTCGTGGGGCGCGGCGTCACCCCGATGCTCGCGCTCGTCGTCGCGGTGCTGTGTGGAGCGTGCGTGCTCGCCACCGCTGCGTTGTGGGCGCGTCACGAAGATCAGGCCGCCATTCGCGAACGCGAAAGCCTGATCGCCGGCGACATGGTCGAATCCATCGACCGCATTCTCGACAACGT
Organism: Paraburkholderia largidicola; assembly: GCF_013426895.1. Classification (NCBI taxonomy): domain Bacteria; kingdom Pseudomonadati; phylum Pseudomonadota; class Betaproteobacteria; order Burkholderiales; family Burkholderiaceae; genus Paraburkholderia; species Paraburkholderia largidicola. The sequence goes on along the minus strand of NZ_AP023176.1, from coordinate 911,536 downwards.
CACGTCGCGCCGCCAACAGGAACTGTCGATACTGCCTGGACAGCCCTGCTCGACCGTCGAGCTTCGCCTCTCCGAACTGGAGACCTACGTTCAGTACGTGCGCAGCGTCAACCTCGTCGAGAACCAGCGGCTGTATTGCTCGTCAGCAATGGGACGTATCGACGTTCCGCTTTCCGACTATCTGTCGCCCGCGCCTGACGGCAGCACGCTCGATCTGATCGAAGGCACACCGTATCAGCCGCAGTCGCCCGTGATGCCCCTGTATGTTCCGACGGGCAAGAACACCGGGCTGCTCTACATCATCGAGTCCACCTATCTCGCGGACACGCTTGCGCATGGCGTGCGCTACGAAGCGGGACAGGTGGTGCTCGTCGTGTCGAATGCGCGAGCGTTGAACGACCGTGGCGAGTTGATTTCCGCCGACAGCGCCGCCGCATTGCACGGTACGCGCGCCGCGTCGCCACGCTGGACGTTCTCGATCGTCGTGGTGGCGGCGCCGACGTTCGTCGTGCAAACGCACTGGAAATACGGCTTGCTCGCAGGCGCCGCGGCCATTCTCGTGAATCTGCTGATCGGCGCTGGATACCTGATCGTCTTTGCGCCGCGCCGGTTGCTGCTTTCAGCCGTACGCCGCGCGCTCAGGCATGGGCAATTGCATATCGCGTATCAACCCGTGGTCGAGATCGCCACGCGCCGCATGACGGGCGTCGAGGCGCTGATACGCTGGACGCATCCGAGATGGGGCCCCGTGAGCCCCAGCGCGTTCATGACGGAAGTGGAAAGCAGCAGCCTGCTGGCGAGCGTCACGCGCTTTGCGCTGCAACGCGCGACCGACGACATCGTGCAAAAGACGGACATTCGCCCATTGCGTATCGCCGTCAACGTCGCGCCGATGGATCTGGAGCGCAAGGATTTCGTCGCGGACGTGCTGGCCGCAAACGACAAGCTTCCCGACGACATCACGCTCGTGCTCGAAGTCACCGAACGCTTTCTCTTGCAGAAGCATCCGCGCATCGAGGCGATCTTCAATAGCCTGAAGGCGCACGGCGTTCAATTTGCGATCGACGATTTCGGCACGCAACACAGCAACCTCGATCTGCTCGGCCGCTTTCCGTTCGACTACGTGAAAATCGACGGCCAGTTCGTGCGACAAGTCGACCGGCAAGGCCGCGAACTGATACGCGCGATTGCCGCCGTCTCGAAGCACTATGGGATGGAGGTCGTTGCCGAAGGCGTCGAAACGGAATCGCAGCACGAAGCGCTGCGCAGTCTGGGCGTCCCGTTCGGTCAAGGCTATTTCTACCAGCGCCCCGTGACCGTCTCGCAACTCTTCGTGGATACCCACGCGAACCCGCTCACGACGAAAACACGCGTCACGCCTTGAGCACTTCAGACGTAACGCGTGCGCTGCGCACTCACAGCCCGAGATCGCTCAAGCTGGGGTGATCGTCGGGACGACGGCCCAGGGGCCAATGGAACTTGCGCTCCGACTCTTTGATCGGCAAGTCGTTGATGCAGGCAAAGCGGCGCTGCATCAGACCGTCTTCGCCGAACTCCCAGTTCTCGTTGCCGTACGAACGGAACCAGTTGCCCGCGTCGTCGCGCCATTCATACGCGTAGCGCACCGCGATCCGGTTGCCGCCGAACGCCCACAACTCCTTGATCAGACGATACTCGAACTCCTTGCGCCATTTGCGCTCGAGGAAAGCCTGCGCCTCCGCACGGTTGTTCGCGAACTCCGCGCGGTTGCGCCACTTCGTATCGAGCGAATAGGCCAGCGCGACCTTTGCCGCATCGCGCGAATTCCAGCCGTCTTCCGCGAGGCGCACTTTCTCTTTGGCCGTTTCCAGCGTGAAAGGAGGCAGCGGCGGACGTATTTCCTGTTGTTGCGAAGACATGTCGACTCTCCTTCTACAAGGTCTGTTGCTGTGCTTTTATTCGTGCGTGCAGATTCCGCGGATCAGAACGGCTTGGTCGGCAGGTACTTGCCGTTGAGCGTGATGATTGCGCGCTCGCCGCCTTCGGGGTCGGCCACTTTCTGGATATCGAGCTTGAAGTTGATCGCGCTGATGATGCCGTCGCCGAACTGCTCGTGAACCAGCGCCTTCAACGTCGTGCCGTACACCTGCACCATTTCGTAGAAGCGGTAGATGGTCGGATCGGTCGGCACGCCTCCGGGAATGCTGCCACGCACGGGAATGGTCTGCAGCAGACGGACCGCGTCGTCGTCGAGCCCGAGACGTTCGGCCACCAGTTTTGCAGCCTTCTCCGGCAGTGCATGCTGGCCGAGCAGCGCAGCCGTCGTGAACGCGACGCTCAGGCCCGTGCCTTCGTTGATCGCTTCGAACGTCAGGTTCTTGCGCGTCTTGGCGTCGATGATGATTTCGGTCAGGGCTTCGCGTGCGTGCGGCGTGGTTTGCGATTGGGTCATGGTGTTGCTCCTTGGATGAATGAGACTGGGATGAACGACGGGGCGAAAATCAAAACGGTACGACGCATTGTTTAGCGCGTCGCGTTGACATCCGGATGCCCGGACAGTGACACGAACTGACGTGTCGTGCCGTCGAGTGCATCGATGGAACCGGATTCGATGTCGTAGACCCAGCCATGCAGGTTCAGGCGGCCCTGAGCGAGCGCCAGCGCCACGGACGGATGAGTCTTGAGATTGTTGAGTTGCGCGATCACGTTCTCACGCACCATCGAGTCCACGCGTTCGCGCTGCGTGGCATGCTCGCGCGATTCGTTGACAAGCTTCGCTGAATCGGCGTAACGCAGCCAGTTGGCGACGGCGGGCATGTGATCGAGGCACTTGCAGGTCGCCACGGCCGTCATCGCGCCGCAATCGGAATGGCCGCAGATCACGACATCGGTGACGCCTAGCGCGGCCACCGCATACTCGACCGTGGCCGACACGCCGCCTGGCTCCGGCCCAAACGAAGGCACGATGTTGCCGGCATTGCGGATCACGAACAGGTCGCCCGGTTCGCGCTGCGTGACCAGTTCGGGCACCATGCGGCTGTCCGAACAGGAGATGAACAGGGTTCGCGGCGTCTGGCTGGTGGCCAGCTTGCGGAACAACTCTTTGCGCGCCGGAAACACGTCGCGCTGAAACTTCAGAAAACCGTCGATGATCTCTTGCATGATTCGCTCCATTCAGTCGTTCGGTGCCGTGCGTTGCGCTGCGTTGAACAAAGAATGGACGCGATCTGCCATAGTGTCCAAGACCGGTTTATGATTGTGGCTATAGGTAGGACCAATAGTTAGCCACAATCTCAGGCTTTCGTAACCTTGACTAAAGTTGCAGCAGACGCCTGCGGCGCTCTACCCGCTGACTTTTCCATTTAACGGCAGTATGAATAGTCTGAAGGACCGCCATGCTGCTCCGGCACATCCGTTACTTCATAGCGGTCGCACAACATCGCAATTTCACCCGCGCCGCCGAAGCGCTACACGTGTCGCAGCCCACGCTCTCGCAGCAGATCCGGCAACTCGAGGACACGCTGGGCGTGCCGTTGTTCGACCGGTCCGGGCGGGAAATCCAGTTGACCGACGCCGGCGCCGCCTATTTGCACTATGCGCGGCGCGCGATGCACGACCTGGAGGGCGGAAAGCGCGCGATACATGACGTACAGGAACTGAGCCGCGGCACATTACGCCTCGCGATGACCCCGACGTTCACCGCGTACCTGATCGGTCCGTTGCTCGAAAAGTACAACCGCCGCTATCCGAACCTGACGTTGAACATCCTCGAAATGCCGCAGGACCGGATCGAAGCGATGTTGAACGAAGACGCGCTCGATATCGGCATCGCATTCGACGAAACGCACTCCCCCGATATCGAAACCCAGGTACTGTTCGTCGAAGCCCTGGCGGTGATGGTCGGGAGATCACATCCCTATGCGGAAAGCCACGCCTCGTTGACGCTTGACGAGTTCCGCAATGAGGCGCTGGTACTGCTCAATAGAGAATTTGCGACGCGTCATACCGTCGACCGGTACTGCAGGCAGCATGATGTCGCGCCGCGCATTGCGATGGAAGTGAACTCGATCAGCGCGGTCATCGAACTCGTACAGCGAACCACCCTCGCGACGCTATTGCCGGCTGCGATCGCGCGCGAGCACGACCAGCTGTGTCTGGTGAACCTGGAGCCCGCGCTGCCGCAGCGAACCGCTGCGCTCCTGCTGCGCAAAGGTGCATATCGGAGCGCGGCAACGCGGGCGTTCATTGCACTCGCGTTAGAGGAAGGCGCGGCTTATGCGGGTGGTCGGGCGGACGAGACAGGCGCGGCAAAGGGCAAGCGGTCTGGGGCGCATCGGCGAGCAGCGGTTAAAGCGGGGGCTCGTGATAAAAAGTGAGTCGGTTTAGTGAACGCCTATAAGGCTCCCGTTGCAAGCAGGCGCCTCACCGATGTCGCTAGCTGAATGTGTTGCGCATCCTCGAAGTCCACTCGGAACGGGAGATCGGAAGGCAGTGTCGGAAGATGACCGGTCGCTCGTCGAGTCGGCTCATCATCGCCTCTATTGTCGGCGTGGTCTTATTCATAGTCGCGGATGCGCGAAGGTACGAGATACGCCGATCGATCGTCATTCAGCACCGACGCCAGGATCTGCATATCGATCCCACCTCCTGTCAGTACAACGGAAATGCGCTTGCCGGCAAAGTGAGGATGGCGAGCGGCGGCAAGTGCGACGGCACCCGCGCCCTCGACCACGATATGATTGCTTTTCGCCAGACTCCGTATCGCATCGGCAGTGTCCTCAAGCGTTGATACCACAGCGCCGTCCACCAACGCGTTGAGGTATGGCCAATTTTCTGCGAGTACCGTCGAAACACCAATGCCTGCGACCATTGGAGTCGAGTCGACTGGAATTTCGACGATCGCACCGGCTGCGAGAGAAGAATAGAAAGGAGCCGCCGCTTCCATTTCGCACGCATATATCTGCGGATGTGCGCCCCAATTCATGCATGCGAGAGAAATGCCCGTGACGAGTCCTCCTCCGCCGAAGGGTACGGTATCACTTCGACATCGGGCAGATCCTCCAATATTTCCTGTCCGATGGTCGCGTCGCCAACGACGACATCGCGGCATGCACATGGATGCAAAAACGTACCTTGCTCGCCGGTTGGTGTTTCACCGCAGAGAATTGCCCACCATCTTTCGTACGTAATCTGAATGACTCTGGCTCCCAGCGCATGGAGTGCTTCTATCTTGCTCCTCGCCGCCGTTTCAGTGACGTACACGCGGACTTCCGCGCCTCGTAGCCTGGCGGCCTCTGTCACGCCGAGCGCAAAATTCCCGGTGCTCGCCGTATAAACACCATTCGAGAGTTGCTCCTCGGTAAGTCTGGAGACTGCATTCGTCGCGCAGCGTATCTTGAACGAGCCACGTGGCTGAAGGTTCTCGGGTTTAAGAAAGATGCTCCGGTCTGTCGCCGCTGGGTAAGACAACAGCGGGGTACGGACGATGGTTCCCCGGATTGTCCGTGTCGCCTGCTCTATGTCGGCGCGGCTCACATCCCCCAGGTAGGCCGCGCCAGTACCGTTTCGAGGAGGAGTGCGCGCGTGATGCAGGATTCTCGAAGAGTTCATGATGTCCTCAGATTTGCGTAGACGGCGCCGCATATAAGCGTCTCTCTGCGATCGACTTTCACTTCTCGATCGCAGACGGTCGATTCGATTCTCTTCAGGCACACATATCCAGTCCGCGTCCGGAGGCGCCTCACCAACCCATACTAGTAGCTTATCGAAGAGAGCCAAGGACGATGCTCGCAAATCGCCAGTCTATGTCCGCTTAATTATCGAGAAGACTTCGATACGATTTGCTTACAGATAACCTGATCCAAAAAGGTCAAAGCTGCCGCCACCCGCATCCGAAGGAATTCCAATGTGATTCGTCACAACGGAGTTATTGCTCAACTTTCTGGTCAGGCGGCAATATGTGATCGCCGAAGCGTTCACGCAGTTTCAGCTTATGCAGCTTGCCCGTCGCCGTGTGCGGCAACTCGTCGACGAACACCACATCGTCGGGAATCCACCACCTGACAACCTTGCCTTCGTAGAATCGGAGCAGATCATCCCGACTCAAATCGAGATCGGGATGTTTAACGACAATGAGCAATGGCCGCTCTGTCCACTTCGGATGAAAGCACGCGATGCACGCCGCTTCCGCCACCGCCGGATGCGCGACGGCTATGTTCTCGATGTCGATCGAACTGATCCATTCACCACCGGACTTGATCAGGTCTTTACTGCGATCCACGATGCGCATGAAGCCATCGTTATCGATGGTTGCAACGTCCCCTGTTGGGAACCAGCCATCGACGAGGGGCGATACATCGTTACGAAAGTACCGGTCGATTATCCACGGGCCCCGCACATACAGCTCGCCGAACGTGACGCCGTCCCACGGCAACGCTTGCCCGCTGGCGCCGACGGTCTTCATGTCTACGCCATAGACCACATGTCCCTGCTTTTCGCGCAGCCTGCGCTGCTCGTCCGCCGAGCGTTGGGCTTGCTCGCAGTTGAGTGTCGAAAGCGTACCGAGCGGCGACATCTCTGTCATGCCCCACCCATGGACGGCCTCGACGCCAAAGTCGTCCTTGAACGTCCTGAGCATGGCAGGCGGCAACGCGGACCCGCCGACAATGACGCGGTCCAGCGTCGAAAACCGAACGCCATTTTCTTTCACATACCGCAAGAGGCCGAGCCACACAGAAGGCACACCCGCTGTGCAGGTAATACGTTCCGCTTCTATCAATTCATACAATGATTTGCCGTCGAGATCCTTGCCCGGAAACACGAGCTTCGCGCCCGTCAGCGGCGCGGCATGCGGAATGCCCCACGCATTCACATGGAACATCGGCACGACGGGCAGCACGGAATCGCGCGCGGACAGGCCCATCGCATCGGGCAGCGACGCGCCGTACGCGTGCAACACCGTCGATCGATGCGAGTACAGCGCGCCCTTCGGATTGCCCGTGGTGCCCGACGTGTAGCAAAGGTTGGATGCGCAACGTTCGTCGATGGCCGGCCACTCGAAATCGCCGTCGTGCTGCGCGAGCAGCGCTTCATAGCTGGAAGCCGCCGTCGACATGCGCGGCATGTGCGCTTCGTCCGTCATCGCGATCCAGCCGCGCACGTTCGGACACTGCGGCGCAAGCACATCGACGAGTGCGGCGAACGTGATGTCGAACAGCACGTAGCGGTCGTCGGCGTGATTGACGATGTAGGCGATCTGATCGGGAAAGAGGCGCGGGTTGATGGTGTGGCATACGGCGCCGAAGCCCGTCGTGCCGTAGTAGGCTTCCAGATGCCGGTAGCCGTTCCAGGCGAGCGTGCCGACCCGGTCGCCCGCTTCGACACCGAGCGCGATCAGCCCCTGCGCCAGTTGCTTCGCACGCTTCTCGCAATCGCGGTACGTGTAGCGGTGCACGTCGCGTTCAATGCGCTTCGACACGATCTCCGTCGTGCCAAAGTGGCGCGATGCATGTGCAAGCAGCGAAGAAACCGTCAGAGGCACCTCCATCATCTTTCCATGAAGCGGTGCCTTCATAAGCCAGCCTCCTCCTTTCGTCACCGATCTGAAAGCTGGAGTTCGATCAGGGCAGGTAAATCGGCTTCCAGGATAGCGTATGTGCTGATACCGTCCAGTGATTCAAGATAGGTTAGTGTCAGACGTGGTGCAACTAGCTAACATGCGGTCGAAAGCGTCGTGTACTGGAGGGCAGTCGCGACTAGGAAAATAACCGTTGCTGCGAATAACAATCCGTCGCACCGCATTCACAGCTGCGCGCTAGTGCGGTGGGTGCTCTCCGATCCGATCGCCTCAAGATATCGACTAATCGAGGCAACCCATGCCGCGAAAACCTGTAAGGCGGGATATGCAATCCGCGCATGAGGAGATGTCAGTGGACACTGTATTCGGCGTGAAGGTATTGGCGCATCTCGTACTGGGTATGGCCGTCACTGTCGGCGGTGTGCTGGCATCCGCCAACGCATGGGCCGATAGTGGTTCCGTGACGATTGGCTTCATCACGGACTTTTCAGGCCTGTACGCCGAAGGAGACGGACAGGGTGGCCTCGAGGCCATACGCATGGCGATCGCCGATTTCGGCGGCAAGGTCAACAACATGCCCGTCAAGGTGCTGTTTGCCGACCATCAGAACAAGGCCGACATCGCTGCGTCGGTCGCCCGTGAATGGATTGATCGGGACGGCGTCAACGTGATCATCGGTGGAACGAACTCGGCGACCGCTCTTTCCACCAGCCAGATAGCCAGTGAAAAGAAGATTCCTTACATCAATGTAGGCTCAGGGGCCGACACACTGACCAACGAACAATGCACGCCGTACACGGTGCACTATGCGTACGACACGATGGCCCTCGCCAAAGTTACAGCCTCGGCGATATCGAAACGAGGTGGCAAGACATGGTACTTTGTGACCGCCGACTATGCGTTCGGCAAGGCTCTGGAAAAGAACGCTTCTGACGTCGTGAAGGCGAATGGCGGCAAGGTGCTTGGGGCGGTACGCCACCCGTTATCGGCTTCAGACTTTTCCTCATTCCTGTTACAGGCGCAGCAGTCGAACGCGCAGGTTCTCGCGCTCGCGAATGCAGGGGGAGATGCGGTCAATGCAATCAAGGCTGCAAATCAATTTGGTATTACGAAGACGATGACCATTGCAGCGCTGCTTGTCTTTATCAATGACATTCATAGCCTGGGTCTCGCGACGGCACAGCGCCTTCTACTAACCGACAGTTGGTACTGGAACAAGGATTACCAGACACGCAAATGGTCAGAGCGCTTCTTCGAGAAAATGAAGAGGATGCCTTCGAGCCTGCAGGCAGCTGATTACTCTGCCACGTTGACCTATCTGAGGGCCGTTCAGATCGTCGGTTCGACGGACCCCAGTCGGGTTATGACACAGCTTAAAAGGCAGAGAATCGATGACTTGTACACCAAGGGGTACATTCGCGAAGACGGCACCATGATTCACGATATGTACCTGATGCAGGTGAAAGCGCCTGAGGAATCCAAGGAACCATGGGATTACTACAAGATCGTCGAAGCCGTTCCTGGCGAGCAGGCCTTTGGTACGAAGGCCGAGTCGCGCTGTCTGTTATGGAAATAGCGTTAATTGACTTCGCGAACGGTTAAAGAATATTCGGATCCGGTTAATTTGAAGCAGTGCGTGTATCAAGCGTTGTTTGATGCCTGCCGTTGTCTATCCGTCAGTGCATGGCGACGTGTGTCGGTCGGGTTGGACAACGCTTAAGTAGCTTTCCTGTTTTTAGCCATGCGCCATTTGCCTATGCAAGAATGGCAGGATGGATCGGGCAACGGCTTCCGGATTGTCGATAAAAGGCCAGTGCCCGCTGTCTCGAAGGATCAATACCTCCGCGCGTGGAAAAACGTCACGCTGTCGCTCAGCAAACTCAACGGAGATATAGGGGTCGTGCGCGCCCCAGACTACGTGCGCTGGGAGATCGAGCGGGCGCAGTACATCAGCGATAGTCTGCATGGCGCCGTTCGTTTCGCGGGTGCTTCGATAGAGCCGCAGGACGGCGCGTCGCGTGCGCATATCGAAATGTTCGTATACCTTATTTACGTATTCAGTTGGTAAACCCCGCGGGTTGCCATGCCTGAGCAAGAGTTGCATTCCGGTACGCGTTGCCGTGGCCATGAATATCTCGCCTAGCAGCCTGGTCTGCCAGATGCGTGCGAGATAGTGCCACCGGTAGTTAAGCAGAATACCCGTGTCGATCAGCGTAACGCTTGCAACGGAGTGAGGATTGGCGGCAGCCCAGGCGAGGCCCCACGGGCCGCCAAAGTCATGCATCACGAGATGGGCGCGCCGAACATTGCACTCGCCCAGCAGCCTGCCAAGGTGGTACGCGTAGCCAGGTACGCTGTAGTCGAATTGTTCAGGTTTGTCGGCAGCGCCAAAGCCTGGCATGTCCATTGCGAGGGCACGTCCGAACTCGCCGACACGGCTCATCAGTAGCGCCCAGTCCGCTCCCGAACCCGGATTTCCATGTACGAACACGACAGCCTCGTCAGCTTCGGGCGGACCTGCCTCTAGCAACGGCGACCGGATTCCGTCTACGTAGACCGAAGTCTCTTTCATAAGTCTCCGTCGATACACACGCGGACCTTGCCGGTCAAACGGGAGCGCCGGGTTGCGCGGATTCCGCGGAGGGTCGTCGAAAGTCTACCCGCGCAGCCCTTAGCAAGGCGCCCGGCGACAGGAATCTGGCAGGACCGATTAACCGTGCGCCAAAGGCGTGCAGATGCCTCGACGCAGCGGCGTCTTTTGCAGCGGCCGAGAAGCTGAGCCGCTCAACGGCGTTGAATCCTTTTCTGCGCGCATAGTCGAGTATTAAAAAACGATGTCCGTTGAGTTCCCGGGAAACACGTTTAGCGTAACTACGCAGCGCGGGAGCAACAGGGTGTCCATCTCGCAGCACCGGAGCAACTTCGTCAACGAGCCACTCCGTCGTCTGGAACGCGAAGCCGCAGCCAACGCCCCACAGCGGATCGATACTCATCAATGCATCGCCAACCAACGCGACATTGCCGTCCGCTGGCGGCCGCCATAGATTCGGATAGTCTTTAATCAGTGCGAGGTTGCTGCACGGCTCGGCGGCCGATAGGTCCGGGGCGTCGGGAAATGAAGCCATGCATCGCTCGAATGCGTCGCCGGGGTTGGTACGAAAGCCGTCGAGTCGATCTTTAGTGGCCATGTAGGCAACCACTGTAACGCCACCATCGTTAGGGAATACGTATCCTGTCTCTGGACCGCGCAGCCACATTGCGAGCAGGTTCCTCGCCGCAGTGCCACGCGATGATAGCTGCGGAATGCGCCGAAGCGACTGTTCTCCGACGAAGCAGCCTTGATACCTGCAAGCGTTGCCAGCGGAGAGTTTCGCCCGTCCGCACCGACGACCAGCGAGGCAGTGACGACACCCATTCGACTTCCGCCGAGTTCGATGCCGGTGATACTGCCGTCCCGTTTCATGAGCGCACGCACGCCGCAGCCCGGCAGCGATGTGACGCCAGCGGTATCTGCCGTCAAATGGCGCAAGATGGGGTCAAGGGTCCGGCGCCGGATGTTGTAGCCGAAAGCAGGCTGACCATTCGCGTCGAGCGGGGCAATGTTTCCGGTCCAGCCGTAGCGAGTCCAGATATCGACCCCATTGCGCAACCCGCCGGCTTCCTCGATAAGTTGGTCGAGACCGAGGCGTCGCAAAGTAGGCGTGGCCGACGCCTGGATGAAATGTGTACATAACTGCTTGAACGCCGTCATGTCGGCGTGGTGTTCCACCAGCGCGACATGCAGGCCTTCCAACGCGAACAGCCGGGCGGCGGTACAGCCGGCGAGACCTGCACCGACTATGGCGACGTCAAACGTGCCATCGACAGGGGTGTCGCGAGACGGCACCTCGCCGTCGAGGATCACCTTGTCGCTCACATTGACCTCATGTCAGCAAAGGGAACTGTATCCGACTCAGTATAGGCGGCGCCGGTGGCATGAACCTTACGGATTCTATCGGTTGGCCCGGCTGGCAGCGACGCGCCTTGAAATCCGAATCGCCAACAACTAACGTCCTTCGCATGATCCCGAGGAGAGAATCATGGCAAGAATCGAAGCAAAGCTAGCAAAAATGGGACTGCCGTTGCCGCGTGCACTACAGATGCCAGTAAATATTCAAATGTCGTTACCGTTTGCGTGGGTACGTGTGAGAGGTACGCGAGCTTTCGTTTCTGGTCATGTACCCCTGAACCCGGACGGAACCATTGCAAAACCCGTCGGCAAGGTGGGTGCGGAGGTATCTCCAGACGAAGGCTACGCAGCCGCCAAACTCGTCGCACTTGCACAGTTGGCGAGCCTACGAACGGCGCTCGGGGACTTGGATCGCATAACCGCGTGGCTACGTATCTTTGCGATGGTCAACGTCGCGCCGGGTTTCGACCAGATGCCCCGGATCGCGAATGGCTTCTCGGATCTCATCCTTGAACTGTACGGACCGGATATTGGAACGCATGCTCGCTCAGCGGTTGGGGTGGCGCTTCCGCTGAATGTACCCGTTGAATGTGAGGCGGAGGTCGAGGTAGACGGACAGACCTCGTAGTCCTGCGTGTGCGCATTGCGCCTCGCCTTGACCTCGTTCGGTTCATCGGTGACAAGACGTGATATCCCATCGTGTTCAGCACCGCCGTGTTCTTCTGCTTTGAGCGCGCGAACTGCCTTCGGCCTGCTTTGCATAAATGTCGGGTGTTGGTTGAATCCCCCCCCTGCAGCGACGGCAGGCCCGCGCGCTTCCTGCGCGAGTAGCGTGTGCGGTTCCCACACCACACACTGTTGTAGTAGATCAGCGTGTGACACGCCTGCACCGTCCCACTGCGCAGCGCTTGATAGATTTGTCCCGGAAACGCGCTAACGGCAATGTGAACGATCTGACGTACGGTGAAATCAGGCTGATCGAAACACCAGCCGGCATGGTTACACGTCATTCACGCATCCACGTTCCATTAGCATTGCGAACAATACAAAAAACCCGTCCGCAATGCTCCCCCTTCCCACCCGCTATTAAAACTTCTCCCGGATACCAACACGCACGAACGCCTGGCGGTCACTACTCGACGCACTTTGCGTATTAATTGCAGCGACAGCCGATTTCCCCGTCGAGTCCGTTCCCGATGCTTTCTGATAGATGCCGACCACGTACACGTCCGTACGCTTCGACAGAAAGTAATCGACGCCCAGTGCGCCCTGCAGATACTTCGCGCCCGGATTGGTCGCGCCGCCCGATTCGCTGACGTCGCTGCCCTTCGTATAGTTGAACGCTGCGCCGGCCAGCAATGCCGGCGTCAACTGATACTTGAAGTTGATTTCTACGTCGTTGAAGGTTGCGCTGCCGGTATAGCCCTTCGTGTTCAGCGACGCCACGGCGCCCAGATTCATGAAGCGGATATTGGAGTAAGTGGCGCCAAACGTCGCGGCACCCAATGTGTATGCACCGCCCGCAGCAATCACCTGATAGGTGTTGGCCGAAACGAAGCCGCTATATACCGGCGTCGTGACCGTCGATGCCGTCGTCGATGACGTGTTGTTGCCGAACATGCTGCCACTATTCGCGCCCGGCGTGCGCGCGTTCAGGTAGCCCACGGCGAGCGTCAGCGGCCCGTTCGCGTAACCCGCGCCCAGCGACCAGATCTGGTTCGACGTCAGGTTGCCTGCGACGCCACCCAGACTGTACGTACCGCCGAAGGTCAGCCCCGCGTAGTTCGCGCTTGCATATTTGATGGTGTTATTGGTGCGATACGAGTTGTTCAGGTTGTCGAGATCGCCCGGATGCGCGCCCATGCTGCTCGCCCATTGATCGCCCGTTGCCAGAATGCCGACGTAGTCGACCACCGAATCGTATTGACGCCCCAACGTGACAGTGCCGAGACCGCTCGACAGACCCACATACGCCTGACGACCAAACATCAACCCGCCCTGCCCCAGCTTTCCCGTGCTCACGTCGAAGCCGTTTTCGAGCACGAAGATCGCTTTCGTGCCGCCGCCCACGTCTTCCGCGCCACGCAGTCCCCAACGGCTCGCCTGCAGTCCGCCGCTCGTCAGGCTGTAGAGTCGGTGGCCGCCAGCGTTCGAGTTGTAGTTCAGGCCTTCGTCAAGCACACCGTACAAGGTCACGCTGCTCTGCGCGTGAACGACGCCGGCGAACACACCCAGGACAGCAAGTGCCAGAAACGACTTTCTCATCGAATGATCTCCAAACGGATGGTTTTTTATTGAGGGCAAACACGGGCGGCACCGGCCGCCCTTCCAACGACAACGCCTGCTGGATCAGGTAGCCAGTCCGACGGAGCGCGCACGCATCGTCGAAGGCAACAGAAGCACGCCCGCGATTCCGATCAGCACGCTCGCCTCGACGTAGTAGATCGGCGCGAGATTGCTGCCCGTCGCCTGCACCAGCCAGATGTTCACGAACGGCGCGAGCCCGCCGAAGATCAGCACCGCGATGTTGTACGTGACGGCTGCGCCCGTCGAACGCACGCTCACGGGGAATATTTCCGTCAACGTGACGGGCGTGACGCCCCAGAAGAAGCTCATCAACAGCGATACGCCCATTTGCGCTGCCACCAGCGAGTGGAACGACGGCGCACTGACCAGCTGGCTGAACAGCGGAAATGCCGCGATGCCATAAGCGGCCATCGACAGAAGGAGTACTGATTTTCGACCGTAACGATCTGACAGCAGTCCTGCGATCGGGCAAAAAATCATGATGACGGCCGTGCTCAGACAGGTACTGAGATTGACGTCGGCAGCGGACAAACCCAGTTGCTTCTTCGCGAAGATCGGCAGAAAGAACACGAACACATAGGCCGATACGGTGCCCGCTACCGCCACGCCGATGCTTGCGAGACCTTCTTTCGGATAGTCGCGCAGCAGCGTCTTCAGCGGCGTTTTCTCCGCGCGTTGCTCGCCGCGTTCCACCTGATTCGTATAAGCGAGAAATTCCGGCGACTCATCGACACGCGACCGGATCAGCCAGCCAACAGGGCCGATCAGAATGCCCACCAGGAACGGCAGGCGCCATCCCCACGCTTCGAGATCGTGCGCGGACAGGTTGACCGTCAGCAGCCAGGCGACCATCGCGCCGACCGCAAACGCGAGCGCCTGCGAGCACATCTGGAAGCTGCCGTAGAAACCGCGCCGGTTGGCGGGCGCGAATTCCATCAGCATCGTCGTGGCGCCGCTGAACTCGCCGCCCGCCGAGAAGCCCTGGATCAAGCGGGCAAGCACCATCAGGACGGGCGCGGCAACACCGATTGCCGCATGGGTCGGCAATACGCCGATCATCCCCGTGCCGATGGCCATCAATGCAATCGTCACCGACAGCGCTTTCTTGCGGCCGACGCGGTCGCCGTACAGTCCCAGCAACACGCCGCCCACCGGTCTTACCGCAAAGCTCACCCCGAACGTCGCGAGCGTCAGCATCAGCGATGCGAACTCGCTGTCGGCCGGGAAGTACAGCCTCGCGATGGTCACGGCGAACAGGCCGTAGATCGCAAAGTCGAACCACTCGAACGCATTGCCCAACACCGAGGCAATCACTACTTTTCGTACCATCGCCGGTGAAGGCGTCGATTTCAAGTGCATGTCCATGGCTCCTGTGCGGATGAGTCGATCGAGGAATTAACCGAGGCGTTGCTTGACGATTTCGATGAACACGGCAGCACCCGTCGGCGATGTGTCGTCGTCGAAATCGAACTCAGGGTGATGGCAGGTCAGGCCGTTATGGCCAAGAAAGAAGTACGAACCGGGCCGCTGCTGCAACATGAACGCGAAGTCTTCCGACGCCATCAAGGGCGCCACGTTGGCGATCACGTTGTCCGCGCCGAGGACCTGCTCGGCAGCACGACGCACCACCTCGGTCTGCTCGGCCGTGTTGATGGTGGGCGGCGAAGTCTGAAGATGCTCGAACGCGACCTCGCATCCGTACATGCGTGCTGCGCCTTCGCAGATGTCCTGGAGTCTCGCGAGCGTCAGTTTCTGCGCGCCGGTCGACAGCGTGCGGACGCTGCCTTCGAGCACGGCTGTATCCGCGATCACGTTGATCGCCGTCCCCGCGATGAACTTGCACACGCTGACGACTGCGGTGTCGAGCGGGTCGATGTTGCGGCTGACGATGCTCTGGATCGATTGCACGATCTGGGTGCCCACGACGATGGGATCGATCGATTTGTGCGGCATCGCTGCGTGACTGCCGACGCCCTTCACGGTGATCCGGAACAGATCGCATGCCGAGAGAATCGAGCCGACGCGCACGCCGATCTTGCCCGCAGGCAACGCGTTGTTGTTGTGCAGCGCGTAGACCTCGTCGCACGGAAAGCGGTCGAACAGACCGTCGTCGATCATCGCCGAGCCGCCGCGCAGCGTCTCTTCGGCGGGCTGAAAGATCAGATGGACCGTGCCGCGAAACGCGCGATGCGCCGACAGGTGTTTCGCCACGCCAAGCAGAATGGCGGTATGACCGTCGTGGCCGCAACCGTGAAAGACGTTGTCGTGCGTCGAACGATGCGCAACCGCGCCCTTCTCGCTCATCGGCAACGCATCCATATCGGCGCGCAGACCGATCGCCGGCCCCGCTCCCCGATTGCCGCGAATCGTGCCGACCACGCCCGTTCCGCCGACGCCCGTCGTCACGTGAATATCCCACTCCGACAACAGTTTCGCCACCAGTCCCGCCGTTCGATGCTCGTGAAATCCCAACTCGGGATGACGGTGAATATCGCGCCGCCAGCCGCGCATCTGCTCCGTCAGCGTCTCCGTCACAGTGTCTTTCTCCATGCAACCCGCCCCTATTCGTAGTGAGATATCCGCCGACCAGCGGTGACGCCTGCCGGACGTTTATTCGTAGAATACGTCAATAGTTGCAAACGTCAACTGTTCAAAAATAAGGCAATCCCTGGCGTCGGAATGGGCTTGGGCTATCATCCGGATCAGAAAGGAAAGCGGGTTGGTCCGAGCCGCAGACCGCCTCGCAAGCTGAAAAGTCGAGGCACTTGAACCGGATCTTCGAATTGCGAGCGGGTATGTCATCAGTCAAGCGGAAAGGCGACGTTGCTTCACACCATGCAAAGTCCGCGTATTTCCTGACCTTCAAACTGGACCTGATCAAGACCGAGATGATCAGACGGGCGAACGGCGTTTATCGGCCCGCGTGCGGCCTCGACGTACGTTCGCTGCGCGTGCTGCGGATCGTCTGCGACACGCCGGGCATCACGACGACGGCGCTCAAGGAACAGACGCTGATCGAGAAGACACTGCTGTCGAAACTGTTGTCGGATCTGATCGACAGAAAGCTGGTGCGGCGAACCATCCATCCGGACGATGCGCGGCACTTTCAGCTATGGGCGACAGCGGCGGGCGAAAAGACACGCGTCGCCAGCGACGAACTGGGGCAGTCGTTGGAAACGGAAATGCTGTCGATGCTGTCGCAGGAGGAGCGCGACGAACTCAATCGCATCGTCGACAAACTGGTGGATGTGTTTCGCCGTTCGGCGAGCGGCGAGGATGCGAAGCCAGCGGCGTGAGCGTGAGCGCACCTCG
Source organism: Paraburkholderia largidicola (assembly GCF_013426895.1). NCBI lineage: Bacteria > Pseudomonadati > Pseudomonadota > Betaproteobacteria > Burkholderiales > Burkholderiaceae > Paraburkholderia > Paraburkholderia largidicola. Next base: position 894,413 of record NZ_AP023176.1, on the reverse strand, counting down.
CGCTCACGCGCGATTCACTGTTCCGTCGACCCGATCGTGAACTTCGCCATCGCCGACCAGTCCTGCTCACCGAATCCCGCTGCAATCGTGTCCGTCATCTGCCGATGCACGGCGGCGAGCATCGGCAGCGAACGGCCCGCCTGCTGCGCGGCTTCGGATGCGAGCCGGAGATCCTTCAGGCCGAGCGTCGCCTTGAACCCGGGCTCGTAACTGCCATTTGCGATATTCGCCGAATAGACCTGATACGAGCGGCTGCCGAACAGCGTGTTCAGGATCACGTCGAAAAAGCGCGCGCGAGGCAGGCCATTGGCTTCCGTCAGCACGACCGCTTCTGCCATCGCCTCGATCGCCATCGTGATCATCATGTTGCAGGCGATCTTCGCTGCGTTCGCCGTCGGCGCGTCCGCGCCCATGTCCCAGATACGGCCGCCGATCACCTCGAGCGCAGGGCGCACTTTCGCCAGCGCATCGGGCGCACCACCCGCCAGTATGTTGAGTTCGCCTTTCGCTGCGACGTCGGGACGTCCGAGTACGGGCGCGGACACGAAGCCGATACCCGCTGCGTCGTGCAACGCCACCAGTTCACTGGCAAACGCGACGGAAATGGTCGAGGCCACGACGTGCACGAGATCTGGCTTTGCGTGAGTCAGCACATCGGGCGCGATGAGCGCCGTGCGTATCGCTTCGTCGTCGGAAAGCATCGTCAGTGCGACGTCTCCCTGGAACGCGTCGACGGGCGAAGCGACCATCGTCACCCCTTCCACGTATCCGCCGGAGCGGTTCCACGCTTTCACGTCGTGTCCCGCAGCCGCCAGATTGCGCGCCATCGCGCGTCCCATTGCGCCAAGACCCATAATGCCGATTTCCATATGCGTGTTCTCCCAGACGAGGTGAGTCAGTCAGTTCAGCCGGCGATGCCGCCCGGCTCCGTTTCGGTCCGCTGTACGAGCCAGTCGAGCACCGGCGCGAGCGCCGCGTCGGAGTTTTTCTCGTAGATCAGTCCGTGGCCGTTGCCATGCACGCCGTGATCCGCGAGTTGCATCAGTTCGGTCGACGCTCCGCATGCGTCGAGAAACACCGCAGTCGGCGGACTCGCCGCCGCGAATGCCGACGCTTCCGCCGTCACGATCAGGATCGGTAAACCGGTCAGCGATGGCAGCGCGAAATCGCCCGGCGGCGCGCCGCGCAATACCTCGGGATCGCTGACGGGCGGCTCGAAGCGCAGCGGCGCGGCCGTCGGACCCCAACGCATCGGGCCGATATTGGGAATCGTCGCGAACGGCGGCCCCATCGGCTCGATGGCGGCGATTGCCTTCACCAGATGCGGGCAGCGATCGGCGATCAGCCAGCCGTCCGGCCCCGACGCCGAATGCGTGATCAGGATGGCCGGGCCGATACGATGGAGCAGCGCGGCAGCGCGATCGGCGTCCATCGTTTGCGATGCCGCGAGGTCTTCGGGCAATGGACCGTAACCGGCGATGAATTCGTCCATCGCGGCTCCGTCTTCCGGGTCGAATGGCCATTGCGTGTGACGCGGGTCGTCGCCCGGGAAATAGATCTGCCGGCCGCCTTCGTACGAGAACGGCGGCCCCATCGGCCCAACCGTATCGACGTGATACGGCGAGCGGCCGTGACCCGGACGGTCGACCACGAGCACCGCGTAGCCCGCCTCGACGAGACGCTGCGCCCAGCCTGGACGGCCGTCCGGCGTGTCGAACCATTCCGTGCCCTGAAACCCGCCGCCGTGCATCAGCACCACCGGCCACCTGCGCGTGACCGTTTCCGGCGCTTCCCATTCGACGTATATCGGCGGCGTTTGATACGTGCGCTCGCCAATCATGACGCGCTCGCCATGCACCCAGAAATGACCACGACGGACCGTACGCGCGGGCGTGGCCTTCCACGGTGCGAATCGATGACTCATGCAGATCCCCTTTTTCAGAGTGGGATGGCGCGCACACGGTTGGGCGCGATATCGGTGAAGTTCGGCACATCGGCCATGACGAAGGGCGCTTCCGCCGATCCGAACGCAGCATCGACCGAGGCTGCGCTCCGAAAACGGCATTCGCAGATGGCGAGCGTCCCGGCCTGCCCGACCGCCGGAAAGAACGCCGCCACGCTGACAAGCCCGTACTGCGCCCAGTGATGCATGACGAGAGGCACGTGATGCCCGACGTAATACGCGCGGTCGAAACGCGCTCCGGCAGCGCCTTCGTAGGTCACGTAGATCGTCACTGGTGTGTCCTGTGTGTGCGTCACATCGGGCTCCTTGAATTAAATTAGCGACCACTATAAAATTCGAGCATCGATCACGCAAGGAATTTTTGTAGTGACCACTACTTTAAATTCGAAAACCAGGCCGGGACGCGGACGGCCGCGCGCCTTCGATCCTGAAAAGGCACTGGAGATCGGCCAGCGCCTGTTCCACGAGGCCGGTTACGACGCGGTCGGTTTGAGCGCGCTGACGGATGCGCTCGGCATCAAGCCGCCGAGCTTCTACATGGCGTTCGGCAGCAAGGCGGCCTTCTTCGGACAGGTGCTCGAGCGCTACGCGCGCAGCGAACTGGCGCTCGCCGAAATCCTGCGACCAGGTCGTCCGCCAGCAGAGGCACTCGGGGAGCTGCTCGGGCGGGCAGCGCAGACCTACTCGCGCGATCCGCAACGCACCGGATGTCTCGTGCTCGAAGCGGCGCGCGGCAACACGGACAGCGAGAGCGCCATGCTCGCCCGCGAGATCGCCGCGCGACGACGCGCGCAAGTGAGAGCCTTCGTTGCCGCGACGCATCCCGACGTAACCGATGCGGTGACGGATTTCGTTTCGACCGTCATGTCGGGGCTTTCAGGCAGCGCACGCGAAGGGATGCCGGAAGCACGTCTGGTCGTGGTCGCGAACGCGGCGGGCGACGCGCTGAAGTCCATGCTTCACACGGGCGAATAGGTCGCGCGCTTTTTCAGCAAGGCGTCGATCGAAGAGCTGCCCTTGCATGAGCGTGCGGATCGCCGCTTCGATCATCACGGGTGGCATGCACGGATACGCCTTATCCCCACGAAAAATGCCATCTAAGTGTGCCTTGGCCGCGTCATGCAATTCGACATCAGGGAATACACGCGCCGGCTGCTTGCGAATCAAGTGGACCTATCCCGGGAATCATGAATGTTTCGCAGTGCGAGTTTTTTTACACCGACTTCGTTCTGCGCGTTGGCGTCGCCGGGTCCGCGAACAGATCGATCACCACCTTGCGCAGCCAGCGATTGCCTTCGTCCTGCTGGACTCGCGCGTGCCAGAGCAAGTGAATCGGCGCGGCAGGCAACGTCGAGGGCAATGCGCGCATGCTCAGTGAGAACGGCTCGGCCAGCTGCAAGGCCAGTCGTTCCGGCACCGTGGCAATCAGATCGGTGCGTTGCAGGATAAAGCCGACACTCATGAAGTGCGGCACCGTCAATCGCACCTGGCGCTGCACGCCTCGCCGTTTCAGCCAGTCGTCCACCTGACCGTGTCCCGTGCCGGCCGACACCACCACCAGATGCTCGGCTTCACGCCAGGCAGCGAGTGTGAGCGACGCATCATCGAGCGCATGACCGCGCCTGAACAGGCAGACATATCGCTGATCGAACAGGCGACGCTGATAGAAGCCGCCCTTGAGCTGAGGCAGCAGGCCGATGGCGAGATCGACCCGGCCCTCGGCCATTTCGTTGCCCAGATTGACGCTCGTGTCGCGAACGGTATTGAGCGCGATGCCCGGCGCCTCGCGCGACAGCCGTTCGACAAGCGCAGGCAGAAAAACGACCTCGCCGATATCCGTCATGCCGATCGTTATCGTGCGCATGACACGCAACGGATCGAACCCGGTCTCCGGATTGAGCGCGGCGTGCAGCGTGGCGAGCGCCTGAGCAACCGGCTCGGCCAGACGGATCGCGAATGGCGTGGGCACTACGCCGCCCGGCGCGCGCACGAACAGCGGGTCACCGAGCCGGCGACGCAGTTTGGCAAGCGCGTTGCTGACGCCGGGCTGACTCATGTTCATCTGCTCGGCCACGGTCGCTACGCGCCGCTCCTGCATCAGCCGTTGGAAAAGCAGCAGCAGATTGAGATCGACTTCACTGAGTTCCATGATTCTGGTCGCCTCGGCATCATTGATTTTAGTGATGAAGCAGATTCCCCCCATTTTATTGTGGAATGGGTAGCCAGTGACGAGAATTCAGACAAGGCGCACACATTCCGCTCAGCACACCACGCATGCCGTGCCGCCTCAATCACACAGTCTGAATATCGGAGACACCCCATGGAACACCTGGATCTGAAGATCGCAATCGTCGGCGCCGGCATCGGCGGCCTCACGCTCGCGCTCGCACTGCGAGAACATGGCATCGACGTGCAGCTCTACGAGCAGACCGAAGAGCTTCGCGAGGTCGGAGCGGCCGTCGCGCTGTCGGCGAATGCGACGCGGTTTTATGAGCGCATGGGACTGCGTGCAGCGTTCGACGCGGTATGCGCCGAGATACCCGCGCTGATCTATCGGGACGGGCGCAGCGGCGAAACGATCGGACAGCATCGTGGCGAACCGGGCTATCGTGAGCAGTTCGGCGGTTCGTATTGGGGCGTACATCGTGCGGATCTGCAGGCCGTGCTGTCGCAAGCGGTCGGCCTCGAGCGTATCAATCTCAGCCATCGCCTGACCGATCTCGTGCAGCATCCGGATCGTGTGAGTCTGAGTTTCGCCAACGGTCGGCAGATCGACGCCGACCTGGTGATCGGCGCGGACGGCGCACGCTCGATCACGCGCCGCTGGATGCTCGGCTACGACGATGCCCTGTATTCGGGCTGCTCAGGTTTTCGTGGCGTGGTGCCGGCCGATCGCATGGCTCTCCTGCCCGATCCCGAGGCCATTCAGTTCTGGGTCGGACCGCAAGGCCATCTGCTTCACTATCCGATCGGCGACAAAGGCGACCAGAACTTTCTGCTCGTCGAGCGCCATCCCTCACCGTGGCCATCGCGCGACTGGGTCACATCGGCGAGCGAGGGCGAGCAGTTGCGCCTGTTCAAGGACTGGCATCCCGCCGTGGTGCAGATGATCACCGCGGTGCCCATCAGCCAGCGCTGGGGTCTGTTCCATCGTCCCCCGCTCGGACGCTGGAGCAAGGGCCGCGTGACGCTCATCGGCGATGCCGCGCATGCGCTCGTTCCACATCACGGCCAGGGCGCGAATCAGTCGATCGAAGATGCCGTCGTGCTGGCCGCGCAGCTGGCCAAGGCGGGCCCGGGTCGCTGGCGCGAGGCGCAGGAGGCCTACGAGCGCTTGCGGCGGGGACGCACGCGCAAGGTGCAGTACGCGTCGATAACGACGGCTGACGTATTGCATCTGCCGGACGGACCCGAGGCGCAGGCGCGCAACGCCCGCCTTCGCGAACGCGACAGCCTGCTCCATCACCTGGACTGGATTCACGATTTCGACGCGCTTGCGCAAGAGCCGACCGAACGCCAGGGCGGCACCTGGCTTTGACCTGCCTCGCGTTGACGCGTGCATGCACGGACGAATGGCGCTTGAATGCCGCACGGCCGCTCGCGGTGCCGTCGAGCATGTCGCGTCACCGCTCGTTACAGCAATCAGCCCCCGGCCCGCTTCGCGCTGTGGCCGTCTTTTCTAAGCGCTTCGATGATCCGATCGCAATGGTCGCCCTGTACTTCGATCACGCCATCCTTGACGGTTCCGCCAGAACCGCAGGCCGTGCGCAACTGCTTGCCCAGCGCGGCCAGGGCAAGAGGATCGAGCGCCAGTCCTTTGACTAGCGTCACGCTTTTCCCGCCCCGGCCCTTGGTCACGCGCGTCACTCGCACTACGCCATCGCCTGCCGGTTGTGTCCTGGCAACCGCCTGACAGATACATGCCGCAAGCGCCTGTCTGCATTCGGGGCACATCCGCCCGGCATCGGTGGAATAGACAAGGCCGCCTTTTGAACCACTCTTCATGATCGACTTACTCTAAGACTAATCGAGCCGAGTTTAGCAGGGGTGCATCCGGCAGGGTGTGCTAAACAATCCGACCAGAGCGTTCGATCTCGACGGGACGGCCGGTGCGCCTGCGTATCAACCTCGGTGCAATAGTGTCGCCGGATCAGGTTCTGCTACGGCGAGAGCGGATGCACGGTTGCCGCCATGCTCGCTCAAGCACGTCTGGCGCCAATATTCGACGCATTCGCATCAGCACGTATCCTATCGCCTCGCGCGTCAGGACCGCGGTCGTTCAGAAATCGCAACGAGTTTTCGCTCTGAGTGTCGATATAGACCGCCGTGCGCATCGACTCTAAAGCAGGCGTGAATTTCTCCTGGACTGTTAGCTCCCGCTTTTTTCATGTCGATGTCGAGATGGGAACTGGCAGCAGCGATAGAAGCCTGCATTCCTGCTTTTGGATTGATATGCGCAACGCTCTGAATGACGCCATTCGAGTCGTAAAATACCCTCAGTTTCATGGATCGCTCCCGCTATGGCACATCTGTGCAAATTGCATACAGGACGTAGGTGACCGTGAAATGCATGCCGGGAGGCGCATTCCCGGCGTCGAAACATGTTATCGGTACGACGTGCGAAATACTGGTGTCGTCCTCCTGCACTACGCTGACTGTCGTAATCTGCAGTCCGGCCTTTATGTTGCGTAATTCCCGATGGGGATTCTCAAGCACCGGACGATCCAGTACGTCCGATCCTATTTCAACCACAAGGGGGATCGCCTGCCATTCAACTAGCCGCGGTGGTCGTGCTTTTGTGCTCAGGCTTCTGTTAAAAGGTGGGTCCACGCCAGTTATCGTCCAGAACATCGTTTGACCAGTTTCGATCGTGCCGACAAGTGCTTCTATGACAGTGACCGCCATACTCACCTCCAGAAAGTGGGATTGCGGTCGTGCTAAGGCTCAACGCCCACAACATCACTTCGGTTCGAAAGTACTTCCAGATTGAATCTAGTTGATCCGCGGTAACTGCCATCTGCGTATCGGTGGAATTGCGTTCGCTAACGGACGCTGCGACGCGCAATAGTTCGTTAAATCATTGCAATGGCGTAGTAAGGCTGAACTCTCCCCGATCCAGGTTGCCTGGATCGGTACTGCGCGGCAGGCTGTGCATTCCATGGCGACCGCTTTCAAAGGCGCAGCGGCCATCCCCACTGTCCCGCCGGCGAGTTACCTCGCACCGCATCAGCACCCAATCCTGTCCCGAGTTCGACGAACGGTCATTTTCGTGGGACCTGGCATCCCAATAGTCGGACTAGTTACGGGTATACATGGATTAGAGGGCGTAAGCGCGTTGCACTACCATTTTTCCGGTACCGCACGCATATCGAGCGCCTTTGAATCGGGGTTGCACGTCTTCACACACCATTTCCGCGCTGCCGCGCACTCCCGGTGCCGTTGAGCATCAGCAGGCGATTGACGCAACGTCGACCACATCGACCAACGAAGAAAAGAACCGGAGGAAGAGATGGCACAGCAACGCGATGACGATCAGGAAAACGACCGCACCGGCTTTAGCGCGGCGCGGCGGGGGCTCATGCAGGGCACGGGACTCGGAGCGGCACTTTCGCTGATGGGTGCGCTAGGCGGCGCGGGCGGGCTGATCGGCACCGCGCAGGCAGCGGAGGCGGCTTTCCCTTCGCACAAGAAGTGGAAGATCGTGTTTGTCAATCACGTCACCACCAATCCATTCTTCGTACCCACGCAGTACGGCATTCAGGATGCCTGCTCGCTGCTCGGCATGGATTATCAGTGGACGGGCTCGGCCACTTCGGACGCGGGCGAAATGGTCCGCGCCGTGAACTCAGCCATTGCCGCAAAGGCCGATGCCATCGCCGTGCCTATCGTCGATCCAGGCGCCTTCGACAAGCCTATCCAGGCCGCGCTCGACGCCGGTATTCCCGTGTTCTCCTATAACGCCGATGCGCCGCGCGGCAAGAAGAATCCGCGCCTCGCCTACATCGGCCAGGACCTGTATCTCTCCGGCTATCAGATGGGCGAGCGCATCGTGAGCCTGATCGACAGCGGCATGGTCGCGCTTTTCATCGCCACACCGGGCAGCTCAACATCCAGCCGCGTCTGGACGGTGCGAGCGAGGCCATCAAGAAGTCCGGCAAGAAAATCGACATCCAGACCGTGGCCACGGGCGCGACTGTCAACGAGGAGCTATCGAAGATCAAGTCCTTCTATCTGGGTCACCAGGACCTGAAGGGCATGTTCGCCGTCGATGCAGGCAGCACCCAGGGCGTCGCGCAAGTGATGAAAGAATCGAACCTTCCGTCGAAGGGCGTACATGGTGGCGGCTTCGACCTGCTGCCGACCACGATCCAGCTCATCCACGAAGGCTTCCTCGACTTCACCATCGATCAGCAGCCGTACGTTCAAGGGTTCTACACGGTCATGGAGGCGTTCGTGTTCCTCGCCTCGGGCGGGCTGGTCGGACCGGCCGACATTAACACCGGTCTGAAATTCGTGACGAAGGAAACCGTCGAGCCCTACCTGAATACCTCGACGCGCTACGAAGGCAAGACGACCAAGCCGCAAATCGTTCCGATGAGCGGCGCAATCAGATCGTGATGAATCCAGCGGACGAAACAGGCAAGCCGGAAGCAGCCCCCGCGCCCCGGCGCGCGGGGGTTTCGTTCACATCACACTGGTCGGCCGAGCTGCGTATACTGCTCGTGGCCGTGCTGCTGGCCGCCTACTTCGAGTTCGCGAACCACGATTTCCTGCTCACCAACGCAAGCCTCGTCAACCTGTCGCAGTTCATCGCGCCGGTGGCGATCATCGCGTTCGGCGAAATCATGTTGATGATTGGCGGCGACATCGATCTCTCCGCCGGCATGGTGTTCGCCTTCGCGCCGTTCATGATGGTGTTCGCCAACGACGCAGGCGCGCCCATGTGGCTCGCCGTGATCGCGGGGCTCGTGGCTGCGGCGCTGGTCGGCTTCGTGAACGGCGCCGTGACGGTGTGGCTGCGGCTGCCCTCGTTCGTTACTACGCTCGGTACGCTGTTTCTCATCAACGGCATCACGCTCACTGCCTCGCGCGGCACGCCCGCGCCCGCGCCGGGCACGCCTGGCTTCTCGGCTGTCATGGGTGCGTGGGGTTATAGCGAGATCATCTGGACCGCGGCGATCGCCTTCGCGATGCATGTGCTTCTGCGGCACACGCGCTGGGGCCTGCATACGCAGGCCGCAGGCGCGAATCCAATCGGCGCGAGCGAGGCCGGCATTCATGTCAACCGGTTGCGCCTCGGCAACTTCATCCTCGCCGCGGTGCTCGCGGGCTTCACCGGCATGCTCGAAGCCTTTCGCATTACGTCGATCGATCCGCAGGCGGGCGGCAATCAGATCATGTTTCTGGCCGTGGCCGCTGCCGTGATCGGCGGCACGCCGCTCACGGGCGGCTCGGGCACGATCGTGGGCGGCCTGATCGGCGCTGCCGTGCTCGGTATTCTCAATGACGGCTTCACGCTCATCGGCATCAACGCATTTACGTTCAACATCATTCTCGGGGCCGCGATTCTGGCGGCGATGATATTCAACATCCACGTCGGCCGCATTCGCCGTAAGGCAGGACACTAGTGGACGAATCGCACATGGCCTTGCCTGGCGAGAACGTTGCGCCCGACGCGCCGCTTGCGCTGCGCGGCGAGCAGCTTGTGAAACGTTTCGGCGCAGTGACCGCGCTAGACGGCGTCTCGCTCAAGCTCGGCAAGGGCGAAATTCTCGGCGTACTCGGCGACAACGGCGCGGGCAAGTCGACGCTCGTCAAGATTCTCACGGGCTTTCACCAGCAAACGGGCGGCACGCTCTACATCGATGGTCAGGAAACGATGCTGCGTTCCGTCGATCACGCACGTTCGCTCGGCATCGAATGCGTGTATCAGGATCTCGCGCTCGCGAATTCGCTGAGCATTTACCACAACATGTTCCTGAACCGCGAGATCGTACGGCGCGGACCGTTCAGGCTGCTCGACCACAAGAAGATGCGCGAGCGCGCGGCCCAGTGTCTCGACGATATCGGCGTTCACGTGCCTTCCGTGGACTTGCCCGTGGAGAGGCTTTCTGGCGGTCAGCGGCAGGCCATCGCCGTGGCGCGCGCCGTGCATTCCAATGCGAAGATTCTTTTGCTCGACGAACCGCTCGCCGCAATGGGCGCACGTGAGGCAGGGCTCATCATCGATCTGCTGATGCGTCTGAAGGAAAAAGGCGGCCTGTCCATCATCATGATCATGCACAACTATGCGCAGACGCTCGATATCGCCGATCGCATCATGCTGATGCAGCGCGGACGCGTGACCTTCGAGCAAAAGAGCGCGCTGACTTCCGTGTCGGAGTTGATGGACATCGTGCGGCGGGAATACCGCGCCATGCGATCGGCCGGGGCGCATTGAGAGCGACAGTTGAGACTCGCGATCACGCTGATGTAAAGGCTCGCCCGAACATCACCCTTCCGCGTCCATCCCCTTCCGATACACGCTAGGCGAATTCCCCGTCCACTTTCTGAAAGACCGGCGAAAGCTCGCCGCATCCGAAAATCCAATACGCTCGGCGACTTGATCGATGGGAAGCCTCGTATTTTCCAGAAATTCGATGGCGAGCGACCGGCGCACATCGTTCAACAAGGCCTGGTACGAGTAGTTATCCTCAGCCAGCCGTCGATGCAAGGTTCGAAGCGACATGCCAAGCTGCGCGGCCATCTTCTCCGCGGATGGGAACACGCCCGGTGCGTTGAGGCAGGCCATGCGGATCTGCCGCGGGAGTTCAGGAAGGCCATCGCGTTCTTCGAGAATGCGATCGCAAAGTTGCTGGCAGATTTGTGCCGTAATCGGATTCGCATTCGGACACGGACGGTCCAGTACATGCACGTCGAAATGCCATTCCATCGTGTCGGCGCCGAACTCCACGGGACAGTCGAACATCCTTTCGTAGTTTCGCCAATGCGGCGGCGCCGGATAGGCCATGACCATCCGCTTCGACGGAAAAGGCGCTTCCAGCACCCGGCTGAACAACACCGTCATCGAGCTTCGCCAGAACTCGGCGACGAACGGCAACATGTCGCCTAACGATGCGAGTCCGTGGCTGCGCAGAATGCCCGTGTTCCCCTCTGTGGAATAGCTGATCTGCAACACTGCGCCAGCCATCCTGACATTTTCGACGCTGAATTTCAGGGCGTCTCCAAAGGTCGTACTGCTGACCATGGCATAGCCATAGATGCCGAAGTCACTGATCCTCTGACGCGCACCCGCAAGCAATCCCACATCCGCTCTCGTTGCAAGCCGTTGGGCGTTTCGATAAATGGCGAGCCGCTGACGATGCGAAATTCTCGCCTGCGAATCCTCCAGTTGATTGGCGTGAACGCCCGTACCCGCGAACAGTTTGTTGACGGAAACGCCTTCTGCGGCCAGTTCGGCGGCGAGCGCAGCAAGGCCCAAAAGACTCTGCGTCGGCGCGTCGAGATCCGGATGCAACGGCGTGATCATTTTTGGTGGTCGCACGATAGGCCTCACTTCAGTTGCGAACATGCTCGCACATTTTCCGGATTGTCGTCGGTCGCGTTTGGCACAGTTTGACGCGGCAATTGGCAGGGTTGGACGTTGCTGTCCACCTGGGCTCGCTGAGATAGTAACCATCAACGGCACACGCCGAAAAACAGATGGAGACAAGCCTTGAAGCCCTCAGCCAACCCCGCTCCCGAGCGCGTGACGAACCCTGATCAACGCTCATCTGGAACCCATGGATGGCGCAATCGGCCTCTATGTGGCGATGCAACACGTCCGCTGATTCCCGTCGGCGGCTTTCATAAAAACCATCGGTAACGGACTCGCCAGTTCGCCCAAACGCGCGTGCAGCACCACAAGGGCTGCCTGAAGCCCGTGGCTTTGCTTCGCCTATCGCACATTGCAGAGAGAACCATGACCACAGTAAAGATTGAAATGGATGGCGCCGTCGGAATCGTTTCACTCGCCAAGCCACCGCACAACCTGATCGACGACGCGATGATCGCGGATCTGCTCGCCGCGTATCGCAGTGCAGTCGCCGAAGGCGCCCGCGCGATCATTCTCAAAAGCGACATGCGCCACTTTTCCGCTGGCGCGGAGATGAGCTCATTTACCGATGGCAAGACGGTGATCCAGCACGACGCCGATCAATTCCTCGAGTTCCTCGACGTGCTGGAGAACGCACCCGTCCCGACCGTCGCCGCGGTTCACGGCGCAGCGCTTGGCGGCGGCCTCGAACTGGCGCTCACCTGCGACATGATCGTCGCTGCGGACACGGCTTACTTCGGCCAGGTCGAGAACATCGTGGGCCTGATTCCGCTGCTCGGCGGGACGCAACGACTCGTTCAGCGAGCGGGCGTCGTGCGCGCCAAGGAAATCGCGCTGATCGGGCGCCGGCATTCTGCAGAAGCATTCGAACGCTGGGGAATCATCAATCACGTCGTGCCCGAAGGCGAACTGCAGACTGCCGCGATGTCGTTCGCCCGCCAACTGGCGGCAGGCCCGACCAAAGTCCTCAACGGCATCAAGCAGCAGGCCAATCTCGCGGCCAGCGGCGGCGTGCGCAGCGCAGACCTGGAACAGATCAATCTCAACAACATGATCTGGAAGACGGGCGATCGCGAACGCGGTTTCGCTTCGTTCTTTGCGACCGGGCCCGCCACGGCCGAATTCAAGGGAGATTGATCATGTCAGCACCGCTCGAAGGTATTCGTGTGATCGATTTCACGCGTGTGCTGGCCGGACCGCATTGCACCAAGACGCTCCTCGATCTTGGCGCGACCGTGACCAAGATCGAACCGCCCTCCGGCGATATCGGCCGCGTGAGCATGCCGCATATCGGCGACATGTCGCTGTATTACGTGCAGCAGAACGCGGGCAAGCGCAACGTGAGCCTCGATCTCAACTTTCCGGAGGCACGCTCGATCATGGTCGACATGTGCCGCGACGCGGACATCATCGTCGAAAATTTTCGTCCAGGGACGCTGAACCGCTTTGGCCTCGGCTACGAACAGGTGCGCGCGTTCAACCCGTCCGTGATCTACGCGTCCTTGAGCGGCTATGGACAATCGACCTCGTGGCGCAACCGGCCTGCGTTCGCGCCGACCGTGCAGGCCGAGTCGGGACTGACGGACATCGTCCAGCACCATTTCGGCGATGCGCTGACGGAAGTCCGCAACGATGCATGCAGCCACGCCGACATGTACACGGGACTTCACGGCGTGATCGGCATTCTGGCCGCGCTGGCGCATCGCGCGCGAACCGGCGAGGGACAACACGTCGATGTCTCGATGGCCGCGACCATGCTATCGGTCAACGAACGGGTGGGCGCACAACTATCGGAAATCGACACCGAGGGCGAGCCGATCATTCTCTCGGCGCCCGATTCGCACATCTTCGATTTGCCCGATGGACGCCAACTCACCATCGCGGGCAGCCCGATCTACACGCCGATGTTTTCGCGTTACTGCGCGATGATGCGTCGCAACGATCTGCTGAGCGACCCACGCTTCGGCACGGCGCTTTTGCGGCGGCAGAACGTTGCCGTTTTGCTGGCCGAAGTCCGCGCGTGGATTCTCACGTTCAACGATCTGGATCTGCTCCAGACGCAGGTCAGCGAAGCGGGACTGGCCATTGGCGTGGTCCGCAGCGTCAACGAGTTCGCCGATTCGGAGTGGGTGCAGGAATGGGGCGCGCTGGTCGATGTCGACGACAGATCGGGCGGCACGACACGCATGCCCGGCGCGCCGTGGCATTTCAGCCAGTCCGAGTTGCCGCAACCGGGCAGCCCCGCTTTCCAGGGCGAGCATAACGCCGAAGTGCTTGCCGAGCGCAAGCTCAGCGCAGCGTTCATTCGGGATTTACAGGAACGCGGAATTCTTCTCAGCAGGCCCGGCCCCACGCGCCCGTTCGACTGAACGTCGATGCTCTTACGCGCACGGCTTGCGCCTTCCCCGAATGAATCGAGACGAACATGCAACACACTCTGAATCAGACTCATGATCCCGCTGCACGCAGTTGGGTCGCGTCCGCGAATGCACAGGCAGGCGACTTCCCAATCCAGAACCTGCCGCTTTCGGTTGTCCGCAGAAGGAATGTCGACGAGGCGTTTCGGGGCGCGGTCGCCATCGGCGATCAGGTCGTCGACATCGCCGCGTGGGCGTCTCGTGCCCGTCTGGATGGAATCGCGGGCGAGGCCGCGCGGGCATGCGCACAGCCCGTGCTCAATGCGTTCTTCTCGATGGGTCCCTCCGCATGGCGTGCATTGCGCCACACGCTATTCGCTGCGCTTCACGAGCGCGCCCCTTCTGAAGATCGCGCCGCAATCGAGGCATGTCTGATCCCGCAATCGGAAGTGGAACACAGCCTGCCCGCGCAGATCGGCGACTACACGGATTTCTACACCTCGATTCATCACGCGACCAACATCAGCAAGCTACTCGGCTTGAATGGTGTCGGCGCCAACTTCAAGTCGATACCCATCGCCTACCACGGCCGGGTTTCAAGCATCGGAACAAGTGGTCAGCGGTTCCGACGCCCAGCCGGTCAAACCATGCTTCCGGGTGAAGAGGCCCCGATCTTCTCGCCTTCGCGCAAGCTGGATTACGAGCTCGAACTCGGCATTTACATCGGACAAGGCAATGCGGCCGGCGAGCCGATCGAACTGGATCAGGCCGATAGTCATGTATTCGGGCTATGTCTGCTCAACGACTGGTCCGCGCGCGATATTCAGGCGTGGGAGATGCAGCCATTAGGGCCGTTTCTGGCAAAGAACTTTGCCACCACGATCTCGCCGTGGATCGTGACCATGGAGGCACTGGCGCCCTTCAGGCTTCCCCTGCCGCGCCCGGACGCGGACGGCAAGCCACTGCCTTATCTGGATTCCGACCGAAACAGCACGACGGGCGCCATCGATATCCAACTGGAAGTCTGCATGGAGACTTCTCGCCATAGAGCCGGGAATCTCCCGGCGACGCAACTCTCACACACGAGCTTCAGGCATCAGTACTGGAGCATCGCGCAGATGGTCGCGCATCACGCCGTGGGCGGCTGCAATCTGCGTCCGGGAGACCTGCTTGGCAGCGGCACCATTTCAGGCCCGGAAAGATCGGAGGCAGGCGCGCTGATGGAACTTGCACGCAACGCAAGCGAGCCCGTCACGCTGAGTACGGGTGAACAGCGCAGCTACGTGGAGGATGGCGACGCCATCATTCTGCGCGGCTACTGCGAGAAAGCAGGCTTTGCACGAATCGGATTTGGCGAGAGCCGCGGCGAAGTTTTACCGGCAAAGCGCTAGCGATGGCTGCGACAGATGTCAGTCACGAAAGACGATAACGGAGGAGACCCGACATGCAATCGATGGAATCAATCAACGCGGAATTCGAGAGGCAAAACGTGACGAAAGTCAGATCATCCGGCACGTCACTCGTCGAGAAGACGCAAGCGCTCGCAAAGTTCCGCAACCGCTTCGTGTGGTCATTGCTTTACATCTCACTGGGAATCTACTTTGGCCTGTTGATCGCAGTGCTGGAGTTTCCCGGCGCGATGTCCATCTCCGTCTATGGCGAACTCAACCTTGGACTGCTTGCGGTCGTCGTTCAGTTCGCGCTCACGATCGCGACCTTCTGGGGCTACTGCGCATGGGCCGGGCGAGCCTACGACCCGAAAGCGGCCGAACTGCTTCGCAGCGCGTCTGCACAACCGGATGGTGACCGACATGAGTAACCTGATCAGTCATGGCGGACTCAGAATCATCGCCTTCGTGGGCTTTATTGGACTCAGCCTCCTTCTGACCGGCTGGAGCACGCGCCGATCGCGCGGAACCTCCGGTTTCTTCGTGGCCGGACGCAATCTGTCGCCGGCTCAGAATGGCCTCGCGCTGGCGGGAGACTTCATGTCCGCGGGCTCGTTCCTCGGTGTGACGGGCCTCGTGTCCCTGTTCGGATTCGACGGCATCGTCTATCAGGTCGGCTTCATCGCCGGATGGATCATGATCATGCTGATCGTCGCGGAGCCGGTCAGAAACTGCGGCAAATACACGCTCTCCGATGTGGTCGCACTCCGCTTGCGCAGCCGCGCAGTGCGAGCGGCGACATCGGGTTCTTCATTGATCATTTCGTTAGCCTATCTGCTCGCGCAACTCGTCGGCGCGGGCGCGCTGGCGAGTCTGCTATTGCCGATCGGCGCCAACGCGGCCATCGTGCTGATCGGCGTACTCATGATCGCGTATGTGCTGTTCGGCGGAATGGTGGCCGCGACTTACGTGCAGATCGTCAAGGCTGTCCTCGTCTGGACTGCCGGCGCGGTGCTCGTGCTGCTTGCTCTCGCGCATTTCTCGTTCGACGTGGGCGCGCTATTCACCAAGGCACGCCTGTCATCGCTGCACCCCGCGCAGTACTTCGTGCCCGGCGGCTACTTCAAGGACCCGCTGGATACGCTGTCACTCACGCTCGCCCTGGCGTTGGGCACAGCGGGCCTGCCGCACGTCATGACCCGGTTCTACACGGTGCCGTCCGCCGTCGCGGCGAGACAGTCGGCGAAAATCGGCCTGATCGTGATGACGTCCTTTGCCGTCATGATGATCGTGCTCGGCTTTTCCGCCACCGCGATCGTGGGACCGGCGGCGATTCTCGCGACACACAGCTCCGGAAACAGCGCCATCACGCTGCTCGCCACGACACTCGGCGGCGGTGCGGGTTCTGTGGGCGGTGAACTTCTGCTCGCGTGCGTTTCGGCAATTGCCTTCGCAACCATTCTCGCCGTCGTCTCGGGCATCATGATCTCCTCGGCCTCGACCATCTCTCACGACATCTTTGGCCATCTCTTCTCGGCGTCGCGCGACAAGGAACGTCGGCAGGTCGTGATCGCGAAGATCGCCACGATAGTCTTCGGTATCGCCGCCATGGGACTCGCGCTGCTCGTAAAGACTTTCAATGTCGCGTTTCTCGTAGGACTCGCGTTCGCCATCGCGGCTAGCGCAAACTTGCCCGTGGTTCTCTACTCGATGTACTGGCGGCGCTTTACGGATCGAGGCGCCGTGGCCGCGGTACTCGCCGGCACCCTTTCGTCGATCGGCCTCGTGCTGCTGGGGCCCGCCGTGATCGGAGCGAAAGGCATCATCTTCAAGGATTCCACCCCGCCCTTCTGGCTCTCGAATCCCGGTCTGTTCAGCATTCCGGTGGGCTTTATCGCGGGCTGGATCGGATCGGTGACGACACGTCAGCACGCCGGCGACGGCTCCTTCGATGCGCAGCAACTTCGCATGCTAAGCGGCCTCGGAGCGGAAGCCGCATCAAAACACTGACGCGAGAGCGCTCAAGCCAACTATCTGTCCAACAAGGAGACACCCAGTGATTCACTTACGTATTGCCGCTTCACGACTTGCGTTGTCTACAGTTGCCATTGCTGCGATCAGCGTGAGCGCGTTCTGCGCGTCAGCGATGGCGGCGACCGTCGAGGTATCGGAAACAAAGACGATCATCGATCATGTGACCGTCTCGTCCAGCAGACCTTATGCGCTCGTCAAACAGGATCTGGAGAGCCGTCTTGGTCGACTCGACGATCATATCCGCACGCTGCTGAAGCAGGACAAGGTCGACGAATTGCGCACCGCCCTTCAGAAAGCCGCCGGCAACGACGGGCTCGTGATTCACTACATCGGGCTGCACGGGGACTGGCTCGTGTTGAAAGGACAGCGCAGGAACGGCACCGAGTATTTCACCGGCAACATTCTCACCGCGACTGAAATGACCAGCGTCAATATGGCGGCGGGACTGTATGCGCCCTTGCGCATCATGGTCTACGAGAATGCACAGAGTGGTACGACTATCGAGTACGATAAGCCGTCGACCCAACTCAGCCAGTTCCATAGCGCACAGATCGACGTTCAAGGCCGTTCACTCGACGATCGGCTGGCGAAGCTCTGTGCTGCGGTACTGCAATAGAAACGCACGGGCCGGCGTTCCGACGACCTGGATATCCATCATGACCGTAGATACTTTCAAACAGATCGTTCTCGCCTCTCGTCCCGATGGACAGCCGACCGTCGACAATTTCCGTCTTGAGCAGGCCAAACTGCCGGACACGCCGCCGAATGGGCTGCTGCTTCGTGTTCTGTACCTGTCGCTCGACCCGTACATGCGAGGCCGGATGGATGCGCGCAAGTCGTATGCGCCGGCGGTCGAAATCGATCACAAGATGGTCGGGGAAGCCGTGGCCGAGGTGATCGAATCCAGACATCCCGACTATCGCGAAGGTGAACTCGTGCTCGCTCCAACCGGATGGTGCGACCATGCGGTGATCGACGGTACGGGATTGCGCAAGGTCGACCCCGCTCTCTCGGCACCGTCAGCCCGGCTCGGCGTGCTCGGCATGCCGGGATTCACCGCTTACGCCGGCCTCATGTTGATCGGCAAGCCCAAACCGGGCGACACCGTCATGGTTGCGGCGGCCAGCGGTCCCGTCGGCTCGCTCGTCGGACAGCTTGCGCGGCTAGCCGGGGCGCGGGCAGTTGGCATCGCCGGCGGTTCGGAGAAATGCCGCTACCTGCTGGACGAACTCGGCTTCGACGCCGCGATCGACCATCGCGCGCCTGACATGGCCGAACAGTTGGCTGCAGCTTGCCCGGATGGAATCGATGTGTACTTCGAGAACGTCGGCGGCAAGATATGGCAGGCAGTGCTGCCTCTGCTCAACCGCTTCGCGCGTGTGCCAGTGTGCGGTCTCATCGCGCAATACAGCGGCGATCGGAATAACGCCGACGGCCAGCTTGCGGCCACCATGCGCCAGATTCTGACAAAAAGCCTTCTGGTGCGAGGCTTCATCAACTACGAGTTTGCCGACGAACACTATCCCGAGTTTCTGCGTATCGTGGCTGACGGTATCGGCGAAGGAAAGATCCGTCACAAGGAAGATATCGTCGATGGCCTGGAGAAGGCGCCAGAGGCATTTCTCGGCATGCTGGAAGGACGCAACTTCGGCAAGGTGATTGTGCGGGTCGCGTCAGAGCTTTGATCCTGTTAGCAGATTGAAGCGCGTCACACCTGGACGCCTGCTCTTTGTCGGCCTTGCCTCGCAACCTGCAACCGATACGCAGACAGCGACGAACCAGAGAGTTCGCGACGATAAATGTCCGTCGGTCACTTCCGGGCAGATAACAAATCGGTAATCTGAGCGTCGCTGTTCGGCAAGCAGGACAACGGAAAATAGAAGTACCCAAACCCGACACGGCACGCACATCATGTTGCCCTTTCGTTCCCGAGTTACGACGATTGTCGCCACCGTTGCAGCGTTGTTCCTGCTGCTCCCCGCTGCAGGTTTGGCCTTCATGTATTCCGGGGTGTACGACGTCTCGGCAAGCTCCAAAGACAACCCGATCGTAGCGAAGCTGCTGCATGGAACGTACGAAGCCTCGTTGCACCGGCACGCCGGGTCCGACGTCGCGCCGGGCGACCTGCTGTCGTTTGAAAACATTCGTTCAGGTGCGCGGATGTACGACTCCACCTGCGCCGTCTGCCACGGTGCGCCCGACCGGCCATTGAGTCCCATCGGACAGGGTATTCAGCCCGCCGCGCCGTCGCTCCTGTCTGCCAGCCGCCGCAACAAGCCCGAGTTGATGTTCTGGACGATCAAGCACGGCGTGAACATGACGGCTATGCCTTCGTTCGGGAAGACGCAGTCGGACCAGGCGCTTTGGCAAGTGGCCGCGTTTATCTACGCCGAGCGCGGAATATCGAAGGATAAATACGAGCAGCTCGCACACGGCAACGCCCAGGTTGACAACACGGGCGTATCTCTCAAAGGTCCGACACCGGAGCCTGGTAATGAGTGACTGTGCTGTTCCGATTCACGTGCCCGCCAACCGATGAAACCGTCAGCCAAGGCGATACACCTTGCTTACGGTCCCCCGGAACAGCTCCGCGCGCTCGTCCGGGGTCGCTTGCGCGGTCAGGCGCTTGAACGCATTCCAGCCGTTGCTGTACGGGTACGAGCCCTTGTCGACCGGGAAATTGCTTTCGAACATACAGCGCCCGGTGCCGAACGTCTCGATGCAGGTCTGCATCCACGGTTTCCAGGCTTCCACGAGTTGTACCGAGGACGGTGGCCTTTCCCCATTCTCGAAATCGAATCCGTTGATTCGCATCCCCAGCCCGCCGACCTTCACATACACGTTGGGCAGTTGCGCCAGTTCACGCATGGAGCGGGACCAACGGTCGAAAACTTCCTTGCGCCTGTCTTCATAACTTGCGATACGCACGATGCCGCCGCAGTGATTGATGATGACGGGCATGTTGGGATAGGCCTTCGCGAGATCGAACAACTCGGGGAGTTGCGGAAAGAAAAGCCAGGCATCGTAGGACAGGCCGAGCGCATCCAGTTGCGCCACGCCCGCGCGATAGTCCCGGTCGAGCAGCAATCCGCGCGGCCCCGCTGAAAGTGGGTTGACCAGCGTCGGGTCCGCATCCCAGGTCACCAGATGCCGCACGCCGCGGAACCGGCCTTGTCCGCCTTGCAGATGCGCTTCGAGCACGTCGCGCACAGCCGCGCCGCGGCGCAGATCCGCATAACCGACGATGCCTTTCGCGACCTGAGGCCGCCCCGCTTGCAGCGACTTGGTCACCCCGCTCACGTACTCCGTCTCGCCGACAGGCCGCAATTCCTGCGGCCCCGATGTCCGGTAATGGCTCAGCCCCTGCATGAACACCGACGCCGTGATGTCGTGCCCCGACTGGGCGTCCTGAAGATACTCGTCGAGCAGATACGTCCACCCTGGACGGTCATAGAAGTGGTGATGCGCATCGACGATCGGCATGTCGGGCTCGAGCGCCGCTTCCGCGCCGGAAGCGAGCCAGTCGGCTCGAACGGGCAAATAGTTGCTGGTCGCAGTCATGGAACGCGTCTCTTCTTTGGCAATGGCGTGTGTGGCGGCAAAGGCAGGCATGGCGAGCGATGCGGCTGCCGCCTGCAAAAGCCGGCGTCGACTGGGTGAATGCTTCGCGCGCGTCATGACGGCTCCCGATTGAATGCATAGAGGGAGAGCGTCAGCAACGTCGTCAACCCGAGCACGATGGCCAGACCGAACATCCCCGCCGCGTAGGTGCCGAAGCTGTCTTTCAGATAGCCCACCAGATACGGCCCCGCAAAGCCGCCGAGCGCACCGATCGAATTGATCAGCGCGAGGCCGCCCGCGGCTGCCTGGCCGGACAGGAATCGCGCGGGCAGCGTATAGAAAATCGTGCGTCCGGCGATCGTGCCGATCAGCGCCAGCGTGATGCCGATCATCGCGGGCAACAGTTGATGGAAGTACGTCGAGACGCCGAGCGCGATGGCACCGACCAGCAGACCCGCAGCGAGATTCGCAATATGTCCGCCGCGCGCATCGACGCGTTTCGCCCACCAGAGCAACGCGATCGTGGCAAAGAAATACGGCACGGCAGACACCCAGCCCGTTTGCGTCACGCTCATGCCGTGTGCCTTCAGCATCTGCGGCAACCAGATGCCGATACCGTATGAACCCATCGTGAAGCCGAACGAAATCATCGCGAGGATATAGACACGCACATCCTTGAGCGACGCGCGGAAATCCTTTTTCTTCTGGGCCGACGACCCCTCGCGGTCGAAAGCATCCTGCAACGCGAGGCGCTCTTCGGGCGACAGCCATTGGGCTTCGGCGGGCCTGTCGGCGAGCATCTTCAGCACGAGGTAACCGAGCGCACACGCCGGCAAACCTTCGACGATGAACATCCATTTCCAGCCCGCGAGCCCGAGCACGCCGTCCATCTGAAGCAGCCACGACGACAACGGTCCGCCGACCAGCGAAGACAGCGGCGTCGACACGGTGAACCAGGCAAGCACACGCGTGCGGTAGCTCGCTGGAAACCACACTGCCAGAAAGAAGATGACGCCCGGAAAGAAGCCCGCTTCACCGATACCGAGCAGCAGACGGATCACATAAAAGCTGGTCGGACCCACGGCCAGTGCCGTGGCCGCCGCCATGAAGCCCCAGCTGATCATGATGCGCGCCAGCCAGCGCCGCGCGCCGAAGCGGTACAGCGCGAGATTGCTCGGCACCTCGCAGAGGCAATAGCCCGCAAACATGATCCCGGCGCCCCAGCCGAACTGGGTGGCCGTCAATCCCAGATCGCGATTCATCGTCAGCGCGGCGAAGCCGACACTCGTGCGATCCAGATAGTTGAAAAAGTAAGCCAGTGCGAGCAGCGGAATGAAACGCCATGCGGCTTTTCTGACTGCCTGCTGTTCAAGCGTGGCAGGCGTATCGGCCGTCATGTCCGAGGATAGGGATGTCATTGTCGTCTCCAGACAATTCAAGGGCCGAGCCTGACCGTGTCGCGGTCGGCCCAGCGCTGTGTTGCTTTGCGATGTGAGCGGGTGTCAGGCGCTGGCGAGTTCGTTGGCAGATGGACTCGATGCGTCGCCCGCTTCCCTGTGCTGGCATCCGACGACACCGGCGTCGACCAGTTGCCTGAGTTCGTCGTCGGAATAGCCGAGTTGCGAGAGCAGCGCCCGCGTGTCCTGTCCGAGCGCGGGCGGCGCCGCGCGCACGCGCAGACGCTCACCGTCGAGCGTCAACGGCAGCAGCGCCGTTCGCGTGGAAACCGGCTTTCCCGCGCCGCTGGCGTCGGGCGGCAAGGTCACGTCGGCGAGTCCGCCCGTCGCGAGCAGATGCGGATCGTCGAACAGGTCCTGCGGCTTCGTGATCGGCGCATAGGGCAAGCCGATCCGCTCGAAGATCGCTGAAATTTCCGCTGCGCTGAAGGCTTCCATGTGCTGACGCAGTCGCGGCAGCAGCCAGTCGCGAGCTTGCACACGCTGGTTGTTGGTGGCGATCCGCTCGTCGGCTTTCAGGTCATCGAGACGGAATGCCTCGCAGAACAGGGCCCATTGCGTATCCGATACGACGGCCAGAAAAATCTGCTCGCCATCCCTGACGGAAAACACGTCGTAGACGGCCCACGCGGAGATACGGTTCGGCATCGGCGCGGCTGCGTGACCCGTCACCGCGTACTGCATCATGTGCTGCGCGACGAGGAACACATTGTTTTCGAACAGCGCGCTTTGCACTTCCTGCCCTCGCCCGGTGCGCTCGCGCTGCGCGAGTGCCGCCATCGCGCCGATCGCGCCGAACATGCCGCCCATGATGTCGTTGACGCTCGTACCCGCGCGCAGCGGCCGACCTTCCGGGCCTGTCATGTACGCAAGGCCGCCCATCATCTGCACGACTTCATCGAGCGCCGTGCGGTGGTCGTAGGGACCGGGCAGAAAACCCTTGTGCGAGACGTAGATCAAGCGGGGATTGAGCTTCGACAGCGCGCCATAGCCGAGCCCGAGTTTGTCCATCGAGCCGCTCTTGAAGTTCTCGCTGAAGATGTCGGCATTCGCCAGCAGCTTATGGACGATCTCGATGCCGCGCGGGTCTTTCACATCGACGGCGAGGCTTTTCTTGTTCCGGTTGAACGTGCCGAAAAAGCCTGCGCCCGAGCCGCGCAAGGTGCGCGTACTGTCGCCCGAAATCGGCTCGATCTTGATCACTTCGGCGCCGAGGTCTGCGAGCACCATCCCGCATGTCGGTCCCATCACCATATGCGTCATTTCGATCACGCGCAGGCCGCTGTATGGCAGGGATTGAGTCGATTGGGTGTCGCTCATTGCGCGTCTCCCAGCAGACAGCCTTCCGGTTGCGGCGCGCTCGGCGCACGTCCGTCGGCATAGCTGAAACCTTTGGGCAGACCGGCGTCCTGCACATGTCCGTATTGGGCTTCGCCCGGTAACGCCTCGGTGAGAATCGCGCGCGCGGCGACCAGCGCATCGATATCGATGCCCGTGTCGTAGCCCATCGCTTCGAGCAGGAACACGAGGTCTTCCGTGACGATGTTGCCCGTCGCGCCCGGTGCGTACGGGCATCCGCCGAGACCGGCCTGGCTTGCGTCGATGGTCGTCACGCCTGCATCGAGCGCGGCCACGACATTGGCGAGTCCCTGACCACGCGTGTTGTGGAAATGCGCGCCGCCCGCCTTGTCGCCGAGTTCGGCCTGCAAGCGACGAAACAGGCGTCGGACCTGCGTGGGATTCGCGTAGCCGCTCGTGTCGGACAGACCGATTTCATCGACACCGCATTCGGCCATCGCCAGACACATGCGCATGGTCTGGTCGTCGCTGACGGCGCCCGCGATCGTGCAGCCGAACGCAACCGAGACGCCCGCCTCGATCTGCACGCCCGGAAAGCGCGCATCGCGCAACGCAACGATCTCGCGCACTTCGTCGATCATCTGCGCGGTCGTCTTGCGGATGTTCGCCATCGAATGCGCGTTGGTCACGGAGACGGGCAGCGTGAGCTTGTGCACGCCCGCTTCGAAGGCGCTCTGCGATCCGCGCAGATTCGGCGCAAGCACCGCGACGTGAAGACCGGGGATGGTCAGCGCATGAGCGACCACTTCACGAACGTCGGCCATCTGGGGAAGCAGTCTGGCAGGAACGAACGAACCGACTTCGATCTCCTTCAGACCCGCAGCGGCCAACGCGGAAATCCAGCGGCATTTGGCAGCCGTCGGCATGACGCTCCTGATGCTCTGAAGCCCGTCGCGCGGGCCGACTTCGCTGACGAGAACGGCAGGTGTCGGGGATATATCCAAGGTTAGCTCCTGACGGATTACGTTCTATCTGAAAGAATGATGTTCTGTTAGACGGAACTATAGGAGCTAAAGAAGGCAAATTTAAGGTGGGTAAACCCGGAATTTCAGTGGTTTTAGGGAGCTTGCGTTCTACACAGCAGAACGGTACAGTCGTCTCGATACCTACCCTGATAAGGAAACGCAGTGTCCACCGGGATGCATAAGGACTTTCCTTCGGACCCAGCCGCACAGGGCGATGCGTCCAGCGGCGTCGCAGTACTCGATCGCGCCTTCGCGATTCTCAACGCGTTTGGCCCCACCGACGACAGCCTGTCGCTCGCCGAACTGTCCCGTCGCACGGATCTGTACAAGAGCACGGTGCTGCGACTGCTGGGCGCGCTGGAGCATGGCGGATTCATACGACGGCTTGGCGACGGGCAATACGCAATCGGGCCGCAGCCGCTGCGGCTCGCGGCGCTCTATCAGCGCTCGTTCCAGGTGGGTCCGGTGATCGAACCGATCCTTCAGCAACTGAGCCGCGAGCTCGGCGAGACGGCGTCGCTGTATGTGCGGCAAGGCGACCGCAGAATGGTGCTGTTTCGTGTCGAACCTGCGCGCGCTGTGCGCGTATCGATTCGTGTCGGCGAAGACTTTGCGATCGACAAGGGGGCTTCCGGCAAGGTGCTGCTGGCCTTCACCGACACGCTCGATCCGCGTTGGGACGAGGTGCGCGAGCGCTTATGGGCTGTGTCGCACGGCGAGCGCGATCCTGAAACGGCATCGGTATCCGTGCCGGTTTTCGGGGCAACCGGCGAACTCGTGGGCGCACTTACGCTGTCAGGGCCGAAAGCACGATTCGATATGGCATCGACCATCACGACCGCTTTGATCAATCTGCTCGAACACGCGAAGCGTGCGACGGTGGCACTTGGCGGCGTTGGCGCTCGATACGATGCAACCATCGCGAGAACGACTCAAGAGGGGTCTTCTCGAAGCGAAGCGACGAGCTAGCGCAACACGGCCCGACGTTTCCCGACTAGCCGACTTCAGCGCGTAACGGTCACATGCGTGGCCATCACTGGCCGAGCTCTGGCTGATGCTGTTCTCCCTGATCGACTCGAGGTCTGGACCAGCGTCTACAGGGAAACTAGTCCTGGTGGGACGTCACCGACAACGCCAACTCGCGAAAGCGAGCGGCCTCGAGTTTGCCCACACGTTCCTCAAACTCGCGCTGTGCAGCCTCCCAGAGGGGGCGCCCTTCATCGAGTCTCGTCACCCCGCCGGCGCTCAGGTGAAGCGTCACCGCCCGTCCCAGCTTTTCGCGCCCCTCGACGACGGAACCTTCGTCCTTCAAGGGGCGCACGGTCCGTACCAGAGTCGTGCGATCCATCTCCATCCTCCGCGCCAGCTCGACCACCGTAATATCAGGGTAGCGCTCGAGGATCGAGAGAATAGAGAACTGTGAAGACGTCAGACCGACAGCGCCCAGGTGTCCTTCAAAGATCCGCGTGATGAAGCGCGCACTGCGACGCCCCGCCAGGCAGAAGCACGCGTCCGGACCATCCGGCTCGGCCGGCATCGGAAGGTGGTTCACCCTTTTCATGTGTGCTCTTTGATCATAGGGCCAGCGCTGTCGGATCTGGCAGGAGCGTTCAGACTACCGATGGATCGATGTAAGCCGGAACCTCTGCCGAAAGCGTGCTCTTGATGGCGCGCGTGCCCGCATCGGCGAGGACTTCGCTCCCGCCTGCGTCGACGACATCATACGCCTGGCGCGCCACGTCCCTCGGGTCGGTCTTGGGCAGATCGACATCTTTGGCGAGATCGGTATCCAGAAAGCCGACGTGGAGCCCCACCACCTGAACGTTCTTTTCGCTGAGCAGCGCACGAATGTTATTCGTGTAGCTCCATGCTGCCGCCTTCGTGGCCGAGTACGGCGAAAGGACGGGAACGACCTTCCAGGTCGCATCCGAAAGAATGTTGACGATGGCGCCCTTGCCTGCGACTAGCGCGTGATGGAAAGCGTTCGTCACCCGGATCATGCCAAAGTAGTTCGTCTCGAAGAACCGACGGGCCTGCTCGACTTCATGCTCGGTGAAGTGTTCCTGCGTCAATTCCGCGATACCCGCGTTGTTCACGAGAAGCGTGACATCTGGTGCAGCCCTGGCCGCCGCAGCAATCGAATCCACATCGTTGACATCGAGCTTGACGGGGATAATGCCCGGCTCGTTGAAGTTGTCGGGGTTACGCATACCGGCGTACACCTTCGCCGCACCACGTGCCACTGCCTCGCGAGCGAACGCCAAACCTAGACCACGATTTGCGCCCGTCACAAATACAACCGAACCTTTGACCTTCATGAGCAAACTCCAAAAGATGAAACGAAGTGAGATGGTTTCAACCCCTGCTTCTGACGAATGCTGACCACAGGAGGAACCGACCACCGAATAATAATGTGTAATTGCACACTTTGCAGCGCGGAATCCTGCAACAATCTGTTGACGCTCGCGAGATGAAGCCAGAAGAACTGCGCACCGGGATGCAGCCACCACCGCACGCAGCGCATGATCCCAGACAACGCGAGGTCGTCCTGCGAGGCCGATCCGGTGAGTCAAATATCGACAACCCCGCGATTCATTCATCGTGGCATGCGGTCAGGCTAATCGCAGATCCCACAACACATCGAGTACGTGTTGCGTCGAACGCTCGACGTACTCCGCACGATGTGCGATCCCGAGCCGACGCCACAACGCCGGGCGCAGCGGCCGCATGACAATGCGGCTGTCGGGCAAGGGCGTCGTGGCTTCATGGGGCAGCAGCGCTGCGCCATAACCTGCCGCTACCAGACTCTTGATCGCGTCGTTGTAGTTGAGCTGAATGCGCGGCGCAGGATGATGTCCCCCGGTCGCGAACCACTCGGTGGTCAGACGCGAGAGACGCGTGGTCGCGTCGTTGAGAATGAGAGGTTGAGCGGCGAGCCATTCGGGCGTGACGCGGGCCGGACACCGCCAATGCGCTGGCACAAAGGCCATCACGGGGTCGCGGCGCCAGGGTTTTATCGTGAGTCCTGCCACAGGGGGCTGAGGCAGCGCGACCAGTCCAACATCCAGCGTTCCGTCCGCCAGACGGGACAGCGTTTCGTGCGAAGTGAGCACTGCAACCTGAATGTCGATAGCGGGATGGTGCTGGCGCAGCACCTCGAGCGCTTGCGGCAACAGGTAAGCAATCACACCCGTCGACGCCCCGACCCGCACGCGCCCTTCGAGCCCCTGCACCTGGCGTTGAATGTCGTCCAACGCCTGCTCCGCGTCGGCGAGCAGGCGACGGGCTCGCTCCACCAAAACCTCTCCTATCGCCGACGGCCTGACCTGTCCACGTTTGCGCGACAGGAGTGGCGCCCCAATACGCTCTTCGAGCTCAGCGATGTGAAGGCTGACCGTTGGCGGCGCCAGATTCAACGCGCGCGCCGCATCGGCAAACGAGCCACGGTCGGTAATGGCGAGCAGAGTGCGCAATCGGTCCAGACTGATCTCTCGCATGTCGGCGTCCAGATTCAGAAAAACTGAATGTCAGCATTATGAAATTCAACTTTTCCTATTCTAGCAATGCACGGAACATATAGGGACTCGTTTTGCCTGTTACCACCTACAGTCACCGGAGTATCTTTTATATGCGTTCTCCTGTTGTTTTCATCGACGGCGACCAGGGCACCACCGGGTTGCAAATCCACCAGCGGCTGCGCAACCGCACAGACCTTGAACTCCTCACGCTTGCCGCGGACGAACGCAAGGATTCGCGGCGTCGCACGGAAGCCATCAACGCTTGTGACATCGCCATTCTCTGTTTGCCGGATGCTGCCGCGCGCGAGGCAGTGGAAACCATCGTCAATCCTGCCGTCAGGTTGATCGACGCAAGTTCGGCACACCGCACACAGCCGGACTGGACATACGGTTTTCCGGAAATGACGCCGGGACAGGCTGAGCGCATTGCGAACGCTCGCCGGGTCACCAATCCCGGGTGCTATCCGACAGGTGCAATTGGCTTGCTGCATCCACTGTTGCAGGCTGGGCTCATACCCGACAACTACCCCATCAGCATCCACGCGGTGTCCGGCTACTCCGGACGCGGGCGTGCCGGCGTGGAGGAATACGAGGGGCCCGACGCCGCCAACGCGCCTTCGTACCAGGTATATGGTCTGGAACTCGCGCACAAGCACGCGCCGGAGATCCAGCTGCACGCCGGGCTCGCGCAGCGCCCCATCTTCATGCCGGCCTATGGTGCGTTCCGCCAGGGCATCGTGCTGACAGTGCCCCTCGCGTTACGGTTGCTCGCACCCGGCGTGGATGGCGCGACGTTACACGCATGCCTCGCGCGCCACTACGCCGGGGCAACGCACGTACGTGTCATGCCGCTGGAAGAATCGCGCGTCTTGAAGCATCTGGATCCGCAAGTGCTGAATGGCACGAACGACATGTGCTTGAGCGTATTTTCCAACATCGAACATGAGCACGTCCTGCTGTCGGCGGTTTTCGACAATCTCGGCAAAGGCGCATCAGGCGCAGCGGTTCAGAACCTGAACCTGATGCTGATGCAGCAATAGCGGCCAATGGCTCGAGCTAAAGTTTGGACGCACCACTTTGCCGATGGGTGCGGACAATCCGATCGCGACCGTCGAATGCCTCTTACTGGCCGACCTTTGCCTGACGCTACGGCTCAGTTCGACCCGGATCAGGCTGCCGACGGGCGTCCTCAATGGTCTGCTTGCAGCCGCAAATTAGTCGCTCAGTTGTCCGCAATAAGTTGCGCGACGATCTTCCTGGCCGAATTGAGATGGGCAATCGTGAGCGAGCGGGCTTCTCGTGCATTTCGCTGTGTGCACGCGTGCAAAATCTCCTCGTGCTCTACCTGAAACGAAGGAGTCTCGTCGAGTAACGTGTCCTGCAGGCGCTCATAGCGTTCAACTTGTGCGCGCAGTTCCCTGATTGCCTTGCGTTGACGCTCGTTTCCGCATTGCGAATACAGAAGTTCATGGAATTCGCGATTGAGTTCGCCCTGTCTCAGCTTCGTCGTCGCGGATTCAAGCAGCCGATGGACGAGTTCCGCGCGAGCCAGCGTCTCTTCATCCATCCGCTTTACGCTGCGATAGATCGCGTCTCCTTCGAGTAGCGTCCGCAAGTCATAGATCTCGCTGACATCCGAGTCGGTCAGCGTCCGGACTACAGCGCCTCGGTTCCTGAAAATTTCCACAAGACCTTCGCGCTCCAGTTGCTGGATAGCCTCACGCAATGGAATTCGACTGACGCCGAATCTGTCAGCCAGATCTCGCTCGACCAGCCGCTCTCCAGATCCCAATTGTCCGCCTACGATCATCTCTCGAAGGGATATCACCACGGTGTTTGCGGTCGAGTCCAATTTGCGCTCATGCGTGCCGGCTGGTTAAGTTGGAATAATGGTATACCATTTCGATGACCTGTGCCAGAATGACTTCCGTCGTACAACCCGGTGAACGAGGCCCGGCGTCATCCGTGCCTCGTCCCGATTCAAAGTCAGCAAACTGAAGGATGGATTACGCGATGGCATACGGAGAACATCAATACAACGTTGCGGTGCAGTGGCTTGGCAATCAGGGCACAGGCACTTCCGGATACCGCGAATACGGTCGCGAGCACGTTATCCGCGCCGGAGCCAAGCCAGAGCTTGCGGGTTCGGCCGACGCAGCGTTCCGTGGGGATGCGACGCGCTGGAATCCGGAAGATCTGTTGCTGGCTTCAGTCTCCGCATGCCATCAGCTATGGTATTTGCATTTGTGTGCAGATGCAGGCGTCCGCGTTCTGGCGTATCTCGACGAAGCCCAGGGCACGATGCTCGACAGTCCCGATCGGGGCCGGTTTACGGAGGTAGTCTTGCGTCCTCGTGTTGTCATTCGATCGGGAGACGACCGCGAACTGGCTGCGAAACTGCACCACGAAGCGCACGAGAAGTGCTACGTCGCAAACTCGGTGAACTTTCCTGTTCGTTGCGAACCGACTATCGAGTACAGCGACATCTGATCGCGTCTCGAAGGGCGCTTCTGTGCTGGACAGCGGACGTCACCTCTCGAAGCTCGCATTCGAGAGGTGCGTTCAACCCTGGCTGATTTCAACCGTGAGCGGTCGGCGTAGCCACATCTTTCGCGCGGACGCAGTACGACAAGACCGGGTGCGTATTCCTCGCTTATCTGAACGGGCGTCCTCGTTGAAGCGGACGCGTATCGACGACGGAGGGCAAGGCGTTCGCGCATGTGTTGATGAAGCGTCTCAAGCGCTGAGTGCGGAGTGCGGAGTGCGCCTGATAAAACAAACGCTACGTGTCGATCTCTTCGCCCTGCGCATCACGCGCAGCGATCTTCAACTGGCGAAGCTTGTGATACAGCGTCTTCTTCGGCATGCCGAGCGCCTCGCTCGTGTCCGCCACGTTGCCGTGATGACGCCGCAGCATGTCTTCGATCAGCATGCGCTCGAAGTACGCAAGCTGATCGGCGAGCGTGCCGCCCTTGACTGCCGCATTGCTGCCTTCGGCCAGCAGACTATCGCCCGTCAGACCCAGCACGAAGCGGTCCGCGACGTTCTGCAATTCGCGCACGTTGCCGGGCCACGCGTGCGTCATCAGTTCCGACACCTGCGAAGCGGACACGACGGGCGCCGGTTGTCCGAAGCGGCGCGCAGCCGCGAGCACGAAATGCTCGAACAGCAGCGGCACGTCTTCCCGGCGTTCGCGCAACGGCGGCAGTTCGATCTGCGCGACGTTCAGCCGGTACAGCAGGTCCGAGCGAAAGCGCCCGTCGGCGGCAAGCGCCGTCAGATCGGCCTTGGACGCCGCGATCACCCGGCAATCGACGGATATCGACTCGTTCGCGCCGAGCCGCTCCAGCGTGCGTTCCTGCAGCACGCGCAGCATCTTGATCTGCAGCGCGATCGGCATCGTTTCGATTTCGTCGAGAAAGAGCGTGCCGCCGTGCGCCCATTCGATCTTGCCGACACGTTTCTTGATCGCGCCCGTGAACGCGCCCGCTTCGTGGCCGAACAGCTCGCTTTCGAAAATCTGTTCCGGCAGGCCGCCGCAATTGAGCGCGACGAAATGCTTGTCGCGCCGCCCGCCGAAATCATGCAGGCTGCGCGCGATCAACTCCTTGCCCGTACCCGTCTCGCCCGTGATCAGCACCGACACCGACGTGTCCGCGAGCCGCAAAATCTTCTTGCGCACTTCGGCCATGGCCGGCGACTTGCCGAGCACCAGCGCCTCGATGCCCTGCCAGTTGTCGAGCGCGGCCCGCAAGCCCTGCACTTCGAGCGTGAGGCGCCGCTTCTCGACCGCGCGCGCGACGCGCCCCGCGATATGGTCGGACGAAAAAGGCTTCTCGATGAAGTCGTACGCGCCGACCTGCATTGCGCTCACGGCCGTCGAGATGTCGGCATGGCCGCTGATCAGCACGACGGGGATCTGCGAGTCGATTGCCAGCACCTTGTCGAGCAACTGCAAACCGTCGATGCCGGGCATCCGCACGTCCGACACGATCACGAGCGGCGCGCCCGGCGCGACCTCAGCCAGCGCCTGCGCCGCCGATGCGAACGCGCTGACGGGAAAGCCCGCCAGCGCCACGGCCTGTTCGACGCCGAAGCGGACGTTCTCATCGTCCTCGACGACGAGCACGCGAATGTCATCTCCCATGAACCACCCTCTGCGACGTTGCCGCCGCGAATTCGATAGTGAATTGTGCGCCGCCGTCCGCGCCGCTGTCTGCAAGATTCGCGGCGGAAATCTTCGCGCCGAAACCCTCGACGATACGCGACGAGATAGCGAGCCCGAGGCCGAGTCCATGCCCGCGCGGCTTGGTCGTCACGAACGGCTCGAACAGATGCGCGAGCACATCGGGCGCGATGCCCGGGCCGCTATCCGCGATCGTGAACAGCACACGCTCGCGCGCGTCGGGATCGGCGGCGGCTATCGTGATGACGCGCTTCGGTTCGTTGCGCACGGCGTCGAGCGCGTTGCCCAGCAGATTGACGATCACCTGCTGCAACTGGCTCGATTCGGCCCACACCGTCGTGCCCGCCGGAATCTTCACATCGAGCTGCACGCCTTCGTCGCGGATACGCGCTTCGTAGATGAGCCGCGCGTGCGCGACGGCTTCGCTCAGCGATACCGCCACCCGCTCGACATCGGGCTTGCGCGCGAAGGTCTTCAACTCGCCCGTCAACACGGCCATGCTGTCGACGAGCTTCGCCACGCGCTCCAGATTCGCCACCGCCTGCTCGGGCTGATTACGCTCGAAGAACGTGCGCGCGTTGTCGCACAGCGTGCGGATCGCGACGAGCGGCTGGTTCAGCTCGTGCGTGAGGCCCGCCGCCATCTGCCCGAGCACGGCAAGCTTGCCCGCGTGCACGACTTCCTGCTGCGAGTCGCGCAGCCGCTGCTCGGTCCGCTTGCGCTCGACGATCTCCTGCTTCATCCGTTCATTGGTTTCGACGAGCGCCGCCGTGCGTTGCGCGACGGTCATCTCCAGCCGGTCGTTGGCGAGGCGCAGCGCGTCCTGCGCCTTGAGCTTTTCGGCGATCGTGCGGCGCCGCTGGGCCGCGTACAACGCATACAGCCCGGCGATCAGAAACGCGCCCGTCACGAACGCGAGCGCAATCTGCTGTTGACGCCGCGCGGTGGCCACGTCGAGCAGCACCGTGATCGAGTCGCCCGCCTGCGGCGCGGTCCGCGACATCACGAGAAACTGCGTGGTGTGGCCCGCCCGCCGCCAGTCGGGAAAGCGCCCGAGCCATGCCGTGCCGTTCCACTCACCGACGCGGCGATACGGCAGCGCATCGACGTTGCGGCCCGCGTATTGCCGCGAAGCCTGAATGTCGCGCTGCTGCTGCGCGGTGATCGGCCGGAACGCGGTGAACTTCCACGCGGGCACCGTCGAGATGACGATCACGCCGTTGCTGTCGATCACCATCGCCGCTTCGCCCGGCGTGCGCCACGCCGCTTCGAGCGCATCGACGCTCAGCTTCACGGCGGCGGCACCGATCGGCTTGCCCGCGTCGCGCACGGCGCTCGCGAAGTACAGGCCCGGCATTCCCGTGTTCGTGCCGATGCCGAAGAAGCGCCCCGTGCCGTGTACGAGCGCGTCCTTGAAGTACGGCCGATAGGAAACATTGGTGCCGACGAAGCTGAACGACTGGTTCCAGTTGCTCGCGGCAATCACCTCGCCTTGCAGGTCGATCACGTCGACGGCGAGACTGCCCGCGTCGTCGCTGACGGCTTCGAGATACGTATTGACGTCGTGCAGCAGTTCGGGCGAAGCGCGCGAGCCTGCGCGCAGCAGCGCACGCACGCTATCTTGCCGCGCGACGATGGCGGGCATCATCTCGAAGCGGCCCAGCTCGCTTTTCAGGCTGGCCGCGTACAGATCCAGCCGATGCGCGCCGACTTGCGCGAGCGCATCGATCGCGCGGTCCCACGCAAATTCGACGGCCGCTGCTGCCGCGCCGAGATACAGCGCGCCAGCAGCGGCCCATGCCCACAACGGTATGCCTCTTATTCTCACGCGCACATTCAACCTCATCGATGCCCGACGCCGGATGCCGGCTTGCGCTGGATTCGCGCACGGCACCTTATACGAAAACGGGCGGCGCAAACAGATCGCGCCGCCCGCTGTCGCGCCGCGTCGGGCGCGGGCGCGTCAGCCGAAATGCGCGAGCAGGATCAACGTCAGCGTCACCACGATTGCGCCGCCGATGCGCGTGGCGATCTGCGCGAACGGCATCAGCGTCATGCGGTTCGCCGCCGTCAGGATCGCGACGTCGCCCGTGCCGCCCTGGCCGCTGTGGCAGGCGTTCACGATCGCGGTGTCGATAGGGTACATCTTCAGGAAGCGCCCAACCACAAAGCCCGTGCCCATCAGCGTTGCCACCGTCACGACGATGGTCACGATATTGGCAATCGTGAATGCGGCGATCAGCTTGTCCCACGGCGTCATCGCGACGCCGATCGCGAACAGCAGCGGATACGTGACGGCCGTCGAGAAGAACTTGTAGACGACGAACGCGCCTTCCTGCAGCTGCGGCGACACCGCGCGCGCGAGCTTCACGAGCACCGCGAGGAACAGCATCGCGACGGGCGCGGGCAGACCGAACAGATTGCGGCACATCAGGCCGAGCAGGTAGAGCGTGATCGCGGTGATGCCGGCGGCCGCGATATGCGTGACGTCGATATGGCCGGAGATTTCTTCCTTCACCGGGTCCATTTCATCCTTTTCGCCGACCTGCAGACGGCCTTGACCCGTGAGATGCGGAAAGCGCTTGCCGAGCATGTCGAGCGCGCCGGACAGCACGATCGCCGTCAGGCTGCCCAGCATCACGGGCGGCAGCACCTGGGCGAACAGTTCGCCCTGCGGCAGATGCATGATTTCCGAGTACCCGATGGACAGCGGAATCGCGCCCTCGCCTACGCCGCCCGCCATGATGGGCACGACGATATACAGCAGCGTGTGCTTCACGCCGAGTCCGAACATCGCGCCGACCGCCGTGCCGACGATGGCGGCCGCGATCGAACCGATTGCGAGCGGCACGAAGATCTTGATGAAGCCCTGGATCAGCACGCGCCGGTCCATACTCAGAATGCTGCCGACGATGATCGACGCAATGAACAGATACAGGAAGTTCGTCTGCTTGGTGAACTCCGTCGTCAGGTTGAGGACGGGTTTCGGCAGCAGGTGATAGTACGTGAGCGCCGACGGCACGAAGGTCGCGCAGATCGCGGCCGCGCCGATGTTGCGCAGAACGGGCAGACGCTTGCCCAGCTCGGCGCAGGTGAAGCCGAAGAACGCCAGCACGGCGATCGCCATCGAAATTTCGCCGGGCACCTTGCCCGTGACGGCAAAGCCCGTGATCAGCGCGAGCAGGATGAAGTAGACGGGCAGCGGAATGATGCCGATCCGGTATTCCATCAGCTTCCACCAGCCTTCCGGCCAGAAGCGCGTCTTAGCGACGGGTTGTTGCGCGGGCACCGGCTGCGAAGGGCCGTGGGCGTGAGAGGTCGTTTGCAAAGCATGTCTCCTTGATCTGGATGCGCGGGTGGCATCGCTTGTCTATGGCCGTGGCCAGTGGGCGCTTATAGCGCAAGGCCCATGCCAGTTTTTCGTCGAGGATTGAATTTCCATGTCGTTGATTTTTATAGCCTTTTTTGGACCAACGAGCGACCGCTGACGAACCCGTTCTGAGACCTCAGAATCGACACGAATGCGCAGGCTGAGAGTTCAGCCATTCGCTAGAATCGCGGCATCGCTCGATTGGGGAAAACCATGCAGGACACATGGCAGTTCCAGGTCAGGATCACGGTTTCGGACGAACGGGCTGGTGCGTTTCGCGCCGACCCGGCTGCGCAGGCGTATGCGCCGCTGCGTGACGTGCTCAGCCAGCATCGCGCCGTGCTGACATGCCAGTTCGATGCGTTCGCCGGCTACGTCAAGGAAGCCGAAGAGGTAGGGACGGCTGCGTACCCTCTCTATGAATGGACGCGGCAGACCATCGAGAACCCTGAAAAGAAAGCGAAATACCTGCGCTCCTTCACTGTGTATGTGGAGGGCGAGCAGGTTTATTCGAAGGAGACAGCTGACGCGCTCGAAGCGGCGCTCCTGTCGTTGGCGTTAGACCCCGAGTCGGGCATCGAACGCGTGTTCAAGTACGACACGAATCCCGCCCACAACCCGCAGCCGCCGCAATCGGGCAGCAACGCGCAATAGCCGGTCCGTCGCGTCCATCGTCTGAAGGACGCCAGCGATCCGGCCACTGCAGCGCGCACGTCAAACCAGCGCGATCTCGACGTCGATATTGCCGCGCGTTGCCTTCGAATATGGGCACGTCTGGTGTGCCGCATCGACGATCTTCTGCGCGACTTCAGCGCTCACGCCCGGCAGGCTCACGTTCAGACGCGCCTGCAGGAAGTAGCCGCCCTCACCCGTGCCGAGGTCGACTTCGGCGTTCACGGCCGTGTCGGTGGGGAGCGCGATTTTCAGTTCGCGCGCCGCGAGTCCCATCGCGCCGATAAAACACGCCGACCAGCCCGCTGCGAACAGTTGCTCGGGGTTCGTGCCCTTGCCGCTCGATCCCGGCGGCGAAAGCTGGATATCCAGACGGCCGTCCGGGCTGCGCGCAGCGCCTTCGCGACCGCCCGTGGTGTGCGTCTTGCCCGTGTACAGGACGTTGTCGATTCTTGCCATGATGTGCTCTCTCCTCTGGCCGCGACTTAGTGATGCTTGAAGGTGGACACGTTGAACTCGCCCGAGATGGTGCGACGACCCGATTCGACGGTTTGGGTCGCTACGCCACCCATATCGTCATTGGCGGCTGCATTGCGGCCTGCTTCGGCGACGATGGCGCTCGGGCCTTGCTGCGACACGGGGGCGCCTTGCAGCGGGTTGTAATGCGGCGCGGGGCCGTAGCCGCTCGCGAAGGCCGAAGTGGACGCTGCGACGCCAAGGGCAAACCAGACTGCGACTTTGAAGAACTTGCTCATGTTGAACTCCGCCAGGTGGAGGCGCCCGCGCTGGGGCGCCATAACGTTGAATATTCCGTGGATCGCGCCTGACTGGCGCTACCATCTTCTTTAACCGCACACGATTACATCGCGTACGACACATTCTAGGCTCAAAATTTTTCCTGTCAAGTGCGATTTAATCGCGTGCGATGCATTTGTCGAGAAAAAAGCCGGCAATCCGGCTTGACGACGCGCCTGGTACGGAGCGTCGACGGGCGCGGAAAGCGCCCGCACTGTGGCTCAGTCCTGCTCGCTCACTGCCTTGATCAGGTTGTTGCGCAGCGTGACGATGGACTTCTGCATCTTCGAGAACTCGTCGGGCGCAAGGCCGCAGGCCTCCACCAGATCCATGCCGAACGCCTTCTCGCGCAGCTTCCGGCCAGCCTTGGTCAGGCTGACGCGCACCTGGCGCTCGTCTTCCGGATCGCGCTGGCGCTCCAGATAACCCATTCCTTCGAGCTTCTTCAGGATCGGCGTGAGCGTGTTCGATTCGAGAAAGAGTTTTTCACCGAGACTGCTGACGGTCTGATGGTCCTCTTCCCACAGCGCAATCACCGTGATGTATTGCGTGTACGTGAGCCCCAGTTCTTCGAGAATCGGCTTGTAAGCCTTGCCGAATGCCAGGTTCGCCGAGTAAACGGCAAAGCACAGGAAGTCGGCGAGCTTCGGGTTCGTGTCTTCTGCCTTGGCGGTGGTCTTCATTTGCGTCCTCGTTGGCACGAGACGGATGTCTCTACAGGAACGCATTATACATCGTGTGCGATTTAATCGGAAATGCTTGACATTACACAAAGGTTGCGGGCAGCCGCCCGCGCGCTTCAGTAGACGTCCCGCACGTAGCGGCGGTCCTTCGTCATTGCGCCGACGTATTCTTCCGCCCGCTCGGCGCTCAGGCCGCCGTGCTGCGCGACGACTTCCTTCAGCGCGGCATCGACGTCCTTGGCCATCCGGCT
Source organism: Paraburkholderia largidicola (assembly GCF_013426895.1). Taxonomy (NCBI): domain Bacteria; kingdom Pseudomonadati; phylum Pseudomonadota; class Betaproteobacteria; order Burkholderiales; family Burkholderiaceae; genus Paraburkholderia; species Paraburkholderia largidicola. Next base: position 856,259 of record NZ_AP023176.1, on the reverse strand, counting down.
CGCGTCGCCGCACACGTAGAAGTGCGCGCCCTCTTCGAGCCATGCCCACAATTGCGCGCCCTGCTCGCGCATCCGGTCTTGCACATAGACCTTGTCGGCCTGATCGCGCGAGAACGCCAGATCGAGGCGCGTCAGCAGCCCGCTTTGCTGCATGCTTTCGAGTTCGTCGCGATAGTAGAAGTCGGTTGCCGCATGCTGTTCGCCGAAGAACAGCCAGTTGCGCCCCGTCGCGCCGCGCGCGCTGCGCTCGTGCAGAAAGCCGCGAAACGGCGCGACACCCGTGCCGGGCCCGACCATGATCATCGGCGTGTCGCCGCTGCGCGGCGGACGGAAATGTGCCGACTTCTGCACGAAGACGGGCACGCTGACGTCGTGTGCGCGGTCGGCGAGAAACGTCGACGACACGCCTTTGCGGTTGCGCCTGCCGTTGTTGTAGCGCACGGCGGCGACGGTCAGATGCACTTCGCCCGCATGCGCTTTCGGGCTCGACGCGATCGAATAGAGCCGCGGCTGCAGGCGCTTGAGCACGCCGAGCAACTCGCTGGCGGAGAGATCGGCGGGAAACTCGTGGAGCACGTCGGCCAGTTGCTGGCCCCACAGCCATTGTTTCAGGTCGGCCTTGCGTTCGTCGGCGAGCAGCCTGGCGAGTGCATCGTTGCGGCTGCGCGATGCGATCAGTTGCAGCGCTTCCGCGCTCGGCCGCGCGATTTCATAGTGCCGCGCCAAGGCGTCGGCGATCCGCATGTCGCCGACACCCGCCACATGCACGGGCGCATCCGCCCTCACGCCCGACAGATCGATCAGTTCGTCGACCAGTTCGGGGCAGTTTTTCGGCCACACGCCGAGCGCATCGCCCGCTTCGTATTCGAGGTTCGAATCGCCGATCGCCAGCGAGAAGTAGCGCGTGTCCTTCGAGCCATTGCGATTCAGGCGCAGATTCTCGACGAGCCGCGACTGGGCGGGACTCGTCTTCGACGGCAGCACCGCGGGAATCACGCCTTGCGCGGGCACTTCATAGAGCAACGCGTCGTCGGCCTTGATCTTCGCGATCACGGCTTCGAGCCACTTGTCGGCGGCTGGCTGAAAATCCGTGTCGCAATCGACGCGCGCATGCAAACGCTTCGCGCCGAGTTCGGCGAAGCGCGCGTCGAGCTTGCGGCCGTGGCCGCAGAACTGGTCATAGCTGGGGTCGCCGAACGCGAGCACCGCATATTGCTGATCGGCGAGGCGCGGCGCGCTGTCGGCCTGCAATGCGTTCCAGAAGCTCTGGCCATTGTCGGGCGCGTCGCCGTCGCCGAACGTGCTCGTCATCAGCAGCACGTACTTGCTCTGCGCGAGCGCGGCGACGGGCATGTCCGCCATGCACGACATGCGGATCTCGAAGCCGGACTCCATCAGTTGCGTTGCGTATTGCTCGGTCAACGATTCGATGTTGCCCGTCTGCGACGCCCACAGCAGCGCGACCTTGGGCCGCGCGTGCGCGATGCGCACGGCAGGCCCGCCGACCGCTTCGGGTTGCGCCACGGACGTCAGCGCCGGGGCGGATTCCGGTACACGGCTGAAAAGACCCGCGAGCACGCCGTCGAGCCAGAGCCGCGCATTCGCGGACAGCGGTGCATTCGCAGGCAACGCGGGCACGCCATGCGCGTCGCCTTGCGACGAACGCAAGCCGCTGACGAAGCCCGCCATGTAGTGCCGCGCGGCATCGTCCAGCGTCGGAGCGGGTGTGTCGGTGATGCCGAGCATGGCGGCGAGAGCGTCGATACGGGCCATATCCAGTTCCTGTTGCTGACGGGCCATCGCGACAGGCGTTTCCTGCGCGGCAGCCGGTGCTTCTTCAGTATCGCGTGGCAACGCTTCGACCACGTCGGGTTCGGCTTCGACACGCGACAAAGCCACCGCGCAGAACTTCAGCTCGGGTTGCTGCGAGATCGCGTCGATTGCATCGCTCGTCACGGCGTTGATGCACAGGTCGTCGCCATACACGTCGTTCCAGTGCATCGGCGCGAAGCAGTTGCCGGGGCGCACGCGCTCGGTGACGACGGCGGGCAGCACGGCGCGTCCGCGCTTCGAACGCACTTCGACGCGGTCCTTGTCGCGCACACCGAGCGAAGCCGCGTCTTCCGGATGCAGTTCGACGAAGGGCGCAGGGTTCAGCCGGTTGAGCATCGGCACCTTGCCCGTCTTCGTCATCGTGTGCCATTGGTGTTGCAGGCGGCCCGTGTTCAGGACGACAGGGAATTCCGCGCCAGGCATCTCGGCGGGATCGACATGCGGACGCGCGAAGAACATCGCCTTGCCGCTCGCGGTCGGAAACACCAGTGCGGGGCGCGTGCCGTCGGGCAGCACTTTCAGCGTCTGGCTCACGCCGTCGTTGAGATACCGCAGCGGGTTGCGGTCCGATGCGGCACCGGGCGCGCACGGCCATTGCAGCGACGTTTCGCGCAGCCGCGCGTAGCTAGCGCCGCGCAGGTCATAGCCCGTCTTCGGATTCGACACGCGCGCGATTTCATCGAACACCTCAGACGCCGATGCATACGTGAACGCATCCGCAAAGCCCATCTCGCACGCGACGCGCGCAATGATCTGCCAGTCGGCGAGCGCGGCGCCGGGCGGATCGATGGCCTTCTGCATCAGCGTCATGTTGCGCTCGGAGTTGATCATCACGCCTTCCGCCTCGGCCCACAGCGCGCCGGGCAGCAGGACGTCGGCGTAGCGGTTGGTTTCCGTGTCGAGGAACGCGTCCTGCGCGATCACGAGTTCAGCGGCCTGTAATCCGGCGATCACGTTCTGCCGGTTCGCGACGCTCGCCACCGGGTTCGTGCAGATGATCCAGCATGCCTTGATGTCGCCTGCCGCCATGCGCGAGAACATGTCGACGGTGCCGCCGCCGAGCGTCGTCTTGAGCGTGCCGTGCGGCACTTGCCACAAGTCTTCGATAAACGCGCGGTCTTCCTCGACCAGCACCGAGCGCTGGCCCGGCAGGCCCGGACCCATATAGCCCATCTCACGGCCGCCCATCGCATTCGGCTGACCCGTCAGCGAGAACGGACCGCTGCCGGGGCGGCAGATCTTGCCCGTCGCCAGATGCAGATTGCAGATCGCGTTGGTGTTCCAGGTGCCGTGCGTGCTCTGGTTCAGGCCCATCGTCCAGCAACTGATCCACTCGGGCGCCTCGCCGATCCATTGCGCGGCCTGGCGGATGTCGGCTTCGGGAATGCCCGTGAGCGCGGCGACTTTCTCCGGCGTGTAGTCGTCGAGGAACGCGGGCATCGTGTCCCAGCCTTCCGTGAACTCGCCGATGAAGCGCGCGTCGGTACGGCCATTCTTGTGCAGCAGATGCAGCAGGCCGTTGAGCAGCGCGAGATCGGTGCCCGGCTTGATCTGCATGAACAGATTGGCTTTCTCCGCCGTCGTGTTACGGCGCGGATCGACGACGATCAGCTTCGCGCCTGCCTTCACGCGATCCATCATGCGCAGAAAGAGGATCGGGTGGCAGTCGGCCATATTCGCGCCGATCACGAAGAACAGATTCGCCTTGTCGAAATCCTGATACGAGCCCGGCGGCCCGTCCGCGCCCAGCGACAGCTTGTAGCCACTGCCCGCGCTCGCCATGCACAGCCGCGAGTTCGACTCGATGTTGTTGGTGCCGATAAAGCCCTTCGCGAGCTTGTTGACGAGATATTGCGCCTCGATCGACATCTGTCCCGACACGTAGAACGACAGCGCATCGGGACCGTGTTCATCGAGAATCGCGCGCAGACGGCGGGCGGTGTCGGGAATCGCGAGATCGGCGGAAACGGGAATCGGATCGGCGTCGCGGGTGCGCCGCTCGAACGCGCTTTCGAGGCGGCCCGACTTGCGCAGCGCGACATGTGCCGACTGACCTTTCGTGCACAGACGACCGTAGTTGGTCGGATGATCCTTGTCGCCGGAAATCTTGACGACCTGCCCTTCCTCGACGTGCAGCACCATGCCGCAACCGACGCCGCAGTAAGGACACACCGTCTTGATGTTCTCGCACGTCATTGCCAGATTCCGTTCCGTAGATTACGCCGATACCCACACGTGCCCATCTTCGACGCGCGCCGCGAACGCGCTGACGGACTTGTCGGGCGCTTCGAGGCATTCGCCCGTGCGCAGATCGAAGTGATGCTTGTAGATCGGCGAAGCGACGACGATGCGCTCGCCGACACTGCCGATCAGTCCGCGCGACAGCACGGCCGCCTGCGAGGCAGGGTCGAAGTTGTCGATGGCGTACACGCCGCCGCGCTCGCCTTCGACGCGGAACACGGCGACCTGCTCGCCGTTGACGAGCGCGCAGACGCCCGTGTTCGGCACGATATCGTCGAGCGCGCAGATGGACGTCCAGGTGGTCGGCAGACGGTCGTTGTTCATGTCGATCTCCGTTCTATCGGTGAATGAGTGACGTAGGTGCTCTGGGTCAAACCGTTTCTGCCGGCTCCGTCGACTGCTCGACGACGACGGGAATGCGCACGGGCCGCTGGCGCTCGTCGGGCGTGGCGGGCCGGATCTGGCCGCGCGTCGGCACGAAGCTGACGTTGTCGTCGGCGCTGTCGCTGTTGACGAAGTGACGGAAGCGCTTGCGCGTTTCGGGGTCCGTGACGGCCTTCTTCCATTCGCATTCGTAGGTGTTGACCACGTGCTGCATTTCCGCTTCGAGTTCCGCCGCGATACCGAGCTTGTCGTGGATGACGACGTCGCGCAGATAGTCGAGGCCGCCTTCGAGGTTCTCGCGCCACACGCTGGTGCGTTGCAGCCGGTCGGCCGTGCGCACGTAGAACATCAGGAAGCGGTCGATATAGCGGACCAGCGTTTCGCGGTCCAGATCCGACGCGATCAGTTCGGCATGGCGCGGCTTCATGCCGCCGTTGCCGCACACGTAGAGATTCCAGCCCTTTTCCGTCGCGATGATGCCGACGTCCTTGCTTTGCGCTTCCGCGCACTCGCGCGTGCAGCCCGACACCGCGAACTTGATCTTGTGCGGCGAGCGCAGGCCCTTGTAGCGGTTCTCGATATCGATCGCGAGGCCGACGGAATCGTCCACGCCGTAACGGCACCACGTCGAGCCCACGCACGATTTCACCGTGCGCAGCGACTTGCCATACGCGTGGCCCGATTCGAAGCCCGCCGCGATCAGCTCTTCCCAGATCAACGGCAACTGCTCGACGCGCGCACCGAACAGATCGACGCGCTGCCCGCCCGTGACCTTCGTATAGAGACCGTACTTCTTCGCGACCTGACCGACGGCAATCAAACCGTCCGGCGTCACTTCGCCGCCCGGCATGCGCGGCACGACGGAATACGTGCCGTCGCGCTGGATGTTCGCGAGGTAGTAGTCGTTGGTGTCCTGCAGGCTGGCGTGCTCTTTCTTCAGCACGAACTCGTTCCAGCACGACGCGAGAATGCCGGCGACAGCGGGCTTGCAGATATCGCAGCCAAGGCCGTGGCCATGCTTGTTCAGCAACGCGCTGAAGGTCTCGATACGCTCGACGCGCACGATGTGATACAGCTCCTGGCGCGAAAACGGAAAGTGTTCGCACAGATGGTTGTTGACGGCGAGACCCTGCTTCTTCATCTCGGCCTTCATCACCTGCGTGACGAGCGGCACGCAGCCGCCGCACGACGTGCCCGCCTTCGTCGCGCTCTTCAGGTCGCCGATGGTCGTCGCGCCCGCGCAAACGGCCGCGCAGATCGCGCCCTTCGAGATGTTGTTGCACGAACAGATCTGCGCGCTTTCGGGCAAGGCATCGACGCCGAGCGCGGGCTTCGCGTTGCCGTCCGCTTGCGGCAGGATCAGGAATTCCGGCGATTCCGGCAACTGGATGCGGTTCAGCATCATCTGCAACAGCGTGCCGTATTCGCTCGCGTCGCCGACCATCACGCCGCCGAGCAGAAACTTGCCGCAGTCGGACACGACGAGCTTCTTGTAGACCTGCTTGCGTTCGTCGCTGAACTGATACGTGCGGCTGCCCGCCGTCGCGCCATGTGCATCGCCGAGGCTCGCCACATCGACGCCCATCAGCTTGAGCTTCGTGCTCATGTCGGCGCCCGCGAACGCGGCGTCCGGTTCGCCGAGCAACTGCTTCGCCGTCACGCGCGCCATTTCATAGCCCGGCGCGACGAGGCCGAAAATCTGGCCGTTCCACAGCGCGCATTCGCCGATTGCGTAGATGTCGGCATCGCTCGTACGGCAGTGGTTGTCGATTACGATGCCGCCGCGCGGGCCGACCGCGAGGCCACTGGCACGCGCGATCTCGTCGCGCGGACGGATGCCTGCCGAGAACACGATCATGTCGGTGTCGAGATGGCTGCCGTCGGCGAACTGCATGCGGTGCGTGCCGTCTTCGCCATCGACGATTTCCAGCGTGTTCTTTTGCGTATGCACGGTCACGCCGAGTTCTTCGATCTTGCCGCGCAACATCTTGCCGCCGCCGTCGTCCACTTGCACGGCCATCAGGCGCGGCGCAAATTCGACGACATGCGTGTCGAGGCCCAGGTCGCGCAACGCCTTCGCGCACTCCAGACCGAGCAGGCCGCCGCCGATCACGACGCCCGTCTTCGAGCGCGCGCCGCATTCCTGCATCGCTTCGAGGTCTTCGATCGTGCGATAGACGAAGCAGTCCTTGCGATCCTTGCCCGGCACGGGCGGCACGAATGCGTACGAGCCGCTGGCGATCACGAGCTTGTCGTAGGAAAGCGTTTCGCCCGTCGAGGTCGTCACCGTGTGCGCGTCGCGATCGATCGACACGGCCTTCGCGTTCAGGCGCAGCACCATGTCGTCGCGATCGAAGAAGCCGGGTTCGACCAGCGACAGATCGTCGGCGGACTTGCCCGAGAAGAACTCCGACAGATGCACGCGATCGTAAGCGGGACGCGGCTCTTCGCACAGCACGGTGATGTCGAGGCGCGCCGTGGCTTGTTCCGCGAGGCATTCGAGCAGTTTGTGGCCGACCATGCCGTGGCCGATAACGATGACTTTCATGTCGCCGATCCTGTCAGAGAGGGGATTCATTGATTTAATTCGTTGCACCGAGTGCGGTATCGCGAGCAGTGTGTTCGGCGGAAAAGCGCACGGCGATCGCACAGATCGCGGACGCGCTGACGAAGCCGCCGAGCGTCAGCAGGGTTTGATGCAGGTCGCCCATGCCCTTCGCCAGGAAGCCCGCCGCCACCGCGCCGACATTGCCGCCCGCGCCGACGATGCCCGCCACGCCGCCAAGCGCCTTGCGGTCGATGAACGGCACGAGCGCGTAGGTCGCGCCGCACGCCATGTGTGTGAAGAGCCCGAACAGCAGCATCGCGATCACGGCGAGCGCCGCGTGGCTTGCCTGCGAGAACAGAAGCAGGCCCACGCCTTCGCCGGCGATCAGTGCGAACAGCAGCATGGAGCGTGCGGACAGTCCGCGACGCTTCGCACCCCAGTCCGACAGCAGACCGCCGAGCGGGCGCGCGAAGATCGCGAGCAGGCCGAAGCTGCCCGCCGCGAGACCGGCGTCGCGCAGCGACAGCTGGAAGTGATCGACGTAATAGATGGCCGCGACGTTGTGGATGAACACCTCGACGCCGAAGCACGCGGCGTAGGTGACGAACAGCATCCACACGCGATAGTTGCGCGATGCCGCGAGCAGGCTCGCCCAGCCGCCTTTCTTGCCGCTATCGATGGCGATGCCGCGTGCGCGCAGTTCCGTGAAATTGCCTTGCGGGCAATCCTGCGTGAAGCGCCAGTAGAGCGCGGCCATGATGGGCATCGCGATGCCCGGCAGCACGAGCGTCAGACGCCATGCGTCGGCGTTGCTCGCGCCCAGCGCGACGGCCCCAGCGAGCATCAGCGGCACGAGCATCTGTGCAGCGCCTGCGCCTGCGTTGCCCCAACCTGCACTCGTCGCGTTCGCGGTGCCGACCACGTTGGGCGCGAACATCACCGAGGTGTGATATTGCGTGATGACGAAGCTCGCGCCGACTGCGCCGATGCCGAGCCGGCACAACAGAAACATCGTGTAGCTGTGCGCGAGCGCGGCGCCGAGCACGGGCAACGCACCGACCACCATCAACGCGACGTAGACCTTGCGCGGACCGAAGCGATCGCACATCGGACCGACGATCAGACGCACGAGAATCGTGATCGATACGGCGGCGATGTTGATGTTCGCGACCTGATCCGCCGTGAGGTGGAACTCCTGCTTGATGAGCGGCATCAGCGGCGCGCACGCGAACCACGCGAAGAAGCAGACGAAGAACGCCATCCACGCGAAGTGGAAAGCGCGCATGGCGGGCGTGCGCCAGTTCAGCAGATCGATCGATGTGGCTTTGTCGGTCATGTTCCGGGCCTGTAAACGACTACGGCGTCCCGCGAATCGGGTGCGAGACCAGATTCAGGGGACGCCGTTGTCCAAAATTCGTCAGTACTTGGGGGATGCTGCTTTGCGGCTCGTCGTTGAGCCGCTGTGGGGTGATAAAGGCAAGGTGTGTGCCATGCGGGTTGATGTTGGTGCTAAGGCTTTTCTGGCTTGGGTTTGCCGGAGTTTTTCCAGGTCTACCGCGAGGCTGCTCACTGATTCATGGTGAGGCTCGATGGCACTTTGCTGGTGCAGCGCAGCACTGTGGGCGTGCTTTGCGTGCGGATCAATCGTGTGATGCACGGTATTGGTGGCACGACCGTCACCCCTCCCGCGCCTCCCTCAACTCCCCCGCAATAAAATCGACAAACGTCCTGATCCGCGCCGACATCTGATGCCTTTGCGAATACACCGCAAAAATATCGGCGCCCGGCGTCTCATACCCCGGCAGCACCTGAACGAGCCGCCCATCCGCAAGATATTCGTTGACGTCCCACTCCGCACGCATCAGAACACCGTGCCCTTCGAGCGCCCACTTCACCGCGATCTCGCCGTCGTTGGTCGTCAGATTGCCGTTGATGCGCACCGCCTCTGTCTTGCGCGCAGCGCCGCGTCCCGTCGCGAGCCGCCACACGCCATACGCTTCGTCGCCCTGCCGTATGCCGATGCAGTTATGCCTGACCAGTTCATGCGGCGTGAGCGGCATCCCATACTCGGCGATGTACGAAGGCGCCGCGCATAGCAGTCTGCGATTCGGCGCAAGCCGCCGCGCGACGACGCGGGTGTCGGGCGGCTCGCCGAAGCGGATACAGACGTCGAACGCGTCGTCGGTGAGCGGCGGCGGCGTGACGGACAGCTGCAACTGCACCGCGACCTGCGGATAGCGGTGCACGAAGCGCGAGATCGCCGGTGCGACATGACTGCGCCCAAAACCAAGCGTCGCGTTCACCCGCAACAGTCCCTTCGGACTCTTCTTCGCGCTGCCCAGCAGCTCGGACAGCGCGTCGATCTCATCGAGTATTCGCCGCGCGTGCTCCAGATAGACCTCGCCTTCGGGCGTCAGCATCATCCGGCGAGTCGTCCGGTTCACGAGCGGCACGCCCGCGCGCTGCTCCATCTGCGTCAGACGCTTGCTCACGGCCGCGGGCGTCAAACCCAGTTCGCGCGCCGCCGCGCTCAGGCTGCCTGACGCGGCAAGCGTCGAGAAAAAGCTCAGATCGGTCGGTTGAACGGTGTCGGTCACTGCTCTATTTGTGAATTTAAGTTAAAGATGCTTTGAGTTTAGCACCGGTTACAGCGCTTCCAGTTGGGTACAGTCAGTTCCATTCCATATCAATTGAAGGAGCGAGACATGAAGACCTATTCCATTGCGACGATCCCCGGCGACGGCATCGGCAAGGAAGTCGTGCCGGCGGGCAAGGAAGTGCTGGAAGCGCTGGCGCGCAGCAGCAACAGCTTCAGATTCGAGTTCGAGAACTTCGATTGGGGCGCCGACTACTACCGCGAGCACGGCGTGATGATGCCCGCCGACGGCCTCGACGCAATCCGCAACAAGGACGCGATCCTGTTCGGCTCGGCAGGCGACCCCGACGTGCCCGATCACGTGACGCTGTGGGGCCTGCGCCTGAAAATCTGCCAGGGCTTCGATCAATACGCGAACGTCCGGCCGACGCGCATTCTCCCCGGCATCGACGCACCGTTGAAGCGCTGCACGCCCGAAGAGCTGAACTGGGTGATCGTCCGCGAAAACTCCGAAGGCGAATATTCGGGCGTCGGTGGTCGCGTGCATCAGGGCCATCCCATCGAAGCCGCCACCGACGTCTCCATCATGACGCGCGCCGGCGTCGAGCGCATCATGCGCTTCGCGTTCCGTCTCGCGCAGTCGCGCCCCCGCAAGCTCCTCACCGTCATCACGAAGAGCAACGCACAGCGTCACGCCATGGTGATGTGGGATGAAATCGCGCTGCAGATTTCGAAGGAGTTCCCCGACGTCAAATGGGACAAGGAACTCGTCGATGCATCGACGGCGCGCATGATCAACCGCCCCGCATCGCTCGACACCATCGTCGCGACCAACCTGCACGCCGACATCCTGAGCGACCTCGCCGCCGCATTGGCGGGCAGCCTCGGCATCGCACCGACGGGCAACATCGACCCGGAGCGCCGCTATCCGTCGATGTTCGAGCCGATCCACGGTTCGGCATTCGACATCATGGGCAAGGGCCTCGCGAATCCGATCGGCACGTTCTGGTCGGTCGTGATGCTGCTCGAGCATCTCGGTGAATTCGAAGCGGCGAAGCGCGTGATGAGCGCAGTCGAAACCGTCACCGCGGACCCGTCGCTGCATACGGGCGATCTCGGCGGCAAGGCAACGACGGCGCAAGTGACGGCAGCCGTGTGCGCGCTCGTCGAAAAGGTAGCCGTCGCCGCATAACGCAGATGCAGTTCCGTGGTCGCGCGGCTCCTGCCGCCGCGACACCGGGCGCAGCGAAAAACGCGCCCAAAGGCTTCACGCACACAACGACAACTGACCCGCAAACGGCAGACAACGCGTGAAGCCTGGATTGTCCGGCACAGCCCGGCTCAACCTCCAAGGAGGAGACACATGCAACCCGAACTCGAATCGCGAGTAGCGCGCAAGCTGATGTTACGGATCATTCCGTTCGTGATGCTGCTCTACTTCGTCAGCTTTCTCGATCGCGTCAACGTCGGCTTCGCCGCCATGACGATGAACAAGGCAATCGGCCTGTCGCCGACGGCATTCGGCCTCGGCGGTGGGCTGTTCTTCATCGGCTACTTTCTGTTCGAAGTGCCGTCGAATCTGATCCTGCATCGGGTCGGCGCCAGGATCTGGATCGCGCGCGTGATGGTGACGTGGGGCATCGTGTCAGCGGCTTCGGCGTTCGTCACGGGACCGACCAGCTTCTACGTGTTGCGCTTCGTGCTGGGCGTCGCGGAAGCGGGCTTCTTTCCGGGCATCATCCTGTATCTGAGCCTGTGGTTTCCGGGCAAGCAACGCGCTGCCGCCGCTGCATGGTTCATGGCCGCCGCGCCGATCTCGACGGCCATCGGCTCGCCGATCTCCGGCGCGATCATGCAGTTGCCGCCGATGTTCGGTCTCTCCGACTGGCAATTGCTCTACATCATCGAGGCCGTGCCTGCCGTCGTGCTCGGCTTCGTCGTATTGAAGTTCTTGACCGACACGCCGTCGAAAGCGCACTGGCTGAAGGACGACGAGCGCGAATGGCTGATCGCGAAACTCAAGGCCGAAGCCGACGAGCGCAAGGGTCACTCGGGACATACGGCAGGCGCGCTGAGCGCGCTGCGCGATCCGCGTGTGCTCGCACTCGCGCTGATCTACTTCGGCACGTCAGCAGGCCTGTATACGCTGGGCCTGTGGGCGCCGCTCATCATCCGCCAGTATGGATTCAGCGCGCTGCAAACGGGCCTGCTGACGGGCATTCCGAGCGTGCTGGCAGTGATCGCGATGGTGTTGTGGGCGCGGCACTCGGATAGGACGGAAGAGCGCACGTGGCACGTCGTGATTCCTTGCGCGCTGGCGTGTGTCGGCTTCATCTTCGCCGGTCAGGCGGGCACGGCGCTCATGATCGTGCTTGCACTGGTGGTCGTCAATGTCGGCATCAGCGCGGCGAAGGCGCCGCTGTGGGCGATGCCGAGCATGTTCCTCTCCGGCGCGGGCGCGGCAGCGGGTATCGCGATGATCAATTCGGTCGGTAACCTGGGCGGCTTCGTCGGACCGTTTGCGATCGGCTGGCTCAAGAACGTGACGGGCGGATATGCAGCGGGCCTGTACGTGGTCGGCGCGACGCTGGCCGTGTCGGCCGTCGTCACGCTGATGCTGAGCCGCAAGGCCGCGCAGCAACCTGCAGCGGCCTGCATGCGGCACGATCATTGATGGTTCTTTAAATGAACACGGGCCGGCGCGGCGGAAACGTCACCGGCCCATCCTTCTGATTTTCTCCTTCCCGTCGCCGAATGCCTTGCGAGCCGTGCCAGTCGCCTGTTGCAAATCGCCCTTCAGTTGCTGCGTGCGATTGCCCGTCACCTTGCCGACGACTTCGTTGACCTTCCCCTTCACCTGCTGCGCAACACCTTTGACCTGATCGCGGTTCATGTCGCTCTCCCTGTCGATTGGCGCATAGGCGCCATCGGAGTTACAGACACGCAATTCACGCGCCAGCGCTTTGTTGTCGGGGCATAGCGCGTTTCAGGCCCGTCGCGCACGCGTCTTCATGACAACGCACAGGTAAGTTATACGCACGCTATTCCGCGCATCATTCGACATCCGCCGCAACCCGCTGCGCGACCCATGCCTCGAGTTCGTCGGCGGATATCGCCGGCGAGTACAGGAATCCCTGCAATTCATCACAACCGATGCTGCGCAGCGTATTCGCTTCGTCCTCGTTTTCGACGCCCTCTGCGACCACGCGCAGACCCAGTTCATGCCCAAGCTCGATGATCGCCTTGATGACGGCGAGATCGGCTGGTGCATCGAGCATGTCGCGCACGAACGCCCGGTCGATCTTCAATCGATCCAGCGGGAAACGGTTCAGATAGCTGAGGCTCGAATAGCCCGTGCCGAAGTCGTCGAGCGACAGCTTCACGCCGAGCGCGCGTATCGCGCGAATCGCGTCGAGATAGTTCTCCGCGCTATCCATCAACACCGTCTCGGTGATTTCGAGTTCCAGCCGCTGCGGCGCGACACCATGCGTCGCGAGACTGCGCCGCAACGTATCGACGATATCCGCGTCGCGCAACTGGATCGCAGACAGATTGATCGACATGCGCAACTCGCCCATCTCGCTCGACTCGTCCTTGCGCCAGCGCGCGAGCTGCCGGCACGCTTCGTCGATCACCCATGCGCCGATCGGAATGATCAGCCGCGTCTCTTCGGCAATCGGAATGAACTGCGCGGGCGTCACCGCGCCCAGTTGCGGATGGCTCCAACGCAGCAAGCCTTCGACGCTGACGAGCGCGCCCGTTTGCGCATCGAGACAGGGCTGAAACGCCAGCCGCAATTCGTGCCGCTCGATGGCCGTACGCATGCAGGCTTCGAGCGCAAGGCGCTGACGCGCGCGCTCGGCCATATCGGGCGAGAAGAACTTCGCGAGGTTGCGCCCCGCAGCCTTCGCCTGATACATCGCGGCATCGGCGTTCTGCATCAGCGTCTCGATGTCCGTGCCGTCGTCGGGATAGAGCGCCACGCCCGCGCTGCACGCAACCTGCAGCGTGACGCCGCCGATCGCATGCGGCTCGCGCACGAGCGGCAGCAGACGTTCGTCGATGGTGCGCGCGACATCGGCCGCGCTGCCCACGTCGGAAAGAATCATCGTGAACTCGTCGCCGCCCAGACGGCTCACGGTATCGCTGCTGCGCACGGCCTGCACGAGACGCCGCGATACGGAACGCAGCAAGCCGTCGCCGATATGATGGCCAAGCGAATCGTTGATGTCCTTGAAGCGGTCGAGGTCGATGAAAAGCACGGCCACCCGCTGCTGATGCTGCTTCGCATGTTCGAGTGCCACGCCCAGCCGCTTCGTGAAGAGCGCGCGGTTCGGCAGTTCGGTCAACACGTCGTGCTCGGCGAGAAACTCGATGCGCGCCTCGCTCTTCTTGCGATCCGTGATGTCGATCAGTGTGCAGATATAGTGCGAAACATTGCCGCGTTTATCGCGCACTGCGCTGATCATCAGCCACGCCGGATAATCGCCACCTTGACGCCGCCTGATCTGTGCTTCGCCGTTCCATGAACTGGAGCGGTCGACGAGCGTCGCGAGCGCCGTGATCACCGCGCCGCCCGTTGCGCCCGCAACGATGAACGCGGGCGGCTTGCCCGCAATATCTTCCGCGCGATAGCCCGTCGCGCGATAGAACGACGCGTTGGCCGTCAGCAGTCGCCGCTCCTGGTCGAGAATCAGGATCGCTTCGGACGATGCCTCGAACACCTTCGCCCACAGTTCGAGCCGCTGCTCCATCAGCTTGATCTGGTTGATCGGCGTGAAGGCCGTCAGCACGGCGTCGCGGCCCTGGAAGTTCAGACGCCGCGCGGACAGCATGGCCCACGTCGGTTCGGTGCTCGCTTTCCAGCGCACTTCGAATTCGTCGACGGCGTCGCGGTCGGACAACTGCTGGAAAAAGCGCGCGCGCACCGACGAATCGAGGCCAAACGCCCATGGGTCGGTCGTGCAGCCGTTGAGCCAGTACAACGCGGGCTGGTTCGCGTGCAGCACTTCATGACCGGGCACGGCCGTCACCATCATCGGCACGGGTGTCGATTCGACGAGCGCATGCTGCGCGGCCGATGCACGCGCCGTCGCCGCGAGTTCCTTCTGCACGTCGCGCTCGCGATCGAGCTGCTCGAGCATTTCGTTGAAGCCGCGCACCAGCTGGCCGATTTCATCCTGGCTGTGCCAGCTCGCGCGCACGGTGTGATCGCCCGTCCGGCGCACCGTGTCCATCACGCGCGCCAGCTGCCGCAGCGGCCGCGAGATCTGCTGCGCGACGAAATACACCATGCCGAGAATGCTGCACAACAGGAAGAGCGCCGTGCCCAGATGCAGCCACATGCGCGAGAAGAGGCCGCGCACGCGCGCGTGCAACAGGCCGTCGAGCTGATCCGCCGTGCTGCGCCATGTGTCCTGCACACTGGCTACGAGTGTCTGCTGTTGCACGTCGACGATCGACAGCAGTGCGGGATCGACCTCGCCGTTGCTGTCGATGATGATGCGCGCCGCGTGCCGGTACGATTCGACGGCCGTGAGCATGCGCGCCATCGACGGCCCGAGCGTCGAGTCGAGTGCATGATTGGCCGCACCCGCTTCGGAGAAGTCGGAGCGCAAACCTTGCAGCACGGCATCGAGTTGCCCTTCGAGCACGAGATAGCGCGTGCGCAATTCGTCGTGCGAGCGCACGGCGTGCAAGCCTTCGTGCCCTTCGTGTAACTGCCGGCCAATCCGGTTCACCGATTCGAGCAGCGCCGGATAGCGCAGGATCGACAGCGACATCGCGTAGTAGCTGTCGAGGTCAGGATCGAGAATCAGGTTCGACTGATTGCCGACGCGTGTCACGAGCTCGCGGCATGCTTCGAGCGCTTCGTTGATTTGCGCGGCAGTGGGCTGCGCCTCGCGCGCCAGCACGTCCAGCGCGGCGCGCACGCGCGTGTTCAGCGCGGCGCTTTCCAGATGTGCGCCGTAGCGTGCTTCCGTGCTGGCGAGATCCGCCTGCGAATTGTTCAGGCGCCCGGCGGGCGGACGCTGTCCCGCGCCCGCCATCGCTACGTCGATCAGCGCATCGCGGACCGTGCCGATATACGCGTTACCGACGATCTCCTTGTTCGAGAAGTCGATCGAAATGTACTTCTCGTGAATCAGGATGCCGCTGATGTACACCACGGCCGTCAAGTCAAGCAGATAGATCAGCAGCAGCTTGCGGCCCACGCGCAGACGCGCAAGCAGACGGAAGAATGGATTGCGCTTCATGGCATGCGCGCCATCGCGTACGACATCGAACGAGTCACACATCACTCCCGGTCAGTGGAAGGTGAAAAACGGGCCCGCGCCTCGATCAGGCCGCTCGCCACTACGGCTTATCGGCGCATCGTATCGCGACTTTAGCGTTTGCTGAATAATCCCTTCGACGGTGCGCGAATGCCGCGCGCAGGTGCAGAGAACAAGGGCTTTCGGCTGGATTCGCACCAACGTATGTCACGCGTCACGCGTGTTATCTGAGCAGCGTCGTGCATATGCAAGAGGTGGTCCGTGCATCCAACGAACCAGTTCTTTGCCAGCACGTGAACCTCCATGCGCAACGCGAGACAGATATGCATCAACCGTTCATATTCGATCGTGACGTTCGCGCGTTCACGACGCCGCAACGGGTTTCGCGCGAACGTAAAAACGCTTTTGGTTGCATGATATGTGTTCGCATGTGAGCGGAAGCACCCGGCTGCGACAAGGAGACATCATGAGCGAAGCGACGCACGCAACGCGCGACTTCATCGTTCGCACGATGACCGCCGATGAAGTGAATCTCGCCATCGAATGGGCCGCGCGCGAAGGATGGAATCCAGGCTTGCACGACGCGCACTGCTTTCGCACCGCCGACCCGGACGGGTTCTTCATCGGCGAATTGCATGGCGAACCGGTCGGCTCGATTTCGGCTGTTGCCTATGACGCGCATTTCGGCTTCATAGGGCTCTATATCGTGAAGCCGGAGTTTCGCGGCAAGGGACTCGGCCTGCGCATCTGGCAACATGGCATCGCGTATCTCGGCAAGCGCAATGTCGGACTGGATGGCGTAGTTGCGCAGCAGCCGAATTACAGGAAGTCGGGATTTCAGCTCGCGTACCGGAACATCCGCTTTCAGGGTGTGGCCGAGGTCGACGCATCGAACAACGCTTCACTCGCCGATGCGCGCCAGTTGCCTTTCGACAAACTCGCCTCGTATGACGGGCGGTTCTTTCCCGCGCCGCGCGACATCTTTCTGCGCGGATGGATCGATCAACCGGATGCCGTCGCGCTCGCAAGCGTCGGCGACGGCCAGATGCGCGGCTACGGCGTGCTGCGCCGATGCCGCGAAGGACGCAAGATCGGTCCGCTATTCGCCGACGACGCGCAAACCGCCGAGGCCCTGTTCACTGCGCTCGTCGCGCGTTGTCCCGGCGAGACCGTCGCGCTCGACGTGTCCGAACTCAACACAGCCGCCGTCGCGCTCGCCGAGCGGCATCGCCTGACGAGCGTGTTCGAAACGGCGCGCATGTACACGAAGCGCGCGCCGGATATACCGCTTGCGCGGCTCTATGGCGTCACGTCGTTCGAACTGGGTTGATCCACGACTGCACGCCGCGCGATGCATCAATGCTTCGGATCGTAGCGATATACGCCGTGTCCCGTCTTGCGGCCCAGACGGCCTGCCGCCACGAGTTCGCGCAATAGCGGACACGCGCGATACTTCGAGTCGCCGAAATCCTTCAGGAACACATCCATCACCGACAGACACACGTCCAGCCCGATCAGGTCCGCGAGCGCGAGCGGCCCGATCGGATGATTCGCGCCGAGACGCATGCCCGCGTCGATCTCTTCCGCCGTCGCAATCCCCTCGGCCAGCACGAAGAACGCCTCGTTGATCATCGGCACGAGAATGCGGTTCACCACGAAGCCCGGCGCATTCTTCACGCTGACGGGCGTCTTGCCGAGACGCTCGGTCAGTTCTCGCACGGCGGCCGCCGTGTCGTCGCTGGTCTGCACGCCGCGAATCACTTCGACGAGCGGCAGCAACGGCACCGGGTTGAAGAAGTGCATGCCGACGAAACGCTCCGGCTTGCCGAGCGTCGCGGCCAGCGCGGTAATCGAAATGGACGACGTGTTCGATGCGATGATCGTCTCGCCGCTTACGACCGATTCGATCTGCCGCAGTATGCGAATTTTCAGTTCGGCGTTTTCGGTCGCCGCTTCGACCACGAGGTCGACGCCCGACAGCCGCTGGTAATCGGTCGACGTCTCGATGCGCGTGAGCGCCGCATCGCGCGCCGCCGCTTCGATCTTGCCCTTCTCGACGAGCTTCGCGAGACTCGACGTGAGCGCGCCGACGCCCTTTTCGAGCGCGGCGTCCGTCACGTCGATCAGCACGACCTTCAGCCCTGCCACCGCCGACACCTGCGCGATGCCGTTGCCCATCGTGCCCGCGCCGACGATGCCGATTGTCTCGATTCTGTTTGCCATTGCCGCTCCTTTCTCCTGATTTGTGCAAGTTCTATCGATGCGCTGCACTGCACCATAGGCGATACGATACCTGTTTCTGACGCAATGACGTGTGAAAAACGGGTGGCAACCTGTCGCACGGCCCGCCTGCCGGACCCAGCCGCTGGATATATCATCGGAAAAATTCTATTGAAGGCCCTGTCATGCAGCCGGTCGAACTGAACCCGAAACGCAAGCGCGAAAACCCGCTCGTGTGGATCTTCGAACCTCTCGAACGAGACCCCGAATACTCGCGGGAACGATTCTTCAACTTTCAGGCGGCGTATCTCGACGGCCTGCTATATCTCGCGGTGGCAAGCGGCAATGAACCGTGGAACGGACTGGTGGTGTGCACGTCGCATGACCGGCAAGCGGGTTTGCTCGATGAGTTCCCTGTGCTCGCGCCGCATCCCGTGCTCGGCAAGTGGCTGTATGTGTCGCAGACGCATCCCGAGTTCGAAACGGTTGCGCACGAGATGGTCGCGCTTGCACGCGAGCGCGACCCGCGCATGGGCGTGCTGCCCGGCAAGCGCAAGCGGTCGCCCGATGTCATCGAGATGAAATCTTCGTCGCGGAAGAAAAAGGCGCAGTAGCGATTTTCCGCGGTACGCTCCGCCCTCCTTTTGCGGAACCGAAGTTGCCGCCGAAGGCGTTGGCCGAGGCCGAACGCGACAGACTGGTAGTTGCGTTTTTGCCTGAACAAAAAAGCGCCGAAGCAACGAGCGCTTACTTCCACCCTTCGAGCCTGAGCGTCGCGCGCACCAGCCGCTGCTCTTCCTGTTCGATTTCCTGCAGGCTTTCGCGCACCCCGTCGATATGATCTGCGGCGGCCCGATACGCCTGCTCCGGCAACTTGCCCGTCACCGCGTTGTAGAGCCGCGCATGCTGCCGGTCGATCCGCTTGCGATGCGGCTGCCGGTGATAGAGATTGTTCACGGACGCAAACACCGAACTGAGCAGCAACTCCGTCAGCGAGCGCAGCGTATGCACGAGCACCGGGTTGTGCGACGCCTCGCAGATCGCAAGATGAAACGCGTGATCGAGGCGCGCATGCGTCGCCGGGTCGGTGTCGGCATGGTGCGCGGCGAGCATGTCCTCGTAGCGGCGCGTGATCATCATGTAATCGGCGGGCGTGCCGCGCAACGCGGCCAGACGCGCCGATTCGGCTTCGAGCATGCCGCGCACTTCGAACAGGTCGTAGAGCGTGCGCGGCTGCGACGCGAGCAGATGCATCAATGGCGACTGCGGCGGCTGCGCAGTCAGGTTCGCGACGAACGAGCCCTTGCCGTGCGCCGTTTCGATGATGCCCCGCGCGCGCAGCAGCTTCAGCCCTTCGCGCAATGCGGTGCGCGATACGCCGAGCTTGTCCGTCAGGCGACGTTCCGATGGGAGCGCCTGCCCCGATCTCAACACGCCGTCGACGATCAGCCTTTCGATGCGCTCCGCGACCACATCGGCAATCTTGCGATCGGACTGTTTGGCGGGGTTTTCCGGGTCTGAAATCACTGGTATGACCACTTCTGGAACGGGTTCTGGATGGGGTCGATGATAGCGCCAATTCCCTTTCCACGCCTCATTCAACGGGTTCTACGAGGTTTTTTTGAAATCAAGAAACTGGTACGACCACTCGTTGCGTCCATCGACAGGGCAACACGAAACGGGAACAATCGGCGGCAACACGGATAAGCGGCGCACGACATAGCACCTGCGCCCACGGAGACACACCATGAGCTACGCGTACGACGAACGGATCGACGGCCCGCTTCCCTCGCATGACAAGGCCGCGCTGGTCGCCGGGCTTCAGGGTCTCGTGCCCTCCATGCAACTGCTGCACGACAACGAAGATCTGCGTCCATTCGAATGCGACGGACTCTCGGCATATCGCACGAAGCCGATGATGGTCGCGCTGCCCGATTCGATCGAGCAGGTGCAGGCGCTGCTGAAATTCGCGGCTGCGCGCAAGGTGCCTGTCATCGCGCGCGGCGCGGGCACGGGTTTGTCGGGCGGCGCGCTGCCGCTCGAACAGGGCATTCTGCTCGTGATGGCGCGCTTCAACCGCATCCTGCACATCGACCCCGAGGCATCGATTGCGCGCGTGCAACCCGGCGTGCGCAATCTCGCGATCTCACAGGCGGCTGCGATTCACGGCCTCTACTACGCGCCCGATCCTTCGTCGCAGATCGCCTGCTCGATCGGCGGCAATGTCGCTGAAAATGCGGGCGGCGTGCACTGCCTCAAATACGGTCTGACCGTGCACAACATCCTGAAGCTCGACGTGCTGACCATCGACGGCGAGCGCCTGACGATCGGCTCCGAAGCACTCGACTCGCCCGGCTTCGATCTGCTCGCGCTGCTGACGGGTTCCGAAGGCATGCTCGGCGTCGTCACGGAAGTCACGGTCAAGCTGTTGACCAAACCGCAAAGCGCGAAGGTGTTGCTCGCGAGCTTCGACGATGTCGAGAAAGCGGGCGCGGCCGTCGCGCAGATCATCGGCGCGGGCGTGATTCCGGGCGGCCTCGAAATGATGGACAACCTCGCGATCCGCGCCGCCGAAGACTTCATCCACGCGGGCTATCCCGTCGACGCCGAAGCGATCCTGCTGTGCGAACTCGACGGCGCGGAAGCGGACGTACAGGAAGACTGCGATCGCGTGGGCGCAATACTGCGCGACGCGGGCGCGACGGGCATCCGCATCGCGAAGGACGAAGCCGAACGCCAGCGCTTCTGGGCTGGTCGCAAGAATGCGTTTCCTGCCGTGGGCCGCATTTCACCCGATTACTACTGCATGGACGGAACGATTCCGCGCCGCGAACTCGCGCGCGTGCTGCGCGGCGTCGCGGACCTGTCGAACGAATACGGCCTGCGCGTCGCGAACGTTTTCCACGCGGGCGACGGCAACATGCATCCGCTGATCCTGTTCGACGCCAATGCGCCCGGCGAAATGGAACGCGCCGAAACGCTCGGCGCGAAGATTCTCGAACTGTGTGTCGAAGTGGGCGGCAGCATCACCGGCGAGCATGGCGTCGGACGCGAGAAGATCAATCAGATGTGCGTGCAGTTCAGCAGCGAGGAACTCACGCTGTTCCATTCGCTGAAGGCCGCTTTCGATCCCGACGGCTTGCTCAACCCCGGCAAGAACATTCCGACGCTGCATCGCTGCGCCGAACATGGCGCGATGCATATCCATCACGGCAAGCTGCCGTTTCCCGAACTGGAGCGCTTCTGATGCGACGCGAATTCGATTCGATGGACGACAGCGCGCGCCTCGTCGCGCAAGTGCAGCACGCGATCGCACAGCATACGCCGTTGCGCATTCGCGGCAGCGACAGCAAGCGTTTTCTCGGCCGCGATGTGCAGGGCGAAGAACTCGACACGCGCTCGCATCGGGGCATCGTCACGTATGACCCAACCGAGCTCGTGATCACCGCGCGCGCCGGCACACCGCTCGTCGAACTGAATGCCGCGCTCGACGACGCCGATCAGATGCTGCCGTGTGAGCCGCCGCTTTTCGATGGCAAGGGCACGCTTGGCGGTGCGGTCGCGACTGGCCTGTCAGGTCCGCGCCGTCCTTGGGCGGGATCGATGCGGGACTTCGTGCTCGGCTGCCGTGTGATTACGGGCGACGGCGATCATCTGCGCTTTGGCGGCCAGGTGATGAAGAACGTCGCGGGCTATGACATGTCGCGTCTGCTTGCGGGCAGTTTCGGCTCGCTCGGCGTGTTGACGGAAGTGTCGCTGAAAGTGCTGCCGAAGCCGCGCGAGCGCCGCAGCTTCGCGCTCACGCTCGGCGCCGACGAAGCTTTGCGCGAACTGTCGGCATGGCGCAAGGCCGCGCTGCCCGTGAGCGGCGCATGTTATGTCGATGGCAGGCTGTATGTGCGGCTGGAAGGCGGAAGCGGATCAGTGAAGTCGGCCGTCGACCGGATCGGCGGCGACGAAATCGACTGCGCGTTCTGGGATGCGCTGCGCGATCATCGGTTGCCGTTCTTTGCTGACACGCGTCCGTTGTGGCGTGTGTCGCTGCCGAATGCCACGCCGTTGATGCAATTGCCCGGCGACGTGTTGATCGACTGGGCAGGCGCGCAGCGCTGGGTGAAGAGCGACGCGTCCGCCGCCGAAATCCGTCAGCTCGCGCATGCGGCAGGCGGTCATGCGACCTGCTTTACGCCGTCGTCCGAACGTGAGCCGTTCCAGCCGCTCGCCGCGCCGCTGCTGCGCTATCAGCATCAATTGAAACGCCGCCTCGATCCGAATGGCGTGCTGAACCCCGGCCGGCTGTACGCCGACCTCTGAAGCGAGCGCGATCATGCAAACGAATCTCGACTCTCACGCGAAAGCCCTGCCCGATGCAGCGGAAGCGGAAGACATCTTGCGCTCGTGCGTGCATTGCGGCTTCTGCAATGCGACGTGCCCGACGTATCAGCTGCTCGGTAATGAACTCGACGGACCGCGCGGGCGTATCTATCTGATCAAGCAGTTGCTCGAAGGCGAGCCTGTCAGCGACAAGACACAACTGCATCTGGACCGCTGCCTGACGTGCCGGAATTGCGAAACGACGTGTCCGTCGGGCGTCACGTATCACCGGCTGCTCGATATCGGGCGCGCCGAACTCGAGCGGCGCGTGGAGCGGCCGGTCGGCGAACGGCTGATGCGCAAGGGCTTGCGTGCGGTGATTCCACGGCCTGCTGTGTTCGATGTGCTGCTCAAGAGTGGGCGCGTGGTGCGGCCGCTGTTGCCTGCTGGCGTGCAGGCGAAGATTCCGGCGCGTGCTGCCGTGCCAGCGAAGGCGCGGCCTGCGGTGCGTCATGCGCGTCGTGTGCTGATGCTCGAAGGGTGTGTGCAGACTTCGCTGTCGCCGAATACGAATGCGGCTGCGGCGCGGGTGCTCGATCGGCTTGGGATTAGCGTGACGTCTGTTCGTGAAGCGGCTTGTTGCGGGGCGACTGACTATCATCTGAATGCGCAGGACGCCGGGCTTGATCGGGCGCGGCGCAATATCGATGCGTGGTGGCCTGCGATCGAAGCCGGTGCTGAAGCAGTCGTGCAGACGGCCAGCGGCTGCGGCGCGTTCGTGAAGGAATATGGGCATCTGTTGCGGAATGATCCGCTGTATGCGGCGAAGGCCGCGCGGGTTAGCGCGCTGGCGCGCGATCTTGTCGAGGTGCTGGCTGAGGAGCCGCTCGATGTCTTGCAGGCTGCTGATGGTGCTGTTGCGAAGCGGGTTGCGTTTCATTGTCCTTGTACGTTGCAGCATGCGCAGAAGCTTGGTGGCGCGGTCGAGAGTGTGCTGTCGCGGTTAGGGTTCGATCTTGCTGCTGTGCCTGATGCGCATCTGTGCTGTGGGTCGGCGGGGACGTATTCGATTACGCAGCCTGAACTTGCTATCAAGTTGCGGGACAATAAAATCGCGGCGCTTGAGAGTGGTAAGCCGGATGTTATCGCGACCGCGAATGTCGGTTGTCAGGTGCATCTGGATGGGGCTGGCAAGACGCATGTGCGGCATTGGATTGAACTGGTCGAGGAGGCGCTCGATGAGTGAGGGGTTTGGTTTTCTGGCTACGCCCTGTTGATAGGGTTTAGGCGTGCGCCTCCGGTGCGAGGTGGTGGTTGTTGCGCAAGCGGTTTGGTTTTTTTGTCTTTGCCTTGGCATCCGCGTTTTGTGTTTTCGCTGGCATCCGCGTGATGTTATTGGTTCGCATGCGTTGCCCCTGTGCGGGGCGGCACCTACTTTTCTTTGCCGCCGCAAAGAAAAGTAGGCAAAAGAAAGCGGCTCACACCGCCAGCCCATGTTCCTGTCCACGGGCCCCCAACGTCCCCACGTTTCACACGGCAACATTTCTGTTCGCGTGCGTTGCCAACGCTTCGAATGAGCGCCTCACCCACTTCAAATACCCGTACCAAGGCAAGCGTCAGCGAATGGTATGCGCCGCGCAGGTGGCAAACTGTGTGTAGGCTGTCGCGTCGTATAGCCTGGTGCTCTTACAGTGTGGGGCGCGTGCGCTATCGGTCCGAAGCGAGGCGTGGGGAGTACCGGGGCCTACGCACAGTTTGCCACCTGGGCGGCCGTGGACTGTCTGGCACGGCATGCTGCAACTCGGGAGCATGAAGCGGGTGAGGCGCATTGCAAGAGCGCTGGCAACGAGCATGGGTCACGTGGCTGCCGTGTGAAGCGTAAGAACCTGTGGGGGCCCTCAGGCAAACACTAGAACTGGCGGTGTGAGCCGCTTTCTTTTGCCTACTTTTCTTTGCGGCGGCAAAGAAAAGTAGGTGCCGCCCCGCACAGGGGCAACGCTAGCAAACCAATAACATCACGCGGATGCCAGCGCAAACACAAGCAAACCACACTTCACACCTCCGCGTCGCTCAGACGCTCAGACACCCGGAGCCATCGCGGCAAGCCGTTCCTCCGACGTCCTCAGCCCGTTGAAAATGCGTTCCGCCACACGCTCCGGGAAACCCACAGGCAGCGCTGCCGCTACCGTTTCGATCGCAACCGGCGTTGCATCGATCAATCGCCCTATCAGCGGCTCGGCGTCAGCACCATAGAAACACCGCGCCGCCATCGCGTTGAAATTGCGCCGCTGGATATCCTTCATCAGATAGTGCCGGTTCTTACCGGCCACCGCCATCGCGAGCTTCGCCTTATGCCACGACCATTGGTTGCCGCCGTCGCCCTCGACCGGCCAGATCGACATGATGTCGTACAGCGGCGTCAGCGCGTACCGCCCGCCCGGCATCAGGTGCACGCTGAAGTTCTTTGCGTGGCCGTCCGGCGCGGCGAGCATCCAGAACAGTATCTGCGCGCTGAGGAAGGTCTCGAGGTCGGCGTCGGGTCGCTCCGATTGGCGCAGCACGCCCGCAATGTCGATCATGCCCGGGCCGCCGTCCGCTTCGTATCGTTGATGCGAAGGCTTGCCGAGCACCTGGCAGAAGTCCTCCTGCGGTAGCCTCAAAATCCATTTCTTCGAAGGATGCAGCCGGCGATCGAATCGCTCGACGGCCAGCACCTTCTGTTCGCCAAAGTTCAGGATGTCGGCATTCGGCGCAGGCAAGCCGTACGCCCTGAACAGCGCGAGACAGAGCCACTCGTTTTCGACGGACGTCGTCCAGTCCGCTTTCTTGTTGCCGACGAGTCCGAGCGGCAGCTTGAAAATGTGTGTCGTGGGCGTTGCGCCGTGTGGGCGCATCCACTTTTTCTTGTGCCATAGAAACGCGGTCTTTTCCTGCGCGCCCGCGAGCGAGATGCGGAAGTCGTCGTATTCGTCGTCGCGCCCCGCCCCCGGCCCGCCCGATGCAACCGTGCGCGCGAGCATCTCGGCGATCTCGTCGTCCGACATCGGCGTGCCTTCGATTCGGTCGAAGCCTTCCGGCTGCGCATCTTCGGCCAGCAGTTGCGCGGCACCCACGCAATCACGGCCGATCGCTTCGAGCAGGTCGAAGGCGTCGGCGGTGGCTGTCCGGAAACGCGTGGCCAGACGCCGCCGGATCGGCTCGCTGTCGGGCAGCAGATTGTCGAAATAGTTGCGCACACGTTCGCCGCGCAATGGCGCATCGTCGATGCCGAACGGCAGCGAGAGCGACAGCGGCCTCCCCGCAGGCGACGCCATCCAGTCGCGGTCGTACTGAAACTCCATGTCGCCGCGCGATGGTATACGCCATGTGCCGACCCGCAGACCATTGGTCCACACCGACAGCGCGCGCGCATGAGACGGGCGGCCCATGGCTACCAGTCCTGCTGCATCGGCGCCGTGCTGGCGGGACGTGTCTGCACAGTCAGCTCGAGGCCGTACATGGCCAGCAATGCAAAAAGCTGCTCCGATGTGATCGAGTCGGGATTGAGCTCCATCGCGGAGAGCCGGCTCTGGCTCAAGCCCACGCGCGACGCCGCCTGGGCCTGCGAAAGCCCTCTGGCGCGCCGTGCAGTGCGCAGGATCTGGCCAAGCTGGTGCGGATTGAGCAACGTGCGTTTCATCGCGGGACGCCTATACGGGTTACCTGTTTGGCAGGTAAATGTATTTTACGCGTGTGGCGGGTATTTGCAAGTTAGTTGTGTGACGGGTAAGGAGCAGTGACTGACAGAAGCGCTACCGGGAGCCTGTCACCGCGAGCGACAAACGAAACCTGGCCACAGGATGACGAATCGGAATGGCGACAGCCATCTATAATCTGCTGCGTTCCCCATCGAGGACCTACCGATGCCGACATGTCCCGACTTCGCAACCGCCTTCCAGAAGAACATGGCCGCGCTCGGCCTGCCTGCACCCACGCGTCTCTTCGGAACGGTGCAAACGGCAACCGCAAACGTGACTGCCCTGCTCGACGCATTTCAATCGGTCGGTACGGGCACGACCCTGGCCGCGATCATCGGTGCCACGACGGGACTGGAAGGGCTCAGCGTCGTTGGCGGCCTCTCCGCAGCGTTCTATGTCGGCGCGGTGATCGGGAGTCTGGTCGTCGCGACAAACGCATCGATGGTCGGCGTCAAGTCCACCAGCGCCATGTGGTCTATCCATGAGTGGGCGCGACGCACCGGCGTGTCGATTCCCGCTACGATGTACGCGTTTCTCAGACAGCATCCCGAAGTCGTCGTCGACAGGCCCGGGCGTATCGTGTATGCACTTCACGCTTCTCGTTCGGCGAAGGTGGCGGCGTGAACCGGATGACCGACCAGCCCGCACCTGGCTGTGGTCGCATGCGTCTGCGCGGCGGGAGCCTGAGTGCTGCTTCATGACGTTGGCCAGCCGCCTGTTCCTGCCATCGCCGTTGTCGTTTGCTTCTACGTCGATAACCGGCGCCAGCGAGCGCGGCTGAAGGAAAACGGCATCGACCCGCGCGCGAACCGGCACAGTTGTAGACGACAGAACCGCCCGCATGCCAGGCGCCCCGTGCATACTCGCTTTCCGCCATAACAAGTGGCGCGGCAAGAAGACCGCGCGTCCGGAGATTCAATGCGTTTCGATTTCCAGTCGCTGAAACTGTTTGTCGCCGTCTGCGAGCACGGCAGTATTGCCCGCGCGGCAGAAGCCGAAAACATCGCGCCGTCGGCGCTCAGCAAGCGCATGTCCCATCTGGAAGACACCCTGAAGACCGCCCTCTTTGTGCGGAGCAACAAGGGGCTCGAACTGACGGTCGCGGCCACCTCCCTCTTGCAGCACGCCCGTGTGCTGCTGCGCGACGTCAAGCAGATGGAAAGCGAGTTGCTCGACCATGCCGAAGGCGTACGTGGACAGATCCGGCTACATGCCAGCCTCTCGACCATCGTCCAGTACATCGCCAATGACATTCGCGACTTCCTGGCGCTGCATCCGGGCCTGCGCATCGACCTGCAGGAAAGCCTGAGCCCCGCCGTGGTCCGCGCCGTGGCCGAGAACGCGGCCGACATCGGCGTGTTCGGCGGCACGACCGTGACCGCCGGCCTGCAGGTGTTTCCCTATCACAGCGACCGGCTGGTGGTCATCATGCCGCCCGACCACCCGCTCAGTCACGCAGGGAAAGTGAAATTCCGCGAGGTGGCCGAGTACCCGCTGGTGGGTCCTCAAGCCGGCAGCTATCTGAATTCGCTGGTGTTGCGCGCGGCGGCCGACCTCGACCACCCGCTCAAGCTGTCGATCCGGGTCAACGGCTTTGAGCCGGTGCGAAGCATGGTCGAAGCGCGCCTCGGCATCGGGCTGGTGCCTGAGCATCATGCCGAGCGCTATGTCAGTTCGGGACCGCTGGTCGCCGTGCAGCTGGACGAAGCCTGGGCCGAACGGCATTGGAAGATCTGCGTGCGCGAGGCCGAATCGCTCCCCGCGCCCGTCCAGCTATTTCTCACGCACCTGCTCGCACGCAGCCGTCAGGAATAAGCCAGCCTCAATCCCGCTTGCGGCCAGGGCAGCGTTCCGAGACGCCCCGTACCCGACAGCGTGAGGTAAGCCGTCTTCATATCCGCGCCGCCGAAGCAGATGTTGGTCACCATGCCATCGGGCACCATGACCTGTCGAAGCACCTCGCCGGAGGGCGCAACCACCGTGATGCAGCCCGTGACCAGTGTGGCCACACAGATATTTCCTTCTGCGTCCACGGCCAGACTGTCGAAGCGCTGGTAGCCGGGCAGCCCGCAGACCAGACGACCACCGTGCGGCGAGGGATACGGATGCTTGCGCGCCCTGCCGGGCGCTTCAAGATCGAACGCCCATAGGCGCGCGGTCTCCGTCTCCGCCACATAGACAACGCTATCGTCTGGCGACAACCCGACCCCGTTGGCCGTCGTGAGCGGATAGGCCACTTCGACGATCATCGATCCATCGGCTCGCCCGTAATAGAGCCCCGCATGATCGCGGTCGCGCAGCCGGTTCTTGCCGAAGTCGGTGAAGTAGAAGCCGCCATCGTGGTCGAACACGATGTCGTTGGGACCGCATAGCGGGTAGTCGCCGCAGCGGTCGTACACCGTTGTCAGCGTGCCCGTCCGCGGATCGAAACGCTCGATGCGCCCGCTGGTATAACGCGGGTGCACGCCCGGTCTGGTGCGATTCAGCCCGGCAACGGTGCGGAACAGGAAGCCACCGTTGTTGCAGATGTAGAAGGCTCCATCCGGGCCCAACGCCAGGCCGTTGGGCCCGCCGCCCACCTCCGCCAATACGCTCACCGTGCCGTCGGGCGCCACGCGGCTGATCGTCTCGCGTTCGATCTCGACCAGTACGATCGAGCCATCGGCCATCGCCACCGGCCCTTCGGGAAACTTCAGTCCTTCAGCCAGGATGCGGACGCTGCTCTCCATCATTGAATTCCTCACACGTCATTGCTTGTTGGCGTTTTCGACAAAGCGATTGTCGTAGGTGGCTTTCAGGTCGATCGAGGCCTTGCCGATGTCGGGATCGAAGGCAGCGAGCACATCGCGTACAGTGTGCGCGGCGGCGTCCGTCATCAGGCCGTCGCGCGAAATGCAGCTCTGCATGTTGCCGTAGGCCCGGGTGAATACATCCTTGTCGGCCAGCGCGTATTGCGGCGGCACGGCGGCGGCGACCTGCTCGGGCGTCGCGTGCGCCATCCAGCGCTCGGCCTCCAGGATGGCGTTCGTCACTGCCTGCACGGTATTCGGATATCTGGCCGCGAACTCCCTGGTGGTGTAGACGGAAGCTTCCGGATAGTCGCCGCCCAGCGTCGCGCGAGTCCCGGCGGGATCACGCATCACGGCCAGAGGAAAAAGATCGCCGCTGCCCTGCAGCACGGTCGCGACCGGGTCGTTGCTCATCAACGCATCGATCTGCCCGCTGCGTGCCGCGGCAATCGCACCGGCAGACGAACCCACGCCGATGATCGAGACATCGCCCGGCTTGAGGCCGGCCCTGTTCAGCAGATAATTGACGCCCATATGGAAGCTCGAACCGGGCGAGCTTACGCCGATGCGTTTTCCCTTGAGGTCCGCATACGTCTTGACCTTGTCGTGGCTGGCGCGAGTCACACCGAACACCCAGCCAGGACACGAGGCCAGCGTCACGAACGACACCAGCTTCTGCCCCTTCGCCGCCATCGTGATCGTGTTGGAATAGGCGCCCGCGACGATGTCGGCGCTGCCGCCCAACATGGCCTGCAGCGCCTTGGCGCCGCCGCTGAACACGCCAATCTCGACGTCCAGCCCGGCCTGCTTGAAGTATCCCCGGCTTTCCGCAATGACGAACGGCAGATAGGGAAAGCCCACGCCCGCGGCAGCAAGACTGAGCTTGGGTTTCTCCGGTACAGGCGCGGCGCTCGCGGCCGAAAGGTTCACGAGCGCCGCGCAGGCGGCCAGTATCGGCAACAGCATGCGCCTGATCGATATCACGATGGTTTGTCTCCTTGTTTTCGCGGCCTTCGCGGCCCTGGGTACCTAGCCCTGTACGACGTTCTGGCGCTGCTGCCCCAAGCCCTCGATGCCAAGCGTCACGACATCGCCAGCCTTCAGGTAGACAGGCGGCTTCTGGCCTAGCCCAACGCCTGGCGGCATGCCAGTGGACAGGATGTCGCCAGGCTGCAGCGACATGAACTGCGACAGGTACGCCACAAGATAACGCACGCCGTAAATCATCGTGGCCGTGCTGCCGTTCTGGTAGCGATGGCCATTGACCTCCAGCCACATGGGCAATGCCTGCGGGTCATGCACCTCGTCCGACGTCACCAGCCACGGCCCCATCGGGCCAAAGGTATCCGCCGACTTGCCCTTGGTCCACTGTCCCTGACGCTCTGCCTGAAACGCGCGCTCCGACACGTCATTGATCACGCAGTAGCCGGCCACGTGATCCATTGCATCGCGTTCGCTCACGTACTTCGCGGTCTTGCCGATGACGACACCGAGTTCCACCTCCCAGTCCGTCTTGAGAGCGTTACGCGGGATCTCGATGGCATCGTTCGGCCCGGTGATCGCGCTGGTCGCCTTCATAAAGACGATGGGCTCGGGCGGTATCGCAGCGCCCGTCTCGGCGGCATGGTCGGAGTAATTCAAGCCGATGCAGATGAACTTTCGCGTACCGCCCACGCACGAACCCAGGCGCGGATTGCCTTCCACCCGCGGCAACGACGTGGCGTCGAGCGCTTTCAGGCGGGCCAGGCCAGCGGGCAACAGAACATCACCGGAAATGTCGGCCACATGCGCCGACAGGTCTCGCAAGTTTCCATCACGATCGAGAAGACCCGGCTTCTCCTGGCCGGGCGGTCCGTAGCGTAAGAGCTTCATCGATATATTCCCGTCAATAGGTGGCGCGTCCGCCGGACAGATCGAACACTGCGGCGGTCGTGAAAGAATTCTCTTCGCTGGCAAGCCAGGCAATCATGGCGGCCGCTTCATTGAGTTCGAGGAAGCGGCCGCGCGGAATCTTGCCCAGCATGTAGCGGATATGCTCCGGCGCCTGCTCCATCGCGCCGGGCGTACGCGCCACTGCGGGCGTGACGCAATTGACCGCGATGTCGTAGCTCGCCAGTTCCTTGCCGAGCGATTTGGTCATCGCAATGACGGCAGCCTTGGCCGAGCTGTACGCCGCGGCATTCGGGTTGCCTTCCTTGCCGGCGACGGAAGCCAGATTCACGATGCGCCCGTAGTTCTGCGCGATCATGACGGGCACCACGGCACGGCAGCAGTGGAAGGTGCCGTTGACGTCGATATCGATCACCTGCTTCCAGACATCGACGGGATACTCCGCCAGGGTCGCATTCGGGCCGACGATCGCCGCGTTATTGATCAGGATATCGATACGTCCTGCCGCTTTCAGCGTGCCCGCGACGCCGGCCTCGACGCTGGTGTAATCGGCGATGTCGACACGCTCGAAGTGAACGTCGTGATTACCCAGTTCGGCACGGGCCTGCTCCAGACCAGTGGAATTGATATCCCAGATCGCGAGGCGGGCGCCGGAGGCCAGCAGCCGGCGGCCGACCTCGAGGCCGATCCCTTGTGCGCCGCCCGTCACGATAGCGACGCGGTCGTTCAGATTGATAGCGTTTGTTTGCAAGGTGCTCTCCTCAGCGCCAATTCGTCGATTGCAATGCCGCACGCGCTCACGCGCTCGCAGCCACGGTCTGCCCGGTACCGGGTCGCCAGCGCAACAGATAGTTCTCGACCATCGACACCGCGGTATCGAGCACCAGCGCAAAAACAGTCAGCACCAAAATTCCCGCAATGACCGAATTGATATCGAACACGCCCTCGGCCAGCAGAATCAGATAACCCACTCCCTTCTCCGAACCGAGGTACTCGCCCACTACGCTTCCGACAAAGGCGATGCCGATCGCGTTATGCAGGCTGGAGAACACCCAGCTCGTCGCCGAAGGCAGGTACACGTGCCGCATTAGCTGACGCGCATTGGCGCCGAGCATGCGCGTATTCGACAACACCGCCGGACTGACCTCGCGCACGCCCTGGAAGACGTTGAAGAACACGACGAAGAAGACCAGCGTCACGCCCAGCGCCACCTTGGACCAGATGCCGAGACCGAACCAGAGCGCGAAGATCGGCGCAAAGATCAGGCGCGGCATGGAATTCATCGCCTTGATGAACGGATCGAACACGACCGCGAGGAACGGATTGAGCGCGAGCCAGAGACCGCAGGCGAGACCCGTGACCGTACCGATCGCGAACGCCAGCATGGTTTCGAGCAGCGTCGTATAGAGATGGCGAAACACCGAGCCCGTCACGACCCAGTCGACGATGCGATGCACCACCCCCAATGGATCGCCGAAGAAAAAGGGCGACAGCCATTTCTGGCTGGTGCCGATCCACCACAGGAACAGCACGCCGAACAGGAGTGCTAGCCGCGTGACGAGCACGACGAACCGGTTGCCCGGATTAAACATGATTGCGCGCATAGCTTTTCAGAACCTCCCCTCGAAGCACGTCCCAGATCTGGGTGTGCAGTTGCAGGAAACGCTGCGTCATGCGGATTTCCGACATTTCGCGTGGACGCACAAGGTCGATCTCGAACTCGGCGATCGGCCGGGTACCCGGCCCTGCAGACAGCACGATGACGCGGTCCGATAGCGAAATAGCCTCTTCCAGATCGTGAGTCACGAACATCACGGACTTGCGGTCGTACGACCACAGGCGCAGCAGCTCGTTTTCCATCAGGTGCCGTGTCTGGATGTCGAGCGCGCTGAAGGGCTCGTCCATCAGGATGATGCGCGGGTTCAACGCCAGCGCCTGGGCCAGCCCGGCACGCTTGCGCATGCCGCCCGACAACTGGTGCGGATACTTCTTGCCGTGCCCCTGCAGGCCCACCCGCTCGAGCCACTCATGCGCGACGCGCAGAGCCTCTTCGCGCGGCGAGCCGCGAAAGATCAGGCCCATCGCGATGTTCTCTTCGGCCGTCTTCCAGGGCATGAGTGCGTCCACCTGGAACAGATAGGCGGCTTGCCGGTTCAGGCCATTGGTCAGTTTTTCGCCGAACACGCTCAGGCTGCCCGACGAGGGCCGCGTCAACCCGGCCGCTACGTTCAGCAGTGTGGACTTGCCACAGCCCGTGGGTCCGACGATCGAGACGAACTCGCCGTCGCCGATCGTCAGGTTGCCGCCGGAAACAGCCGTGTAGGTCTGCGCGTTCTTGCCATTGCCCGCAAAGGTGCAGGTCACATTGTCGAAGCGCAAAGCCTCACGCACTTCGGTCTGACCGCTGGCGCGCGCCATATTGCACATCACAGTGCTCATGGTTGAATCTCCGCCGCTTTCTCGACGAACCTGTTGTCATAGGTCGAGGTGAGGTCGATCCTGGCCGACGCTACGGTCGGGTCGAATGCCGACAGCACGTCGCGCACGGTCTGTGCGCCTTTGGGCGTGATCTCTCCGTTCTGCGCGATGCAACGACGGCTGTTCGTGAAGGCGTCCGCATACAGCGCCTTGTTCTCGCCCAGATATTCCGGCGGCACATTGTCTGCGACCTGCTGCGGTGTGGCTTTCGCGATCCACTTCTCTGCGCGCACGATTGCGTTGGCGACTGCCTGCACCGTCTTTGGATTCTTATTGATGAAATCCTGCGTCGCGAACAGGCTCGATTCGGGGTAATCCGAGCCGAATACCTTGACGTTGCCTTCGGCCGTACGCATGTTCTCCAACGGCTTGAGGCTGCCGTCTTTGGTCAGGATCGTGGCGCTCGGATCATTGACGATCAGCGCATCGATCTGTCCCGCCCGCACCGCCGCTACCGCTCCCGCCGCCTGACCCACGCCGATGATGGAAACGTCGGAGGGCTGAAGCCCTGCCTTGTGCAAGATGTAGTTGACCGCCATATGCGTGCTGGAGCCCGGCGCACTCACGCCGATACGCATACCCTTCAGATCTTTGGCTGACTTGACTTCACCCTGGCGCTTCTGGGACACGCCGAATATCCAACCCGGACAAATGACCTGCGCTGCAATCACCACCAGATGCTGTCCCTTGGTAGCCATCGTGATGGTGTTCGAATAGGCGCCCGCTACCATGTCGGAACTCCCGCCCAGCAACGCCTCCAATGTCTTGGAACCCCCTGAGAAGGCAGCAATGTGCACGTCCAGCCCTTCGTCCTTGAAGTAGCCGCGCTGCTGGGCGACGAGCATCGGCAAATAGGTGATGCCGACGGAGGCGGCCGCAATATGCAGTTCGGGCTTTTCAGGCACATCCTTGGCCACGGCCGCGACGGAACCGCAGACAAGCTCGAACGCTGCACAAAGCGCGATGGCGAATTTCAGCTTCATGGTTGTCTCCTCCCTTTCAGGGATATTTATGGTGCGACCGACTGCCGAAGATGGACCGCGTTGTCAGCGGCCCCGATGCCTGACATGCTAAGAACTGCTGAGTATTTCCGGGCTCCTCACGCCCTCGTTTCTCCTGATCCTGGGTCTGCTGCGTGCGGCGCGTTCCGGCCTACGCCGCCTGTTTGCGCAACGCCTCGACGACTGCATCGCCCATATCACGGGTACCAACGGATCGCATGCCTTCCTGATGGATGTCGGCAGTTCGATAGCCTGCGGCCAGCACTGCACGCACGGCCTGCTCGACGCGGCGCGCGGCATCTTCCATCTCGAAGCTCTCGCGCAGCATCATCGCAAGCGACAGGATGGCGGCGAGCGGATTGGCGATATCCTTGCCGGCAATGTCCGGTGCCGAACCGTGCACGGGCTCGTACAAGCCTTTGCGGTTGTAGCCCAGCGACGCTGAAGGCAGCATGCCGATCGAGCCGGTCAGCATGGCCGCGGCGTCCGAGAGAATGTCTCCGAACAGATTGCCCGTGACGATCACGTCGAACTGTTTGGGCCGGCGCATGAGCATCATGGCGGCGGCGTCCACGAACAGATGGCTCAGTTCGACGTCCGGGTAGTCGGGCCCGACGCGTGTCACCACTTCGCGCCACAACTGGCTCGCCTCCAGCACATTTGCCTTGTCGACCGAGCACACCTTGCGGCTGCGGCGGCGGGCGCATTCGAAGGCGGCACGGGCGACCCGCTCGACCTCGGATTCCGAATAACGCATGGTGTTGAAACCGACACGCTCGCCCGCCTGATTGGTCTCGAACCCGCGCGGCTGGCCGAAATAGGCGTCGCCGTTCAGTTCACGCACGATGACCAGATCCAGCCCGTCCACCACTTCCGGCCGCAATGTCGAAGCGCCGATGAGTTCCGGGAACATATAGGCCGGCCGGAAGTTGGCGTACAAGGTCAGCGCTTCGCGCAACTGCAGCAGCCCGGTACCGGGACGACGTTCACGCGGGATGTCGGCTTCGTCGGCCACGCCCACCGAGCCGAACAGGATCGCATCGGCCTTGCGCGCCAGCTCGAGCGTGGGGGCGGGAAGCGGCACACCATGCGCCTGTATGCCCGCCTCGCCGATCGGCGCCTCCTGGGTCTCCGCATGAGGCGCTACGATCCGCAGCACCTTCAGAGCCTGCGCTACCACTTCTGTGCCGATACCGTCACCGGGCATGACTGCAATCTTCATCTGAACTTCTCCTTGGTTGTCGTCCTCGAGAGTGCGTCTTCAATAGGGTTGCGCATGGCTGCGCTCGTATGCATCGATGCCGTCCTGATGCGACAGCGTGTAATCGATCTCGTCCATGCCGCGCAGCAGACACGCTTTCGCGAAGGGTTCCATCTCGAAGGCATGGGCCGAGCCGTCAGGCAGCGTCGCAGTCTGAGCGGGCAAGTCGATCGCGATGCGGCTGCCCGGGCTGGCCGACAGCGTGTCCAGCAGCGGCAACACCACGGCCTCGGGCAACACGATGGGCAGCAGGCCGTTTTTCAGGCAGTTGATGAAAAAGATGTCGCCGAAGCTCGGCGCGATCGCAGCACGGATACCGTAGTCGTACAAGGCCCAGACCGCGTGCTCGCGTGACGAGCCGCAACCGAAGTTGTGATTCGCCACGACGATGCGCGACTCGCGGTAAGGCGCCTTGTTGAGAACGAAATCCGGCTGTTCCGCGCCGTCGTGACCAAAGCGCAGTGCACTGAACAGAAATTTGCCGAAATCGTCGGAACGCGGTTTCTGGAGGAAACGCGCCGGCAGTATCTGGTCGGTATCGCAGTTGATGGCAGCGATCGGCACGGCCACGGCGTCGAGGTATGTCAAGCTCTCCATGTTCAGGCTCCAAGCAGGCGGCGGACATCGGTCAGACGCCCCGTCACCGCAGCCGCGGCGGCCATGGACGGGCTCATCAAGTGTGTGCGCACGCCGGGCCCCTGGCGGCCCACGAAATTACGGTTCGAGGTAGAGGCACAGCGCTGTCCGGGCGCCGCGATATCGCCGTTGGTGGCAAGGCACATGGAGCAGCCTGGGAAGCGCCACTCAAAACCGGCCTCCCTGAACACGCGGTCCAGCCCTTCGGCCTCGGCCTGTGCGCGCACCTGGTGCGATCCCGGCACCACCCACGCCTCGACGCCCGGTGCCACGCGGCGACCGCGTGCGACCTCGGCGGCATTGCGCAGGTCCTCGATACGTCCGTTGGTGCACGAGCCGATGAACACCCTGTCGATCGCTACGCCTTCCAGCGCCTCGCGAGGGACCAGTCCCATGTAGTCGAGTGCCCGCGACATCGCCGCGCGGAGATCGGGGTCGGCCTCCTCCGCAGGATCGGGCACGCGAGAGTCGATCGCACACGCGTATCCGGGCGTGGTACCCCAGGTCACCATGGGGGCGATGTCGGTCACGTCGATATGCACCTCGCGGTCAAACCGCGCGCCCGCGTCGGAGAACAAGGTGCGCCAGTGCGCCACCGCCCGCTCCCACTGCTCGCCTGCAGGCGCATAGGGGCGGCCAGAGAGATAGGCGAAGGTGGTTTCGTCGGGGGCGATCATGCCGGCGCGGCCGCCCGCCTCGATGGTCATGTTGCACAACGTGAGCCGGCCTTCCATCGATAAACCGCTGATCGCCGAGCCTGTGTATTCGATCACGTGGCCCACCGCGCCCGCCACGCCGATCCGTGCGATCACGGCCAGAACAAGGTCTTTGGCGCTTACGCCCTGACCCGGCGTGCCGTCGAGAACGACGCGCATGTTGCTCGACTTGCGCTGCCACAGGCATTGCGTAGCGAGCACGTGCGCCACCTCTGTCGCGCCGATACCGAACGCCAGCGCGCCTAGCGCGCCGTGCGTCGACGTGTGGCTGTCGGCGCAGACGACGGTCATGCCCGGCAGACTCAAGCCCTGTTCAGGTCCGACCACGTGGACGATGCCGCGCCGCGCGTCGTCCATGTCGAACAGCGTGATGCGCGACTCGGCGGCATCACGTTGCAGCGCCGAGATCATGGCGCGCCGCTCGGGGTCTGCCACGGACGCCATGTCATTCGCCGTGCTGGAAACGTAGTGGTCGACCGTGCCGAAGATACGTTGCGGCGAGCGCGGTTTGAGTCCGCGTTCACGCAACATGTCGAACGATTGTGCGGTGACGTCGTGAACGAAATGCCGGTCGATGAACAGCAAGTCCTGTCCATCGTCACGCGACATCACCCTGTGAGCGTCCCAGAGCTTGTCGTAAAGAGTACGCGGACCACCCATCGCCTGGTCGAGTTGCATCGCTTTGTCTCGCTCCATCAATTTATTGGCCGCGGCAAACGCGGCCATGCGGTTTCGCAATTGATTCTGATGTGGAAGCATCATGCATCAAGCGAATTGGCTTGGACGTGGTCTTTTGGAAGGGCACCATCGCCGATCGCGATGACGGGATCCGTCGATATCGCAAACCCTGGCGCCCTGTTCGAAGCGGTTTGCACAGAAACCCGGCAACCAGCACGTTTCCCCGAACAATCAATAGCTTACGTAGCCGCATCAGGTCAGATTGCGTTCCTCGCCAACCAGGCGGCACGTGGCGGGCGTTCATGTTTTCCGCGCCCCCGCCGATATACAAGTGACCGGGAAACGCATGGAATACGCATGCTTTGCGCCCCGTGAAACCACAGAGCCAAGTGATGGACCATCAATCGAATGAAGCGCGCACGACCCTGACCAGTTCAAACCAGTTCGAACTGCTCCTTTTCAGGCTCGGCCCCGTGCCGGGCGACAGCGCGCACGAGCTGTACGGCATCAACGTGTTCAAGGTCCGCGAAATTCTCACGATGCCGACCATCACGCCCATCGTCGGCGCGTCCCGCTGTGTGATGGGCGCGGTCAACATTCGCGGCCAGATCATCCCGGTGGTGGACCTGCCGCAACTGATGGGCTGCGAACCGACGCGTGGCCTGAACATCCTGCTCGTCACCGAGTTCGCCCGCACGACGCAGGGCTTCGCCGTGCAGGATGTGGACGACATCGTGCGGCTGGACTGGAATCAGGTGCTTCCGGCGGAAGGCGCGGCCGGGTCGGCGCTCGTCACCAGCATCGCGAGAATCGACGGCAACACGGGGGACTCGCGACTGGCGCAAGTGGTCGACGTCGAGCAGGTCTTGCGCGACGTGCTTCCTGCCCATCAGCCGGAAGCTGTGGCGCCGGAAGCGGCGACGTTTCAGGTGCCGCCGGGCACCCGGATTCTTGCCGCAGACGACTCGGGTCTCGCGCGCACCATGATTCAGCAGGCGCTCGGCGACATCGGCGCCGAATGCATGATGGCCAAGACGGGCGAGGAAGCGTGGCAGATGCTCGTCAAGCTGGCCGATGAAGCGAAGCGGAACAAAACGCGCTTGCGCGATGCCGTATCGATGGTGCTCACCGACCTGGAGATGCCCGAAGTCGACGGCTTCACGCTCACGCGGCGTATCAGGGCGGACGAACGCACGCGGGATATCCCCGTCGTGATCCATTCGTCGCTTACGGGCGCGGCCAATGAAGCTCACGTGCGAAACGCGGGCGCCAACGGCTATGTGGCCAAGTTCCAGGCTGCAGAACTGGCGGAGGCTATCCGGCACGCGATCGGCGCGTGATCCGGCTGCTGCAGGCATCGGCCGTGCGGACACGCGTTCCCCACCGCGGAGCCGTCCGTCCGCGGACCGGTTGAGCGTATCATTCGTGAGTGACATCGATCGATACGCTGGAACGCATCGTGTCCCCGTCGTGACGCGGCGCAATATGCCTTATCGGCAGCGCGATCGCATGGACAGGGTATGGCATCCAGGGTCAATCCGAACGCCAGGAGCAGCCGATGCACGTCGCAGAAGCGGTGCCGACCGCGAGCCCGCCCCTCTTCCTCGCCACGAAGGTATGTCCGCCGCGCCTGCCCGCCGGCCTGATCGACCGGCCACGGCTGGTCGCGCTGGCTGACAAGGCCGAAAGCAGGCGGCTCACGGTCATCAAGGCGCCTGCGGGGTTCGGCAAGACATCGCTGGCACTCGCGTGGCTCCATCGGCTTACGGCAAGCGGCGCCGTCGTCGCGTGGCTTTCTCTGGATAGCGACGACGACGAACCCGCGCGCTTCTTCCATCACCTGGCGCAAGCCCTCAACAACGCGTGTCCGAATGTCGGTGCGTCCGCGATCAGCCTGACGACCGAGGCATCGCTGATGCCCGCCCAGTTGATCGGGTCCACGCTGATCAACGAACTGGTCGAAGTCGACGACGAAATCTATCTGTTCATCGACGACTATCACCTGATCAGCCTGCCTGCGATTCACGATGCGATGGCGTACTTCATCGCGAACATCCCGTCGAATACGCATGTCGTGCTCTGCACGCGCACCGAACCACCGCTGCCGCTCGCGCAGCTGCGCGCGAACAACGAATTGCTGGAAATCGACGCCGCCGCGCTGCGCTTCAACATCGACGAGACCCGCAGCTTCGTCGAACGCGAATATCCAGGCGGGCGGTACGCGGCCGGCATCACGTCGCTTTTCGCCCATACGGAAGGCTGGGCCGCCGCGCTGCGCATTTCCGCATCGGTACTCTCGCGTGACGACGGCAAAATCCTTCCGGACGCAAGCCCGCCATCCGGCGCATCAAGGCCGTTCGCCGCGTACCTCGAAGACATCCTCAGGCGCCTGCCGCCGGAGATGGTCGCGTTCATGCTCCGCACGTCGATACTCGATCGCCTGTGCGCGCCGCTCTGCGATGCCGTCACGGGCATGGACGCCGGGCAGGACATGCTGGAAACGATCTCGACGCGCCAGCTATTGCTCGAACCGCTCGACCTCGAAGGACACTGGTTTCGCTATCACCATCTGATGGGCGAATATCTGCGGCGGCGGCTCGACACCCAGCACAGCGATGAAGTCGCCGGCCTGCACCGGCGCGCATGCCAGTGGTACGCCGGACAACAGCAATGGACGGACGCAGTCAGGCATGCGATCGCCGCGGGCGACACGGAACACGCGGTCTCGCTGATGGGCCATTGCGCGATGACGCTCGTCACGAAAGGCGATCTGCTCACCCTGCTCGGCTGGCAACGGCAGTTCCCGGCCCATCTGATGCGCGGGCAAGTCGGGATCACGCTCGCCATCGCCTGGGGCATGGCGCTCGCATTGCGTTTCGACGAAGCGCTGGCGATGCTCGACGACATCGGGCGCGACGCCGGCGCAGGCACCGATGCTGCCGCCGACAAAATCCGCTGGGAATGCCAGGCCATCCGCTCGGTGATCGCCGGCTTGCAGGACGATGCGCCGCGCGCGCTCGCGATCGCGCAAACCTGTCTCGAACATCCGTCCACCGATAGCTGGACCACCAACGTCGCCTCGAACGTGGTGCGCTTCGGGCACTGGAAAGCAGGCAACCTCGGCGCGCTGTACGCGACGCCGTGGATTCCCTACTCGATCGAGGAAGACCAGCGCAACGTGTTCGCGTCCGTCTACCGGCTCTGCCTGCTCGGTCACGCCGAGATGCAGCAGATGCACTTCGTGCTCGCGGAACGCTACTTCACCGAATCGATCCGCCTCGCCGAGCGTCATTCGGGCCCGAAGTCCATTGCGTCCGCACTGTGCGCGCCGATGATCGCGCAGATCTGGTACGAACAGGGGCGGTTCGACGAAGCCGAAGCACTGCTCGTCGAACTGATGCCTGTGATCGACCTGGCCGTTCTGCTCGACAGCACGTTTTTTGCGTATCGGGTGCTCGTGCGGATCGCCATTTCGCGTGCGAACTTCGAGCACGCCTACGCGCTGCTCGATCATGCCCAGGCACTCGGTTATATGCGCCGCTGGGACCGGATGATCGCGGGCGTTCACGTGGAGCGCGCGCGGCTTTATCTGAGGGAAGGCCGGATCACGGAAGCCGCCGCCTGTGTCGTGCAACTGGATCAACTGGCGCAAGCGCGCGCCGCCGCTTCGAAACCGGCCTCGCCGGAGATCGACACCTTCCGCGCGATCGCCGTGGGGTCGCTCGCCATGGAACAGCAGCGGACCCACGAAGCCGTCGAATCGATCACGGCCGCATTGCGCAGCGTCGAAAGCCGGCACAACGACTATCTCGCGCTGCGCTTGCGCACCGTG
The DNA here is from genome assembly GCF_013426895.1 of Paraburkholderia largidicola. Classification (NCBI taxonomy): domain Bacteria; kingdom Pseudomonadati; phylum Pseudomonadota; class Betaproteobacteria; order Burkholderiales; family Burkholderiaceae; genus Paraburkholderia; species Paraburkholderia largidicola. The sequence goes on along the minus strand of NZ_AP023176.1, from coordinate 814,830 downwards.
CTCGCGCTCGTGTGGCTGCGCGCAAACGACCGGGCCCGCGCCGTCGAGATCTTTCGCGATGTGCTGAATACCAGTCACGACATCTACCGCTCGATCATCGACCAGGGCGCGGCAATCGGCCCGCTGCTGCAAGCCGTGCGCGACGACACACGCTCGACGTCGACGACGAAGGAGACCGTCGCGTATATCGACCGTCTGCTGGATGGCTGGCGCGCGCTGCACGAGCCCGGCGCCAAATCCACCGGCGACGCCGCGCGCGAACTGTTGAGCGCAAGGGAACGCAGCATCGTCGAGCTGATTGCCCAGGGGCAGTCGAACAAGGAGATTGCACGCACGCTCGGCATCTCGCCCGAGACGGTCAAGACGTATGTGAAGAATATCTTCGTGAAGCTGAACGTCGACAAACGGGCGCAGGCCGTTGCGCGCGCGCAGGCACTGGGACTGGTTGCGGCGGGCTGATACCGACGCACGCATCCCGTCACGCGGCTAGCGCGACGGCGTGAATCAGCACGCCGACCATCCCGCCGACGAACGTGCCGTTGATCCGCACATATTGCAGGTCGCGGCCGATCTGCACTTCGATCTTGCGGCTGACTTCGTCCGCGTTCCAGCTCTTGACGACCTCGGTGATCAATGCGGACAGCAGATGCCGATAGCGCACCACGAGTTCATGTGCCAACGCGATCCACCACGCGTTGAGCTTGCGTTGAATCGAAGGCTCGCGGCCGATGCGTTTGCCAAGCGACTTCAGCCCACGCGCCAGCGTGTCGCGCACGGCCGACTGCTCGCGGCCGAGATCGGCGATGACGCGTTTTCGCAGCCATTCGAGCACCGCACGATAGTAGCCCGCACGCCGACAATGACGAATGCAGTCGCGCAGCAGCGACCTGCCGAAGCGGCGATGCACCGCCGACGTCCGCAACTGCACGATCAGCGTCTGCAAAGCCTCGTCGAACTGACGGCGCAGCGCATGGTCCGGGCTTGCGGCGACTTCATGCAGCAGCGCGAGAATGCCCTCGATGAACTTGCGCACGATGTACGCATCGAGCGGCGCGGGCGTGTACCGCGACGCCTCGCTGAACTTGGCCTTGATCAGGTCCGCGTTCGACGTCAGCCACTTTTCGAGCGCAACGAGCCCATGATCCAGCAGCGGCCGATGCCGGTCGCCTTGCGTGAGCACATCGAGCGCGTCGCCTGCCACGCGAGCGATATCGAGCGTGCGTAACCGCGGCGCGACGATGCGGTCGAACCACCATGCGACGTCCGCTTCATCCATGTCGTCGAGCAGCCCCACGAACGAGTCCGCGATCACGTCAGCGACGCCACGGCTGTTCTCCGGCTGCGCCAGCCAGCGCGCGAGCGCCTGCGCCGCGTTGTGCCCGCTCAATCTGCCGATGATCAGTTCCGGCTGCAGAAAATGCTCCTCGACGAAGCTGCCGAGGCTTTCCGCAATGCGCGGCTGGTTGTGCGGAATGATCGCGGTATGCGGCAGTCGCAGACCCAACGGATGGCGAAACAGCGCGGCGACGGCATACCAGTCCGCGATCGCACCCGCCATGCCTGCCTCGGCAAACGCACGCGGCCACGCGAGCCACGCATGATCGGCCTGCCACACGACACACGCCAGCAGCAAGACGCCCATCAGCACGAGCAGCGCCGACGCCGTACGCCGCATGCGATTCAGGTCACGCAGCCTGCCGTCTTCGCGTGCGCTGGCTGCTGCAGGCCGCGCGACGTCACCGCCGCCCACGAAGAAACTCAACCCGCCTCCTGCCGCAGAAACCGGCGCACGACAGGCGCGACGTCATTCGCGCGCGAGATGAGAAAGAGGTGACCGTCATCGATCACGTAAAGCGTCGCATTGCGAATCCGCGCTGCGAGAATCCTGGCGTTGGTCAGCGGCACGATGGGGTCATCGCTGCCGTGCATCACGAGCGTCGGCTGGCGCAACGAGCCGAGCCACGGCAGGCTCGTCCAGCCCGATGCCGCGAGCAGTTGATACAGATAGCCGCGTCCGCGCGGCGGCTGTATGTGCCGGCTGTGCGCCTTGAGCAGCGACGGGTCGCGCCGGTACGCGCCACCGTACAGGTCCGCCCCGACTTCCTGCAGGTACGCGGGATCGGTATAACGGCGCGGCCCGATCATCTTCGACAGCACCGACAATTTTCCCGGCACCATCAGCACACCCGGCGACGTGGCCGCAAGGACCAACCGGCGGCAACGCCGCGGATACAGGCGCGCGAACTGCTGCGCGAGCGCACCGCCCCACGACACGCCGAGCACGTCCACTTCGCCGTCGTGACCCAGGCGCGTCAGCAGCTTGTCGGCTAGCACCGACAACGTCGAAAAGCGGTACGGCACGAGCGGCGCTGGCGAACCGCCGACGCCCGGCACGTCGAAGATGATCACGCTCACATCGTCGAGCGCGGCGACGAACGGTTCCACCAGTTCGAGATTCGCGCCGATGCCGTTGAAGATGAGCAGCGGCGGCGATGCGTCGCTGCCCTGCCAGGTTGCGACACGCAGGGTCTGGCCATCCAGATCGATCGACCGGATTTGCATGCTGCAGGCAGATTCAGGGCTTATGTGCATTGTTATCTCCCAAACGTCCTTCTCGATACGGGTCTCGCATCCGATGCGCCGGCGTGCCGCACGCTGCGCCGTGTGTTACTTCTTCTTCGGCTGGAGCAGCGTCTTCAGTTCTTCGACACGCTCGGCGACGCGCTTCGTGACTACCGCGACGCTGTCCGACTGCGCGCGGTAAGCTGTGTCCGCCAGGTCCTGCACATCGACGAGCGCTTTATGCAGCGTTTGCTTGACCGTATCGCCCGTGTTGGCGATGGATTGTCCGCCCTGTGTCAAGCGCGTGACGAATGCCTGCAGTTCGCCCAGCGTCGTGCGAAGGATGTCCGACTGCTTCTGTGCCAGCGACTGCACACCTGCCAGCGCGGTCGTGTTGGCTTCCGCGATCGCCTCGATATCCTTGCGGCGCGATTCGAGCATCGCACCCATGTCGATGCCGGGCAGCTTGAACTGACCGAAGAGCTTCGTGTACTCGGTGAAAATGCTGTTCTTGCCGGTCGATTCCATCGTCAATACTCCAAAAAGACTGCGTTAAAGAAAAGTTGAATGTCACGCTTCCAGCACGTAGATTCCCGGCGCCTTCGCGCCTGCGGGATGCCGCGCGCTGCCGACTGAAACGGGTGCCGTACGCCGCTCGCCGGAACGCTCCGCGAGCCACTTGCGCCAGTTGTCCCACCACGAATCTTTCTCGGCCTGGGCATTGGCAAGCCACGCATCGGCGTCGGTGGGCAACGTGGGATTGAGGAAGAACTTCGCCTTCGGATTGCCCGGCGGATTGATCAGGCTCTGGATATGCCCGGCCGAACTCAGCACGAAGCGCGTTTCGCCGCCGAAAATGCGCGCCGTGTTGTACACGCCCTTCCACGGCGTGATGTGATCGGTCATCCCGGCTACGACGTACTTGTCGCACTTCACGTCGGACAGGTCGATCGGCGTGCCGAGCACGGTCAACGCGTGCGGCTTGCTGAACAGGTTGCCCGTGAAGATATCGAGCAGTTGCCCATGCATGCGCGCGGGCAAGCGGGTCGCGTCGTTGTTCCAGTAGAGGATGTCGAACGCGGGCGGCGCCTTGCCGAGCAGATAGTTGTTGACCCAGTAGTTCCAGACGAGATCGTTGGGGCGCATCCATGCGAACACGCGGCCCATTTCCTCGCCGGCCAGCACGCCTTTCGATATGCTGTTCTGCTTCGCGGCCGCGATCGCTTCCGGCGTGGCGAACAGACCCAGTTGCGAGTCCGCCGTGTTGTCGAGCACCGCGACCATCAGCGTCGCGGCGTGCACGCTCTTGTCGCCGCGGGCCGCGAGGTGGCCGAGCAGCGCCGCAATCGTCATCGCCCCCGAGCATGCGCCGTGCAGGTTGACGTCGTCGCTGCCGGTGATCTCGCGGATCGCGGCGATCGCTTCGAGCAGCGCGGCAACGTAGGTATCGAGATCCCAGTGGCTTTGCTCCACGGTCGGATTGCGCCAGCTCACGACGAATGTCTGGAATTCGTTCTTCACCAGATAGTCGACGATGCTCTTGCCTTCGGACAGATCGAACACGTAGAACTTGTTGATCTGCGGCGGCACGATGAGTTGCGGACGCGCATAGACATGCTCCGTTGCGGGCGCATACTGGATCAGCTCCAGCACTTCATTGCGAAACACCACCGCGCCCGGCGACGTGCCGAGATTCTCGCCCACCTTGAACGCCGTCTTGTCCACCTGCGCGGGCATGCCCTGGTTTTGCAGCATGTCCGTCACGAGATTGCGCACGCCGCCGAGCAGGCTCGCGCCGCCCGAATCGATCACCTTCTTCAGCGCCGCCGGATTGCCGAGCAGCGTGTTGGTCGGCGATACGGCGTCGGTGAAGAGCGACAGCACGAACTGCGCGCGCTCTTTCGTTTTCGCGTCGAGCGCGGAACGCTCGACGAATCCCGTCAGCGCGCTGCGCCATGCAACGTAGCCCTGCATCGTCATCCGGTACATCGCGTTGTCCTGCCATGCCGGATCGGTGAAGCGCTTGTCGCCTTGCGGCGGCTTGCTGTCCGCGCTGCCGCCGAGCACCGCCATCAGATCGCGCACCAGCGCCGCTTCCTGTTCGAGCACGAGCGTTGGCTGACGCAGCGCCTGCGTGCCGATCTGCTGCACCGTTGCCAGAATGTCGCGCGGGCGCAGCCCGACGAACGGGTTCGGTCCCAGCATGCCCTCGGCAGCCGATGCCGCGAGATCGTCCGGCTGGGCGCTTTGCGCGGTGCGCTGTGTTGTGCGTTGTGTTGTATTTGTTGCGATGCTCATTTCAGTCTCCGCCATCTTCTGCTCCTGTCTCCATCCATGTCGCTTCGCTCACGCCACCAGCATCGCCAGCGACTCGGCGATCAGCGCCGGTTTCTCCTCGCCTTCGATCTGCAGTTCGTTCATCGTCTTGATGATGATTCGCCCGCCCTCCTTCCTTTCCGCCGACACCAGCGTGACGCGGCTACGAACCCGCGCGCCTGCCTTGACGGGCGTCATGAAGCGCACCTTGTCGAGCCCGTAGTTCAGGCCCGCCGATGCGTCCGGAGGAATCAAACCGATCTCGATCGCGAGCGCCGCCAGCAGCGAAAGCGTCAGATAGCCGTGCGCGATCGTGCCGCCGAACGGGCTCTCGCGTTTTGCGCGCTCGACATCGACGTGAATCCATTGCCTGTCGCCCGTGCAGGCGGCGAAGGCGTCGATGCGCGCCTGATCGACGCTGACCCAGTCGGACACGCCGAGTTCGCGGCCCACGCAACTGTCGATCGTCGCGATGCTGTAATCCTTGATGCTCATCGTGCTTGCTCCTCGAGAGAGATCGGTCAGGCGAACTGTTCGCGCAACCACTTCTTGTTCGTCTTGCCGACGCTCGTCTTCTGCAGCGCGTCGACGAACCTGACGATCTGCGGCACGGCGTACTTCGAGATTTGCCCCGTCTTGCTAAACGCCAACACGTGTTGCTTGACGTCGTCTTCGCTGACCTGCGCGTCCTGCCTGAGCACCACGAGCGCGACGGGACGCTCGCCCCACTTCTCGTCCTTGATGCCGATCACCGCGACTTCCGCGACGCCCGGATGCAACGAAATCAGGCTTTCGATTTCGAGCGACGAAATCCACTCGCCGCCCGACTTGATGACGTCCTTGATGCGGTCGGTGATCTGTACGTTGCCCGTCGTGTCGATGTTCGCGATGTCCTGCGTATGCAGATAGCCGCCCGCCCATAATTGCGCGGACGCTTCCGGATTGTTCAGATAGCCCTGCGTGAGCCACGGCGCGCGAACGACGATCTCGCCGTAGGCGTTGCCGTCACGCGGCACGTCTTCCATGTGTTCGTTGACGATGCGCAGATCGACGAGTGGCACGGGAAAGCCCGTCTTGCAGCGCAGCCGCACTTCTTCGTCGAGACCGAGCGGTTCCGTGTGCAGCGGGAGTTGCGCCAGGCTCAGAACCGGGCACGTCTCCGACATGCCATAACCCACGAACACGTCGATGCCGCGATCGAGCGCGGCGCGCGCGAGTCCGTGCGGCAGCGCGCCGCCGCCGATCACGACCTTCCATTTGCCGAGATCCACATGCTTCGCTTCATCGCACGAAAGCAGCATGTGCAGGATCGTGCTGACGCAGTGCGAGAACGTGACGCCTTCGTCGCGCACCAGTTGCACGAGACGCTCGGGCACATAACGGCCCGGATACACCTGCTTCACGCCGAGCAACGTGGCGATATACGGCATGCCCCACGCGTGCACATGGAACATCGGCGTGAGCGGCATATAGACGTCGCCGCGATGAAAGCGCTGCCCCGCAACGGGGCTCGCCAGCGCGGCCATCAGCGTGACGGTGTGCAGGACCAGCTGGCGATGCGAGAAGTACACGCCCTTCGGCAAGCCCGTCGTGCCCGTCGTGTAGAACGTCGTGGCGCGGGTGTTCTCGTCGAAGTCGGGAAAATCGTAGTGCGTCGCGCTGGCGGCGAGCATCGCCTCGTACTCCGTCGCGAACGGGATGGTGTGTTCGCATGCGTCGCTGCCCGGTTCGTCGATCCAGACGAATACGCGGACCGTTTCGAGCTGATCCTTGATCGCTTCGACCACGGGCAGGAAGTCGGTATGGACGAACAGCACTTCCGCGCCCGCGTGGTTGATCGTGTACGCGATCTCCGCTTGCGACAGCCGCACGTTCACCGTCTGGAGCACGGCGCCCATCATCGGCACCGCGAAGTACGACTCCAGATAGCGATGGCTGTCCCAGTCCATCACGGCGACCGTCTTGCCGTAGCGCACGCCCAGATCGTGCAGGCCGTTCGCCAGCCGCGCGATGCGCTCGCGCAGCGTCGTGTAGGTCATCCGCAACTGGTCGCGGTAGACGATTTCCTGGTCCGGCGCCTGAACAAACGTCGTGTGCAGCAACTGTTTGATCAGCAGCGGATAGGCGTAGGGGGATGGCGTCGAATCGTGCCCGGCGTCCTGCATCGTTGTCTCCTCACAAGTCCGGCGATGGGTCGGGCGCGCACAGGTCCATCGAGGCCTGCCGCGCACGGTGCATCGCGAGTGAGACCATCATCGGTTTGTTCGGAGGGATGCAATATCCCCTGAACAGGGGAGTCCCAGACGGCAGCCGCGGGGGCACACTGCGTCTGGAGGGAATGCAGGAAAGCGGTAGAAAAAGGCCTGATTACTTACGAAGAGCCTACGGTCTCGACGCGCCGACGCTGGCCGCTCGCAGCCGGTCGATATCGATAATCTGAATTTCGCCGAATTTCAGGCTGATGATCTGCTGGCTTTCGAGGCTCTTGAGCAGCTGGTTGGTAGTTTGCCGCGACAGTGACACCATCGATGCAAGGCTGTCCTGCGAAAGCCGGATCTTGCTCTGCACCGCGTTCAGGCCGTCATAGCCTTCGGCGATCAGCAGCAGGCGGCTGGCGATACGTTGCGCGGCAGGCTGCAGCGCCAGCGATTCGGTGCTCTTGAACGACAGCCGCAGGCGCTGTGCCATCAGGAGCGCAAAATCGCGCCAGTAGCGCGGTGTGGCGTCGAGCAGGTTTTGCAGTGCGGCTTCGGGTACATGCATGAACAGCGCGCGGCTGACGGCGATCGCATCGTGCGGGCGCGGCAAGCCGTCGAACATCGAGATTTCGCCGACCCATGCAGTCGGGCCGAGCACCGCGAGCAGGGATTCCTTGCCGTCGATGCCGACCGTGCCGATGGACAGCCCGCCTTCGAGCACCGCATACAGGCCGTAAGAGGGATCGCCGTACCGGTACAGCAGTTGCCCTTTTTCGAGCCGCAGCAGCGTGGCGTGGCTCATCAGATAGTCCTGCAGTTCGACGGGCAGGCCACGAAACCAGGGCGTCGATTCGAGTTGAGGACGATAGTGAAGCAGCCTGGAATCCATGTACTTCTCGACGTGTCGGCTATGCGACAGATTTTACGCGGGATTGCCGACATCATGCGTTCACGGCATTGGCCGCCAGCGCAGCCGAACGCGCTGTTTTCAGACATATGAACCATTGATTAAGGAGTCTCGCCGTGAGCTCACCCGATGTCAGCCTGAAGCACGCAGTGTCCCCCGCCGAGTGGGAAGCACGAGTCAATCTTGCGGCGGCCTACCGCCTGGTCGCGCTGTTCGGCTGGGACGATCTCGTGTTCACGCATATCTCGGCACGCGTGCCCGGCCCCGAGCATCATTTCCTCATCAACCCGTATGGGATGATGTTCGACGAGATCACTGCGTCGTCGCTGGTCAAGATCGATCTGCACGGCCACAAGGTCTCCGATTCGCCGTATGACGTGAATCCCGCCGGCTTCAACATCCACAGCGCCGTGCACGCGGCGCGCGAAGACGCGCTGTGCGTGATGCACACGCATTCGGTCAACGGCGTCGCGGTGTCGGCACAGGAAGCGGGCTTGCTGCCGCTGTCGCAGCAATCGCTGGTGGTGCTCGCGTCGCTCGGCTATCACGACTACGAGGGCATCGCGCTCAACGAGGAAGAAAAGCCCCGGCTCGTGCGCGATCTCGGCAGCAACGCTTATCTGATGCTGCGCAATCACGGTCTGCTGACGGTCGGCGCGACGCCTGCCGATGCGTTCGTCGCGATGTACTTCTTCGAGGCGTCCTGCATGATCCAGGTCCGCGCGCAGGCAGGCGGCGACAAGCTCCTGCCGATCGCGCAGCCGATCCTCGACGGCATCCGCAATCAGGTGACGGCCGCGACGCGCGGCGCGAGCGCCGGACAGCTCGTGTGGCCGGGACTGCTGCGGCGGCTCGACCGGAAGAATCCCGGCTATGCGGAGTGACGCATAGCAATTGAAAGCACCGATGCGGGAACCGGGCGGCAGAAACGTGATGAGCCGTGCTTGCCGCCCAGCGCATCGGCAGTATCGGAAAGCGGCTCGATCGAGAAAGGCATGGCGAAGATCTGTATCTATGGCGCGGGTTCCATTGGTTGCTACGTCGGCGGACGGCTGCTCGCCGGCGGCAGCGACGTCACCTTCATTGCGCGCGAACGTGTCGGCCGCCAGTTGCGCGAGCATGGGCTGACGCTGTCGCAGTTCGGCGAGCGCCGCTGGTCGGTGCCGGCCGAGCGTATCGACGTATCGACGGACATCACGACGGCCGCCGCCGCGGACCTGGTGCTCGTGACCGTCAAGTCCGCGGCGACGCCCACGGTTGCGGCCGAACTGGCGGGCGTGCTGCGCCCCGGAACCGTCGTGGTCAGCTTTCAGAACGGCGTCGGCAACGCGGACATCCTGCGCGCCGCCTTGCCGAACCAGACGGTGCTGGCGGGGATGGTGCCGTTCAATGTGATCGAACGCGGGCCAGGTGCTTATCATCAGGGATCGGGCGGCGAACTGGAGATCAGGCGCGCGCCCGCATTGCACCCGTTCACCAGCGACTTCGAGAAGGCGGGACTTCCGCTGCAACAGCACGCCGACATGCTGCCCGTACAGTGGGCGAAACTGCTGCTCAACCTCAACAACGCCGTCAACGCGCTGTCGAACCGTCCGCTGAAAGAAGAACTCTCGCAACGCGCGTATCGGCGCTGCCTGGGCATGGCGCAAGAAGAAACGCTCACGTTGCTCGCGCGCGCCGGCATTCGCCCGGCCCGCCTGACGCCCGTTCCGCCCGCATGGATGCCGCGCTTTCTCGGCTTGCCCGATGCGTGGTTCGTCCGTGTTGCACGCGCAATGCTGACCATCGACCCGCTTGCGCGCTCGTCCATGTCCGACGATCTCGCGGCGGGACGCGCAACGGAAGTCGACTGGATCAACGGCGAAGTCGTGAAGCTCGCCCATCGTCTCGGGCTCAGCGCACCCGTGAACGCGCGCCTCTGCCAGCTCGTGCACGAAGCCGAGCAAAGCGATGCACGTCACGCGTGGACGGGCGATGCGCTATTGGCCGAACTGCGCGCGGCTTCGCGCGGCGCGACTGCGGGGAGCGAACGCTTGCCTGCGTAGCGGGCATTGCGTTGATCGATTCACATGGCGCTCATGACCGACACGTCCGACGCAATGCGGACCAACCTGTGGTTCAGTGGCTTGCCTCATGCCGCGCAAGAGGCGCTGATGCGCCATTGCGAACCCGTTACGCTGCATGCCGGTGAATACCTGTTCCGGCGCGGCGACGCGCCCAATGGCTTCTTCGGCCTCAAGTGCGGCAAGCTGAAGGCCTGCACGCTGCGCGAAGACGGCAAGGAAGCGATCCTCGCCGTGATCGAGGCGGGCAACTGGTTTGGCCAGACTTCGATGACCAGCCGGCAGCCGCGCCTGCGCGATGTCGTCGCGCTCGAACGATCGACTCTGTTCGTCGTCAGGGCTCAGGCATTCGACGCGTTGATGCAGAACCAGGCCTTCTTCCGCGCAATTGCGGAGTTGCAGACCCTCCATATGAACTGGCTCTACCGCATGGTCGAAGACGCGACCCTGCATTCGACGCGTGCCCGTATTGCCCGCCGCCTGCTGCTGCTCGCATCGGGCGACGTGACCATGCTGTCGCAGAGCCGCCCGGACGTCGCCGTCTCCCACGACACGCTGGCGATGATGCTCGGCATCACGCGCCAAACGCTCTCGCTGGAACTCAAGGCGATGGCGGAGCAAGGCGCGATCGTCCTCCGGTATGGCCGGATCGAAATCATCTCGAAGGAGATGCTTTGCTCCTTTCAGGAATCCCATTGATCGCGCCTGCACGGGTTCACGCGGCCTAGAACGTATGTCGCAATCCGGCCATGATGCCCAGCTGCGTCGTACCGTAGGCCGAACTCAACGCGCTGATGCCCTGGAACTGCGCGCCCACCATGCCGCCGCGATACAGCGAGTAGTCGGCTTCCAGATAGGTATCCGTGCGTTTGGACAGGTTGTAATCCGCGACCAGCTGGAACTGCGTGGTGTTGCCGTCGGCGGACTGGGTTTTTCCCGTCTGGATCGTGCGCCACACATTCGCCGACAGATGCGTGGAATCGCCTACCAGTTGCGTGATGCCGCCGAAGAACATCTTGCGCGCCGCGAACGTGTTGAATTTGAGCGCTGTCAATTCCGGCACGCTGAACGGACCATTCGGGAAGTTGCCGACGAAGTTCGCATCCTGCCTGTTCACGGCCCAGCCGGCCATCACCGTGGTGCCGCCGAATGCATATGAACCGCCCGCCGTCCACGATTTCAGGTGCGCCGACGAGTTCACGGCATCGCGCGAATCGAGGTAGCCGGCAGCGAGGCGCAACGGCGCGCCAGGCAGAAAAATCAGCGATGCGCCGATCTGACTGCCCGAGCCGAACGCACCCGCATTGCCGCCAAATGCATACGATACTTCCGCCGTCAGGTATTGCCAGCGCGCCGCGTACTTGACCATGTTGCTGGTCCAGACGCCCTGCGCCATCATGACTTCCGGGCGAAACTGATAGAAGGTCGGCAACCAGGGATTGGTGATGAAGGCGCTCAACACTGCATCAGACAGGGGATTGATCTGCCGCCCCATCGTCAGCTTGCCATAGGTGCTGGATTGCAGGCCGACGAACGCCGTATTGAAGAACGGATACGCCGGATCGATCACCCCGCTGTTCGGAAAAAAGCGATCTTCGAGTTCGAACACCGCCTTGTTGCCGCCGCCGAGATCTTCCGTTCCTTTGAATCCGAACACACTCTCCGTCGCGCCGCCGTTGGCGAGCCGAACGGCCGAATTGCCCTGCGGGTCCGCGTGAGTCGTATAGCGAACGCCCGTATCGACGACGCCGTAAAACGTCACCAGGGATTGTGAGTTCGATGGAACCGGACACAGCGTCGCTGTCGATATCACGCCCGCCACGATCCCGCTTCTCCGAGCGGTTTTGGACAGCATTCTCCTGACCTTCATCATGCCTCGTCTCCAACTATTCTGATTATGTCGTACAACCAAACATATCAGCGGATCAGACGATGACTACGTACCATCTGATCCGCTGCACTCGGCGCCCGGCGCCACACCCATACGTTGCCCGGAAAATATCCGGGCAACTGCCAGAAAATTTACATTTGGCGGAGCGTTCTGCTTAAGGAGTTTTCGTCCGACGCATCCGGGGCAACCACGGGTGCAATGACCGCTTGCCGATCAGGACGCGTCTGCAAATGTCGTGGCCGGAAACAGCGACAGCCTGAGTCCGATGAGCGCATGCAGCGCACCTTTGCGCAGCTTGTAGCCAGGCGCGCCGGGATCGGCCGCAAAGCCTGCGAGAATCCGCGCTATGGCGGCATCGACGTCGACTGTGAGCGACGACGGTACGGCTTGCCGCTCGCCCGATTCGAGGCATCGTTCATAGTGCGATCGCACATCATCCAGCACGCGATTCAGCACGACCGGCAACTCCCCGGAAAACTTGCCGGACAGTCTGCGCAGGTCGAGTGTGTTGAGCGCAATGCGCATGTCGCGCAGGCTTTCCGTCGAAGGATGCCTGTCGTCCTCGCTCGGCGCCACACGCGGAATCAGCTGCACGAGCCGGTCGAGCATGCGCGCGTTCAGATCGCGCTGCTGATCGATCGACAACGCCGACGCGCTGAGCACGACGTCCCGCCAGCTGGACCGGGTCAGCCGTGCCGTCGCCGCATCCGTCCCGAACGGGCGGATCACACCCGTCATCACCGAAGCGAACATCACACCGGCCAGGCCCGCGAGATTGGCATTCAGGAAGCTCAGGATGTTGGCGTCATAGGCGCTGTCGATGCCAAGAAAAGTGGCCGTCGTCAACGCCACGAGCGTCGATATCAACGCCCATTTCGGACGTGGCATCAACAAGCCGAGCGGCACGAACAGAAAGGAGAAGAAGATGACCAGCAGCCCGAAGTCCTGCCCACTCGGCAACACGACGAACAGATAGAACGCTGAAATGACGACGCCCGTCGTCGCGCACTTCAGAAACGTCAACATCATGGGCACGGGCTCGTCGAGCGCGGCGAAAAAGCAGACACCGATAGCGCCCAACGACACAGCCGCCGCACCGTCCTGCCAGCCTGAAGCAATCCAGATGGCCGAAGATACGAAGATGACCAGCGCGGCCGAACTCGCGGAGAACAACGCAAGACCACGATCGAGAAAAGCGTGACGCGTGCCGACCCGCCAATGACGAAACCGTGGTCGCCAGGTCGCTTTTTCGTGGACGATCATGTCGCGCAAGCTGCGGCAATCGGCCCACAGATCCACCACTTGCCGCAAGCGCGAGAGCGCGCTGGACAACAACGCCGCCTGCCGGGTCGTCAATTCGGTCCGGGCCGGGTCCAGTTGCGCGATGCGCGTGCGCAATAGCGGCGCACCGCGCTCGGGGTCTTCGCCAAGCGACGCCTCCATCCAGCGGCAGGTATCGCGCAGCAGTTCGTTCAGGCCAGCAGGCACGCCGGGCTCCGATTTCTGGGCGGCCGCGATGATGTCGGCGAGTGCCGAGGTGATGGGCAGTATCAGTTGCATCCGGCCTTGCAGTTCTTCGCTGCGCGCGAGAATTGCCGGGCTGACGTGGTCGTAGGCCAGCTGGCTCAACAGAAATTCGAAGCCGCGCACACTCGTCGCCATCTTCTGGCGGCTTCCCGAAACGAGCGCTCCCACGGCCCGGCCCGCCAGCGACTCTTTCGCGTAAAGCGTGGCGTCGCGGAACCACGAATCGGTTCGCTCGATCAGCGTCGGCGCGAGCCGGCTCGGAAAAACAACGCTGCCGACGATGCTCGCGCAAACGATGCCCAGCGTGATCTCTTCCGTTCGCGCGACGGCCACATCGAAGATGCTCAGCGGGTTCGACAGCGCCGGTAGCGCAATCACGGAGAGCGAATAACTGGCGAGCAGGAAAACGTAGCTGCGTGCCGCTCGCGTCGAGATCGAAATGTAGACGAACACGCCCGTCCACAACGCGATCAATGCGCTCAGCAGATAAGGCGTCTCCGCGAAAGGCGGCACGAGGGCGACGGAAGCGAGCGCGCCGAGCACGGTGCCGATCACCCGATACAGCGCCTTCGACCTTGTTGCGCCGACGAACGGGTTCGACACGATATAGACGGATGCCAACGCCCAGTACGGCCTCGGAAGGTCGTACCAGAACGCGATGTAAAGCGCGAGCATCCCTGCAAGAAAGGTCTTTAGCGAAAAAATCCAGTCGCGCAGCGAAGGAAGATTCATCGGAACAAATCAGTCGGGGAGATCGGTCTCTCGCCCGGCGGATTGTCCAGGCTCGCAGTGAAACGACCCACAGTGTCCCGCGTTTCTCCGAAATCTGCCTGGACGATCGCATACGAAGCACGCGTACCGGGGCCGCACAGGCAACGATGTCAGCGTGATGTCGCGTTCGAATGCGCTATCGGAAGGGTAAAGCTGAAGGTCACGCCGCGCGACACATTGCGCACCGCCCAGATCCGGCCAGCGTGTGCTTCGACAATCGACCGGCAGATCGCCAGGCCCATGCCCATCCCGGTTTTCTTCGTGGTGAAGAACGGCTCGAAGATTCTCTCGAAGTCCATCTGCCCCGTGCCGCGATCTTCCACGTCGATCACCACGCTATCCGCGTCGCGACGTGAGCGGACTATCAGCAGCTTCGGCCGTTCCCCGGTTGCCGCCAACGCTTCGATTGCGTTGCGCACGAGGTTCACGAGCACCTGCTGGATCTGCACCGCGTCGGCGCTGATCTTCGGCACGTCTTCGTACAGTATCGTCTCGAGCGAAATCGCGTTGCGCTGGATATCGTCGGCCATCAGCGTGCATACCTGAAGGATCAGCTTGTTGATGTCGAGATCCACCTTTTGCGGGGCGGCATGCCTGAAGAGCGCCCGGATGCGGCTTACCACATCGGCTGCGGCATTCGCGTCGCGGACAATGTGCTCGGCCGAAAGCCTGGCTTCCTCGATCCTGGGTGGTGTGGCGGCAAGCCACCGCAAGCAGGCGCGCCCATGCGCGACGACGGCCTGCAGGGGCTGGTTGAGTTCGTGGGCAATCGAGGCGGACAGTTCTGCGACAGCCGCGAGCCCCGACGCCTGCGCAAGCTTTTCCTGCGCGTCGCGCAAAGCCTTCGCGACCTCGGCGCTGTCATCGATATCGACGTCGATGCCAAAGAACTTCATCACTTGCGCACTGGCCGCTTCCGCGCTGCGTTGCTCTCGCGTGTGGCCGGGCTCGAGCCTCGACAACAGATGCGGCTCGTCCGACAACTGCCCGAGCAGCGCGACCAGATGGTGCCGCACGGTGTCGGATTGGCGCGCGCCCTCCTCGATTGCGACGGCCAGTTCCGTCCATCCCGGCTGCCGATACTGCTCGGCCAGATAGGCATGGACGATGATCTGCGCGACGAGATCGAAGTAATCGAAGAGATACAGCGAGACGTCGACCAGAAGTTCTTTGCCGATATGCTCGTCCAACTCTCCCAGCGCGACGTAGGTGCTCCAGATTTCCCGCAACCCGAGGCGCAACGCCTGAAGCAGACTCTGCAGCGGTACGCGTTGAGCGTCACCTCTCTGGCTGATTTCCCGAAACACGTTCATATGCTGCGCGGACGGAGGTTCGCCCGACAACAGCGTCTCGAACCACACTTTGGCTGACAGCGCGACGGATTCGTGCACATCCTCTTTGGCGGCTGGCGGCAGCAGCCGATAGCCGTCGAGCGGTGTCAGTATCGCGAGCGTGCGCTCGACGACATCGTTCAGATCGGCAGCAAGGGAGGCGGTCTTTTCTCGCAAGGGATTGCTGATTTTGGGTACTTTGGCTAGCACGGCGGTTTGTCTATCGGTAACGGGCGCACGATTTCGACTAACAGACAGCGCCGGGACATCGGCATCTACGGCTTCGCACCCGACGGTTTCGCCTGATACCCTGGATGCGGTTCGATGCGGCGTATCACGTGGCGCGAAACGAGCCGTTCCCGGCGAAGCCTCAGTCAGCCGCCCGGCGGGGATCGAAGGGCGCGCATCCGGCGCAGGGGCACGCTTCGATCTGCATCCGGTGCATCCATGGTCTCCCGGCGCAACGCGGCCCGCCATCCCCCTTATAGGGGAGACGCGCGCAATCGACGGGGGATGGCGGCAAGCGTTCGCCGATCACCATGCGTGTGATTGGAAAAGGCGTGTGGCAGTTGAAGCGAAGCGCCCGCGTCCACAGATCGTGCGCCGGACCTCGGCCTTGTTGGACCACAGAAAGGTCTACGCCAGCGCCAGGCCTCGTTCGAAGATCCGGAGCGACGCCAGTTTCATGTAATGGCAGGCCAACCTACTGCGAACTACCATCAATGCGTGGCGCTGCGAGCCGACACAATTGTTGACAGTGATGGTCGCCCGTCGAAGATCACACCTGAAGGGCTGACTTCCATCGGAACGCAGCCCTAAAAGACAGACTTCAGACTGCCATTCGATCGTCGAAGTGCACAGCGGCGATATTTCAGTCAGCGATAACCCCGACTACGGCGCAATCTTTGTCGTTACGCTGCCGCCATTCAAATAATGGACGGCGGCTTTCCGCCATCTGCGCTCTCGTGAACGCCAACCTGTTTCGCACGAAGAGCGGTATCTTTTTCTGGCGCTCTCACGAAGCGCGCTCACATTAACCTGACAGTTTCAAGAAACATGAACAATCCGATCAAGGACGATCTTCACGTCCAGCTCTCGCCGCGCGACGCGGTTGCCGAGGTCGCAAAGGTCCTCTGGCACCTGCGCAGTATTCTGGCCATCATGGTCGTGCTTTTCTTCGCGCTGTCGATCGCAATGTACTACGGCGGCGGCGCCGTCAATATGGCTACGCGCATCCACTCGTCGCTGGGCGAGACGCTTTATTTTTGCGCGGTCACTGCGCTGACCATCGGCTACGGCGACGTGGTGCCGACCACCGTGCCGGGTCGGATCATCGCGGTTTTACTCGGTTTGCTCGGCGTGCTGATGACGGGCGTGATAACGGGCTCCACGGTTTACGGCATTCAGATTGCGGCTCAACGAGCCGGTCTGCGACCGCGCTGACCATACACGATCCCCTTCTGTTCCCTTGCTCTCCAGGCCCGGCTGATTCCAGATTCATGTAATAGGCGTCCTTCGGACTGCCGCCTATTATCGGTAGCCTTACGCTTCGAACCTGGCGAATCCTTTACGAGTCTGGAAGCGACACAGGGACAACCGGGGACCGCGCGGGCACACATCAATCTGATCGCCCGCGCACGCACATGCCGCCGATGAGCCGCGCAAGTCTCAACCATTCGGATATGCAACACCATGATTCGCATCGAAAACCTGACTGTGTTCCCGGACCGTCGAGAAGTGTTCGTCGACGGTGCGCCTGTCGAACTTGGCTGCAGAGCGATGGATGTACTGCTCGTACTCATCGAAGCCAATGGCGCGCTGGTGACGAAGGAGAAACTCACGGACCAGGGTCTGGCCGCACACGGTCGTCGCCGATAACAATCTTCGTGTGCACATCTGCATGATCCGCAAGATGATGGGCGAACATCGCGGGCTGCTCGAATCTGTGCCCGGACGCGGCTACCGTCTGTTAAGACCGGCACAGCCGGCTTATCTGATTCCCATGCTCGTCGCGCATGCCCAGCTGATGCGGTCTGCAAGATAGCCGTTTGCATTTTGAAGGACCACCTCGCGCAACCTAGCGCGGCTTCAGTTCGACGGGCGCCGCAGCGCGATAGCCGCCGCCGAGCGCCTTCGTCAAGGCGATCTCCTGACTGAGCGTCTGCCCCCTGAGTTCCAGCAGCGCAACCTGTTCCGCGATCACCGGCTGGCGCGCCTCGAGCGCCGCGAGCCGGCTCGTCAGTCCGCGTTGATAGTGCGCTTCGACGCTGTCCCTCGCAAACGCAATCGATTCGATCCGCTGCTTCTGCAACTCCGTCTGCGCATCGAGCGCCTGCAGACGGTTGCCCGTCTGCGCGACGTCGCGCACCGCGTTGAGCACGGCCTGGTTGTACTGCTCGATCAACAGGTTGCTGCCCTCGCGCGCGCCGCCAAGGTTCGCGTTGAGCCGGCCGCCGTCGAAGATCGGCAGATACAGGCCCGGAATCAGATTGATCTGCTGGCTCGCATGCGTGAACAGGTCGGCGAGGTGCAAGGCATTGACGCCGAAGAATGCCTTGATGTCGAAGCTCGGATAGAACGCCGCCTTCGCCGCATCGATCCGGTCGAACGACGACTCGACATACCAGCGCATCGCCTGCAGATCGGGGCGCCGGGCCAGCAGTTCATACGAAAGCGCCGGCGGCAACGCCGCCTGCGAGCGCGGCAGCGCGACGGGCTCGATGGCGGGCAGCCCGTCGGGGCCCGCGCCGACCAGCGCCCGCATCGATTCGCGAAACTGCTTGATCTGCGCTTGCGCCGACACGATCTGCCGTTCGACGGCCAGTTGCTGCGCCCGCGCCTCTTCGAGCAAGGTGCGCGCTTCGAGGCCGCGCGCGGCGCGCGCTTCGTGCGCCTGCACTGCGAACTCGGCTGTTTCGTGCAGTTCGTTGAGCAGATCGATGAGCTGATACGTCGTTTGAATGCCGTAGTAAAGCTGCGCGACATCCGCCGAGATTTCGAGTTCGACGGCTGATGTCTCCGCGAGCCGCGCATTGCTCACGCCGAGCGACGCGGCGACCTGCGCGCGTTGCTTGCCCCAGAGGTCGACATTCAGGCTTGCGCCCAGCCCGACGACGCCTTCGGTGTACCACGGACCCGTCAGCCCCAACGCCGGTTCATTCTGTGCAAACGGACCGAGAAAGCCATTTGCGGAGACATGCTCGCGATCCAGCAACGCCAGCGCGACCACCTGCAAGCCCGTCCCCGCGCTGACCAGCTCGACATCCGATCGGGCCTGCGCGACGCGCGTGCGCGCAATCACCATCGTCGGTGCGTTGGCGAGCGCCTGATCGATCAGCGCGTCGAGCTGCGCATCGCCATAGCGTGTCCACCAGCGCGCGGCGGGCCAGCCATCGCGCGCGAGATGGATGTCGTCCGCGAGATTGATCTGTTCTGGGGCAATCTCCGTATAGGGCGTGGTGTCGTGGTGGATCAGCGCGCATCCCGACAACGCGAACGATAGCCACGCCACGCATACCGCGCGTCGACGCCACCGCCCATCACGCAAAGCCGTTCGCTGATTCATGTTCATATGGGCCGTGATGAAGGCGCCGCGATGGACGCCTCGTCCTGTACTTCGGCGCGCCAGTCCGGCAAGCCCGCGACTTGCCGCGACAGCTCGTCCGCTGCGGCGACGAGCGGCCTGTCGGCTGCTTCGACGGCTTGTGCAGCGACCTCGCTGCGTCGCGGCGCGCGGGCGTCGGGCGGGCTGGCCGCAAGCGCGTCCGCGTACTGGTTGAGTCCGGCAGAGGCCTGCTCCTGCGTCGAGCGCACGGCTGCGAGCGTTTGCGGATTCGCAGCACCCGCTTGCGACACCAGCGCACTGCGCAGCGCATCGCCCGCCAGCATGATCTCGCGTCCCTGCGCGAGCACGATTTGCGCGCGCAGTGTCCATTGCGCATGCTCGGCTTCCTGCCAGCCCGGCTCGAGTGCGACACGTGCGAGCGTCGCCTCGCAATCGGCCAATACCGCCCATGCCTGCAACTGGCGCTGCGCGTACGGCAACTCGTCCCCTGCGTCTGCGCTGGGCGTGCGCAGTTGTGCGGCGATCGCGCGCAACATGGCTGCGAGCCTCTGCCGCAACACGTCGCCCTCGCCTTCCCGCCAGAACGACATCTGCACAAAGGTCGCCACGCCGACGCCCAGCAGAATGCCCACCATCCGGTCGCGGATTTCGGTGAGATTCGTGGTCGGGCCGAACTGCCCGAGAACAGCAAGCGAGAACGTGAATATCACCTGGATGCCCGCGTAGCCGATCCGCTCCGATCCCGCCGATATCCACGCCCCGAGCGCGGCAACGGGCAGCGTGATCAGCAGCAGGCCGACGATATCGTCGAGATGTGGAATGACGAACACCACCATGAACAGCGCCAGCGCACTGCCGATGGCGGCCCCCGTCAGCCGCAGCAGCGCGCGCTGCGTCGACGCGCCGAGGCTCGGCAGCGCGACGATCACGCAGGTCAGCATGATCGTGTGGATGCCCTGCCAGTCGACCGCGTTGTAGAACACGTAGCAGGCCAGCACGGCGAGCAGCGTCTTCAATGAAAAGCGCAGGTACGCGGGATTGGTCCATGCATCGGGCGCCACCATCGGCTCGGCTGCGGCCGGCTTGCCCGCTTCCGGACCGCGCGCGATGAGATCCGCGTACGCATGCAGTGCGCGCTGCAACTCGCCTGCGGCGGGAATCGCGTCGGCTGCATGGTGTTCTTCGGGTGTCGCGGTGCTTACGTGACGATAGGGTTCGCCCGACATCACCGCCTCGTCGAGCGCCCTGACGTTCGCCCGCAATTCGGACAACATCGCACGCCGCGCCGGCGACGGCGCCGGCCATGTATCGGGCAACTCGCTCGCGCCGCGATAGAGTCGCGATACGGTCGCGATGCACGCAAGCTGCGACGCCTGATGCTCGCGAAAATGTGCGTCTCGCATCGTCGCGAACCGCAGCAGCTTTTGCAAGGTCAGCGCGCCTCGTTGAACGGCGGGCAGCGTGATCGGCGTGACGTTCGCGGTGTCGTCGATCAGTTGCGTCAGACGCATGTCCAGCGCCGCGAGTTGCCGATGGATCTCGGCCTTGAGTTGCAACTGCGGCTCGGCGGGCAGCAGCAGCGTATTGACCACGAGCGCCAGCGCGATCGGGTAGTTGACGGCGACCCATACCCACAACACCGCGCGAATCAGCAGGTCGGCCTGATCGGTCTGATCCACGAAGCTCTGCACATAGATCACGACGATGGCGACGATGAAAAACACCACGCCGATCTTCAGCACGCGCAGCAAATACACGCTGCCGAAAAACACCACGCTCGCGACGACGATGCGCAGCAACGGATAATCGAACGTGAATTTCAGCAGCAGGATCGACAAACCAATGGCGAGCGTCGATCCGAGCATGAACATGATGCCGACCAGCCGCGTCACCACCACGTTCGCCTGCGTGACGTAAAACACCACCAGCAGGGACAGCGGCAGCTCCGGCACTTCGAGCGCCATCGAAGCGACGATCACGATTGCGCTGGTCAGCATGCAGCGCAACATCACGTTGAGCCGCCCGGGAAAAGGCGCTAGCTCGCGCGACAGGAAATCGCCTGCATCGCGCAGCAGAACGGGCATCGGGGGCAAGTAGTCGGCGGCGGCCATGGGCGCTTCTCAATGGCCTTCGCCGTCGTTACCCGGTTGCAGCACCGCCACCGCCGACGTGCCGACGCGAAACAGCTCGGGGTTCGGATTCTCCACACGGATCTTGACGGGGAACCGCTGTGACACGTGGACCCAGTTAAGCGTGCGTTGAATGCGCGGCAATCCGCCGGGCAATGCGAGTCCGGCTTCGTCGGACGCGATGCCGTAACTGATCGAATCGACGCTGCCGCGGAAGTGCTGGCCCGTATCGCTCATCAGATAGACCGTCGCGGGCGTCCCCGTCCTGATGCCCTTGAGTTCCGTCTCGCGAAAGTTCGCGACCACGTACCAGTGGCGCGTATCGATCAACGTGAAGACAGGTTTGAGCGCGGTTGCAAACTGGCCGGTCGCCGTCTTCAACGACACGATGCGTCCGTCGAACGGCGCTCGCACCGTCGCATACTCGAGGTTCAATTCAGCAAGCGAGATCTCCGCCGTGACAACGGCACGTTGCGCGACCAGCGCATCGACGCCGCTCACGGCCGCTGCCGCCTGCTGTGCCTGCAGTTGCGCGGCGCTGAGTTCGGCCTGCGTGGCGCGTTGCGCGGTGCGCGCACGGTCGACGTCCTCCGCCGACACATAACCGTGCGACAACAGCGGCTCCATGCGGTGCAGCGTATCGGACGCCTGAGCGGCGGCGGCACGTGCTCGCTCGACGGCCGCGCGCACCGACTCCGCGTTGTACTGCTGCGCGTTGACCGTGCGCTGGGTCAATTCGATCTGCCTGTCGAGCGCCACGAGCGACGCCTTGCCCCGCGTCAGCGCATCCTCATAGGGACGCGGATCGATGCGGAACAGCAGATCGCCCTGCTTCACCGCCTGGTTGTCGTGCACGGGCAATTCGACGATACGGCCGTTCACCTCGGGGACGACGTCGATCGTATCGGCGTAGACATAAGCGTCGTCGGTGCGAGGCGCGCGTTCCAGCTGGCGGATCACGAAGACCGCCAATAGCAGCGTCAGCACGACCAGGATGATGGCCGGCCATGCGCGCTTCTTTGTCCGGTTGGCAGTTGTCGCCATGGCATTACCTGAAGATCAATGTTGGAACAGCAGCAACCAGACCGCAAGTGAAAGGAAAGTAACGAGCGTGGGATACACCACTGCCGCAGGCCACAACAGACGCTCGGCCCGCAGGCGTTTGACAATCAGATGGATGACGACCGTGAGCGCGACGCCCGCGACGAGACAGAACAGCCAGTCCGGAAAGTACGCGCCGAGCACGCTGATGGATGGCGAAGCCGCGCATCCTGAAACGAGAACCGTGGCGATCGCCGCTGCCCCGCTTGCACGCTTTGCGTGTGAGTCATTGGCGAATGGAACGTGTCGTTTCAAGGCGTGCAGCCCCCCGGCAAAGCGTCGAATTCGCAACAATAACGCGGCGATGAAGCCGCGCGCATTACATGAATATGTAGTGTCGCCGCAATGAAGAATGATGTAAATCGCGCGGCAGACTGTGTTTCCCAACGGCTTACTTAAACCCTGGCGCGTTCACTCGATGCTATCCAGCAGGTCGAGCAGCGCGTCGCCATCGACAGGTTTCCGGAAAAAACCGAAGGCGCCTCTCTGCAGATAGTAGTCGTCCGCGTGCCCGCTCGGTTTACCCGTGATGATGATGACGGGCGTGGCCGCGCCCGACTGGACTGTTCTATCGAGCACCTGAATACCGTCGATGGGCCGCATTCCCAGGTCGGTGACAACGCACAAAAGACCCGAGTAGCCGTCGGAAAAGAAATCCACGGCGGATCGATACACCCGGGTTCCATACCCGCCAGAAGCGAGCAGGTTGGCGAGCGCGACCAGCACGCGTTGGTCATCATCAATCACGGCAACGGTTCGAACCGCGGACGCGCACATTATTTTTCCGGCTCATGGAGTCCAGCAACGAACTGGCGCTGCCGCCAGGCTTTGGACTATCGTGTCGACGATGTTTCGAGCTGCAGCTTGCCTGCCTGCCTGACCAGCGTGGCGAACGAATCTGCCTGCATTTTTCTCATGATGTGGCCGCGATGTACCTGGACCGTGTATTCGGTGATGCCAAGCACGGCCGCCGCCTGCTTGTTGAGCAAACCGCTGACGAGTAACGGCAAGAGTTCCTGCTCACGCGGTGTCAGCGATTGATAGAGCGCGTGGAGCGCCGCGGTATCGGCCGCCTCCGCGCGAAGAACATGGGCTTTGGCGAGTGCCGCATCGACCGCGTTGAGCAACGCGTCTTCGTCGATGGGCTTGGTGAGGAAGTCGACCGCGCCGCCCTTCATGGCCAGGACCGTGGATGGCACGTCGCCTCGCCCCGTGATGAAAATGACGGGGATATGAGCGTCCGCGTTGATGAGCTTCTGGACTTCGAGGCCGTTCAAGTCTGGCATTCGCATATCGAGGATCAGACATGCCACGGCTTGTTGACGCGGTGTGTCGAGAAACGCTCTGCCGGAGTCGAACGTGTGGACGGTTCGTCCGTTCGCGCGCAGCAACGCAGCGAGTGCGTCTCGCACCCGTTCGTCGTCGTCGACCAGATAGACCAGTTCACCTGCGGATTCCATGGAACCCCTCTGTTGTCAGGAGGCGCCTCCCCTGACCTCGGACAGCCGGCCCGCGATGATGCCGCTGGTTGCGACGCTCACGCGGTCGTGCCGGGAAGAAAATTATAGCCGCCGGGATCGGTGCCCGGAAGTGTCGGCAGCGTTACATGATCATGTAATGGCGGTGCCGGGTAGAAAGCTGTAGGCAGGTCGATCGGCCCGGATAGTCGACGCAGGATTTCAAGTTCGCCGTAAGGACGTTCGCCCACGCCTAACTACTCCCCTTCTCACCGCCTAGCCAATCGATCAGTGCCTGAATCGCAGGCGTCAGCGCGCGGCCGTGACGCACCACGGCGAAGTACGAATCGCGTACCTTCAACGAGGCGACCTCCAGCCGAACCAGTTCTCCGCTCGCCAGCAGATCGTGCAGCAACTGCCCCCAGCCGAGCGCCACGCCTTGCCCGTGTCGCGCTGCCTGCACCGCGTCGGTGTAGAGGCTGCAGCGAAGCGCGTAGTGGAGTCTCGGCGGCCGCGCGCCGAGCGCATGAAACCACTCTTCCCACGCGAGCCAGCCTTCGGATGTCGAGTCATAGTCGATGAGCGCCGTGCCGGCAAGATCGGCCAGCGACTCCGGCGTCCCGTGCGCCTCCAGCCACGATGGCGAGCAGACCGGGAACACCTCTTCGTCGAACAGCCATGTCGACGTGCCGTCGCCCCAACTCCCGTTGCCATAGCGAACCGCGACGTCGACTTCGTTGTGACGCAGATCGGCGGTGAACATCTGCGTCGTCAGCCTCAGCTTCAGATTGGGTTGCAGCTGCTTGAGCCTTGCAAGCCGCGGCAGGACGCGGAACTGCGAGAAGGCGGCCGTCGTGGCCAGCACCAGTTCCTGTTCTTCGTTGCCGCTCGACAGGCGGTCGAAGATGCCCGCAATCTTCTGCATCGATTCCGCGACGACGGCAAACAGCGCCTCGCCTTCGCGCGTGAGCCTGATCGAGCGGTGGCCGCGATGAAACAGCTGCACGCCGAGCGTCTCTTCGAGAATGCGTACCTGACGGCTGACGGCGGCCTGGGTGACGCCGAGTTCGTCGGCCGCGATCGTGAAGCTGCTGAGCCTCGCGACCGCTTCGAATTCGATCAGTGCGGTCATCGAAGGAATCAGCCGGCGATATCCTTTCGCGCCATCGGTTGCCGCTTTCATTGTGATTGTGCAGTCTGACGAGGTTGACGTGAACGGGCGAGTGGTCATGGTCCCGGTCGCCTATGATATTCGACAACCTCGCTCATCGCTGTTCACATGTTCGGATAATTGGGCCCGCCGCCGCCCTCGGGCGTGACCCATACGATGTTCTGCGTCGGATCTTTGATATCGCACGTCTTGCAATGCACGCAGTTCTGCGCATTGATGACGAGCGAAGTCCTGCCGTCCGCATCCGCTGCAAACTCATACACACCCGCAGGACAGAAGCGCGTCTCCGGCCCGGCAAACCTGTCGAGGTTCACACGAACGGGCGTCGATGCGTCTCGAAGCGTCAGATGCGCCGGCTGATTCTCTTCGTGATTCGTATTCGACAGAAACACCGAAGACAGCCGGTCGAAAGTCAGCTTGCCGTCCGGCTTCGGATAGACGATCTCCTTGCATCGGGATGCGTGTTTCAGCCTTTCGTGATCCGAATGACGGTGATGCAAGGTCCACGGCACGCGTCCGCCAAGCAGCTTCTGCTCGACGCCGACCATCAGCGTCCCCGTGTAGAGCCCCTTGCTCATCCATTGCTTGAAATTGCGCGCACGGTGCAGTTCTTCCTTGAGCCAGGACCGCCCGAACGCTTCGGGATAGGCGGCTAGCACGTCGTTCCGGCGTGCGCTGCGCAACGCGTCGAAGGCCGCCTCGGCGGCCATCTTTCCCGTCGCGATGGCGGCGTGGCTCCCCTTGATACGCGACGCGTTGAGAAAGCCCGCCTCGCATCCGATCAGCGCGCCGCCGGGAAACACGAGCTTCGGCAGCGACATCAAGCCGCCTGCTGCGATCGCTCGCGCGCCATAGGACACGCGCTTGCCGCCTTCCAGAAACCTGCGGATTTCCGGATGCGTCTTGTAGCGCTGAAACTCTTCGAACGGTGACAGGTAGGGGTTCGTGTACCCGAGACCCACCACGAAGCCGACGACGACCTGATGGTTATCGAGGTGATAGAGAAACGAGCCGCCGTAGGTGTCGCTCTGCAGCGGCCAGCCCGCTGTGTGAATGACGAGCCCCGGCTGGTGCATCTTCGGATCGATCTCCCATAGCTCCTTGATGCCCAGTCCATAGACCTGCGGATCGACGCCCTCGCACAGACTGAAGCGCTCCATCAGTTGGCGGCCGAGGTGGCCGCGCGCACCTTCTGCAAACAGCGTGTATTTCGCGTGCAGTTCCATGCCGGGCTGGAAGCTGTCCGTCGGTTCGCCGTTCCTGCCGATTCCCATGTTCCCCGTCGCCACGCCTTTCACTTCGCCGCGCTCGCCGTACAGCACTTCCGCCGCCGGGAAACCGGCAAAGATCTCGACGCCCAGTTCCTCGGCCTGTTGCCCGAGCCAGCGCGTAACGTTACCGAGACTGACGACATAGTTGCCGTGATTCCTGAAGTTATCGGGAAGAAGCCAGTTAGGCACCTGCTTCGCCCCGCGTTCGGACAGGAACAGAAAGCGGTCTTCCGTCACGGCCACATCGAGCGGCGCGCCGCGTTCGCGCCAGTCAGGCAGCAGTTCCTGCAACGCGCGTGGGTCCATGACGGCGCCCGAAAGCGTATGCGCACCGATTTCGGAGCCCTTCTCCAGCACGCACACGCTGACTTCGGCGCCTCGCTCGTGCGCCAGCTGTTTGAGCCGGATCGCCGCCGACAAGCCCGCCGGTCCACCGCCGACGATGACGACGTCGTACTCCATGGATTCACGAGGTCCGTATTGCTCGATGAGAGTCTGTGTGTTCATGAGAAAAGCCGTGTCCGGGTTCGTTGAGACCATCGTATGCCGGCCAGTTCGCGCATTCGCGAGACATAAGCATCGCTGATGCTCCACTCAATCACCGCTTGAGTTTGCCGCGTGCAGACGCCGCCCGGCGGCCCGGCGCGCCCAGGCATCGCGCGCCCGCTTCTGCTAAAAATCGCCGCCGCTTATATTGGCGCGCGCACGCTCCCGGCGCTTCACACTGCGTCCATGCCTTGCTCAAGAAGGGGAACGGACCCGTGAATACATATGACGTTGTTGTGATTGGCGCTGGCGTGATCGGCAGTTCGGTCGCTTTCCAGCTGGCGAAACTGGGCGCGAAAAATGTGCTCGTGCTCGACCGCGGCACCATAGGCGCGGGAACGACATCCCAGTCGTCGGGGATTTTGCGGACGCACTACTCCGTCAAGGAGAATGTCGAGCTTGCCCGCAAGTCCTGGGACGTATTCAACAATTTCGCCTCGTACCTCGGCGACGACGAAGCGTCCTGCGGTCTGGTGAAGTGCGGCTACATGATCGTGGCAGGCGAAGGCGACAAGCTGGAACCCTTGCGCGCGTCGCTGGATCAGCAGAAAGAGCAAGGCATCCCGCTCGAACTGCTCAACACCCGCCAGGCTAAGGAACTGCTGCCCATTGCGCAGTTCGACGATGCCGCGCTGATCGGCTACGAGCCCGAGGCGGGCTTCGCCGACGCCTATCTGGTCGCCACCAGCTTTGCGCGCGCAGCGCGCCGTGGCGGCGTGACGATACGCGAGAACGCATCCGTGAACAGAATCCTGTTCGAGAACCACAAGGTAGTGGGCGTGTCGACCAGCATCGGTGACTTCGCGACGTCGATGGTCATCAGCACGCAGAACATCTGGACGCCCGAGCTTTCCGGCTGGACGGGCCACGATCTCCCCGTCATGCCCGAGCGGCACGCCGTGCTCGCACTCGAATGCGATGCGGCCAGATACACCTTCTCCATGCCCGTCTTCAAGGATCTCGCATCGCCGGGCATGCTGTATTACCGCAGCTACGGCGGCAACCAGATGCTCGTCAGCGAAGGCGTCGTCGGCGAAAAGCTGAACAGCGCCGAGACCGAGCAAGGCGACATTCCGATGGACTATGTGGTCGAAGTCGGCGCGCAGGTCGCGGAGCGCTTCCCCGCCTACGAAACGGCCGGCATCGCATCCTCGTGGACGGGCGTGTACGACGTGACGCCCGACTGGAACCCGGTGCTGGGCAAGCTGCCGGGCATCGAAGGTCTCGTCGTCGGTTACGGTTTCTCGGGTCACGGCTTCAAGCTTTCGCCGACGGTCGGCCGCGTGCTCGCGCAGGAAGCGCTCGGTCTTGCCACCGACGTGTCGCTAAAGCCGTATTCGATCGAGCGCTTCGCGACGGGCGATCTGCTGACGGGCAAATACGGCCTCGGCGCCGTGTCCTGACGGACGGGTCATGTCGGCCATCGACATTCGCGCGATCGCATCGATACCCTTTGAACCTTGGCGCAACGGTGCAGGCGTCACGCGGACCTTCGCAGCGCAAGACGACGCGTGGCGCGTCAGCATGGCGGAAATCGAGCGGGATGGACCCTACTCGCGTTTCGCAGGCGTCTCGCGCACCTCGCTCGTGCTTCGTGGCGGCGGCGTGGCGCTTCGACACGATGCGTCGGTGGTCCTGCTCAAGCCGTTCGAGGCGGTCGAATACGACGGCGACCAGGCGTGGATGGCGAGCCTCGTCAACGGACCCGTCACCGCGCTCAACGTGATGAGCGCGAGCGGCCACTATCGGACGCGAGTGCGCACACTCGTCGCCCCGGTGATCGTGCAGCCCGACTGCGCTGTGGTCGTCGTGGCGCCCGGCAGCGGCTGCAGCTTCTCGGAACCGGGAACGATGACATGCGGCACTGTCGCGCCCGGTCATGTGCTCGTCGCAAGGCACCTGAGCCGGCCGCTGCGGCTCGTGCCCGATGACCACGCCAGCGACTCGCAAGGATCGAACGGCTTGCCCGTGCTCGTGACCATCGAACCGGCCGCACTCCGGACGAACGATTGAATTCCTGAGGATGAAAAGATGAAAGTGATTACGGCAGTGAAACGCGTCGTCGACTACAACGTGAAGGTTCGCGTGAAGTCCGACCAGAGCGGCGTCGATATCGGCAACGTCAAGATGTCGATGAACCCGTTCGACGAAATCGCAACGGAAGCAGCAACCCGTCTGAAAGAAACTGGCCAGGCCACGGAAGTCATCGCGGTGTCGTGCGGCGTTGCGCAAAGCCAGGAAACCTTGCGGACCGCGCTCGCCATCGGCGCGGATCGCGGCATCCTGGTCGAAACGGATGTCGAACTGCAACCGCTCGCTGTCGCCAAGCTACTGAAGGCCGTGATCGACAGGGAACAGCCGCAACTGGTCATTCTCGGCAAGCAGGCAATCGACGACGACGCGGGCCAGACGGGACAACTGCTGGCCGCACTGCTGGACTGGCCGCAGGCTACCTTCGCGAGCCACATCGACATCAACGGCGACACGGCGACCGTGACGCGTGAAGTCGACGGCGGCCTCGAGGTCCTCTCGCTCCGCCTGCCCGCCATCGTGACCACGGACCTGCGTCTGAACGAACCGCGCTACGTGACCCTGCCGAACATCATGAAGGCGAAGAAGAAGCCGATCGAAACCGTGAAGCCAGCGGACCTCGGCGTCGATCCCGCGCCGCGCCTCAAAACGCTGAAGGTCGTCGAGCCGCCTGTCCGCCAGGCCGGCGCGATCGTGCCCGACGTCGCGGCGCTCGTCGCAAAACTGAAATCTGAAGCGAAGGTGATCTGAATGACGACTCTGGTTATTGCCGAACATGACAACGTGCAACTGAAAGTCTCCACGTTGCACACGGTTTCGGCCGCGCAACGGCTCGCGAACGGCGTTCATCTTCTCGTGGCGGGCAGCGGTGCAAAAGCCGTTGCCGACGCGGCAAGCAGGATGGCGGGCGTGGACAAAGTGATCCTCGTCGACGCACCGCACTTCGCGAACGGACTTGCAGAAAACCTTGCCGCGCAGATCGTCGCGCTCGCAAACGACTACACGCATATCCTTTTCCCCGCGACGGCTGCCGGGAAGAACATCGCGCCACGCGTCGCCGCAAAGCTCGACGCGTCGCAGATCTCGGATGTGATCGCCATCGATTCAGACGATACCTTCCAGCGCCCCATCTATGCGGGCAATGCGATCGCCACGGTCCAAACCGCCGACCGCGTGAAGGTCGCGACGATCCGCACGACGGCGTTCGAAGCAGCCGCACCCGAAGGCGGCAGCGCCACCGTGGAGAACGCGCCTGCCGTCGCCGACACCCGCCTGTCGACCTTCATCCGACGCGAAATCGCCGCGAGCGACCGCCCGGACCTGACGGCCGCACGCGTGGTCGTCTCCGGCGGACGCGGCCTCGGCAGCGCGGAAAACTTCGCAATCCTCGATCCGCTCGCCGAAAAGCTGGGCGCTGCGATCGGCGCGTCGCGCGCCGCCGTCGACTCGGGCTACGCACCCAACGACTTGCAAGTGGGACAGACGGGCAAGATCGTCGCGCCCGAGCTTTACATCGCGGTCGGCATTTCGGGGGCGATCCAGCACCTTGCTGGCATGAAGGACTCGAAAGTGATCGTCGCGATCAACAAGGATGCCGATGCGCCCATCTTCGGCGTCGCTGACTATGGACTGGTCGGCGACCTCTTCGAAGCCGTGCCCAAGTTGACGGACTCGGTGTGATCGTTCCGTGCAGTCGTTGTAGCGCCGCGTAGCGGCGCATTGCATCGCCAGGAGCAAGCGACGCGTTCAGCCGCCTTTGCGCCATCTCGGCAAAGGCGGCATTTTTTTCTTCTCGTGGTGGCCGTTTGCTTCGTATGGATGGTTTCAGGTACGTATCGACCTGGCCGCATCCAAAGCCGCGGAGATCATCCGCTCGACGACGGAACTGGCCTGCGCGGCAAGTTCGGGACGATAGTCGAATGGCGAAGATTCGTTCATGTACACCGACTGGCACATTTCCAGCTGGACGGCGTGAATCCCCGCTTCGGGATTGCCGTATGCACGCGTGATGTGACCGCCCTTGAACCGCCCGTCGATCACCGACGTGTACGTCCTCTGCTGCTTCAGCACCGCTTCAATCGCATCGACGATGCGCGTATCGCAGCTTTGCCTTGAATTCGTCCCGACGTTCAGGTCCGGCAATTTGCCGTCGAAAAGCCGTGGCAACACGCTGGCGATCGAATGCGCCTCCCATATCAGCACGGTTCCGAATTTAGCCTTGAGCCGGTCCAGTTCTTCGCGAAGCTTCGCGTGATAGGGATGCCAGTAGGTATCGAGTCGTCGGCTGATTTCGTCGGCGCCCGGTCCGCCGCTATCGCGGTACAACGGCTCGCCTCTGAACGTTTCCGTCGGGCAAAGGCCCGTGGTCGTCTGGCCGGGATACAGGCTCTCCCCCGTCGATGGCCGGTTCAGGTCGATCACGTAGCGCGAATAGCGCGCGCCCAGCACCGATGCGCCGAGCCGTTGCGCAAATCCGTATAGCCGGTCGAGGTGCCAGTCCGTATCGGCAACCTGATGCGCGACGTCTGTCAGCTGGTCGCGCACATCGACCGGGATGTCGGTTCCGAGATGCGGTATGGAAATGAGCAGCGGTATCGAGCCTTGTCGAAACCGGAAGGCCGTATCGGTCAAGATGAACTCCATTGTCGACGGCGCGCACGGTTCACGTGACGCCGTGAACCGCGCGCGTTCGTCATGAGGAAAGCCGCGTCACGAAGACGCGATGCTGGAACCGGCGTGAGCGACGACGAGAACGGTACAACCGCTCGCGGAAGTCGTGCTGTGTGTCGAACCCGCTGGCCAGGTCACGGTGTGACCGGGCAGATAGTCGCTGCCGTCGTCGTCAGTGAAGACACCGTCGAGCACCATGATGAGTTCCGTCGTGTCATGGCGATGCACGGGCGAGCGCGCACCGGGTTCGACGCGCATCCAGTAGCTGGTCCATCTGCCGCGCTCGTCGTCGGCGACGGGTATCGAGAAGAAGCCGGGCAGCACGGTATCGCCGATTTTCATTGGCTGCCAGTCGCTTGCGGCGATGGCGTACCATCGCCGGCCGGGCGCGGCCTTCAATCCCGCAAGTGGTTTCCGCGAATCGGCGACGCTCATTCGCCCGCCTCGTCACGCGTGCGATCAGAACGCATCTTCACTCATCACCATCAGTTGCGTATTGCCGCCGGCGGCACTCGCGTTCACGGTCGTGACGCGTTCGCGTACCAGTTGCGTCCAGTCGTAGCCGCCCGTATCGTCCGCCATCACGACTGCAATCATCGCCTCGGCGGCCAGTCTGCGGATGTTGTCGAGACCGTGCTGGCCGGGTGTCGTCAGCACCACGTCGGGACGCACGCCGGGAACGTCGCCACGCAGAATCCGCGCGGCATCTGCGGCGTCGATCACCCGGCATCCGGCACCCAGCGTGCTGGCAATTTCGTCCGAGATCTGCGATTTCAGCAATACGACTTCATTGCCGAAGGCGGCTGCGAAGCTGGCTTGCGCGATCACGGCCGAAACGGAATCCGCGGCGCACAACACCTGTCCGCGAGGCAACAACTCAACCGTATTCTCTTCGCCCGTCAGTGCAGGCAAACCAAGCGGTCGCATTGCCGCAAGCAGTTCACTCGCGCGGCTTCTGAAATCGCCGAGCGTAGTGAGATCCTTTGCATTGGCGCCGCGCGACGAAGCAAGGTTGAACAGCGAGTCGAGGTGATGAAGTTGTGCCGACCAGGCTTTCGCCGCAGCCGTCTGGCGGCTGATCCGCTTTCCGTCCCAACCTTCGACCGGAAACTCGAAGAACTTTTCGCTCACTGCGGTCGCCGTGGCAGCGAACGGACCGCTTGCGGCTTCGAACGACAACGCGGCCTGGCGCGTGAGACCGGCGAGCATCAGCGGACCGCCTGCCATCGGACCCGTACCGCTCGCATCGACGCCGCCGAACGGTTGCATGCCCACGAACGCGCTGTGCATCGCGCGATTGATGCAGACACTGTTGGCCCGGGTTAGCGACAACAGCTTGCCCGCCGCCTCGTTGATGCGCGTGTGCAAGCCTTGCACGCCGCAACCGCGTTCATTCAGCGCGCGCAGCAACGCGTCCATCTCGCCTGTCCTGTATCGCAGCACATGAACGATCGGACCGTCGACGGCAGGATCGATCGAACTCAACGCGCGCACATCGCCGATATCCACGATGGCAGGCGCGACATGATTTCCCTTGCTGCCATCGCCCGAAAGCTTGCCGCGTACCACCGTCATTCCGCGCTGCTTCAGTTGTGCAAGGTAGGCTTCGGCGCGGTCTCGCGCGCGGCGCGTGGCCACAGGTCCGATATCCGTTGCGGGGCTCAGCGGGTTGCCCGTCATGCGCTCGCTCAACATGCCGTTGAGCATGCGCAGCACCTTGTCCGCTGTCGAATCCTGCAGACACAAAATACGCAGCGACGATGCCGATTGTCCGGCGTTCCTGAAAGCGGAGACAATCGCGTCGGATATCACCTGCTCGGGCAATGCGGAGCTGTCCACGATCATCGAATTGACGCCGCCGAACACGCCGATCAATTTCGGCGCTTTCGGCAACGCTGCAAGCTGCATCGAAACAGCACGGCCCGTTTCGCGTGAACCCGAAAAAAGCACTCCTGCTACGCGCCGATCGGAGAGCAGCGCCCGTCCAACCGCGTCGCCATCGCCCAGCACGATCTGCAACACACCCTCGGGCATGCCGCATTGCATGAACAGTCGCGCCGCTTCATAGGCAATCAGCGACGCGTCCGACGATGGCTTCGCCACAACGACATTTCCTGCTGCGAGCGCGGCCGCAATATGCCCAACGAAAGTCGTCAGGGGCGACGACGCGGGCGTGATGCTCGCTACGACGCCAAGCGGCATGGCACTGGCGAGCCGCGTATCGGACGAGATCTGATACGCGTACAGGCGGCACAGATTCACTGAACTTCTGACTTCGTCGACGGCCTCGGCGAGCGTCGCGCCGTTTTCCAGCACGAGCAGTGCGCCGAGCCGTTCGGCGTTGTTCTCGAGCGCGTTCGCAACGTCTTCTAGCATCGCCGCGCGCGTATCGGGCGCGGTGCGTCCCCACGATGTCACAGCCTGCGACGCCGCCGCGCATGCCTGCTCGACGGCATCGATCCGGCAACTCGCGACACTGCCGATGACCTCCGATGCGTCGCTCGCACTGTAGACGAGCGCCGTCGCATCGGATGCAAGCTCGCCCGCGCCCGCCACGATCGACTGCGCCACGATGCGATTCGCGCGTATGTCCGCAACCGCCCTGTCGAATGAGAAAGACGCCGCAAACTGCATGGGCGCGGCATTGAGCCGGCCCGGCAGCACGCCGCGAGGCGAAACGATACCCGCATGCGGTTTGCCGCCCGTACGCGCAGCCCTGGCAACCGGGTCTTCGACGATATCCGCGATGCTGACGGCCGGGTCCACGATCTGGTTCACGAAAGAAGAGTTCGCGCCGTTTTCGAGCAGCCGCCGCACGAGGTAAGCGAGCAGCGTCGCATGCGGTCCAACGGGTGCGTAGATCCGGCACGGACGGCCGAGCTTCGTGGGCCCGACAACCTGGTCGTAGACCGTTTCGCCCATCCCGTGCAGACACTGGAATTCGTATTCCTTGTTCCCCGCCAGCGTATGGACGGCGGCAACCGTGAAGGCGTTGTGCGTGGCAAATTGCGGAAAGATCGCGTCAGGCGCGTCAAGCAAGGCCTTTGCGCAAGCGATGTAGCTCACGTCCGAATGAACCTTGCGGGTGAAGACGGGATAGCCGGCGGCGCCCGCGTCTTGAGCGAGCTTGATTTCAGTGTCCCAGTAAGCCCCCTTGACCAGCCGGATATTGATGCGCCGCCCCGTGGAGCGGGCCAGCGCGATGATCCATTCCGCCACGGCCCAGCCGCGCTTCTGGTACGCCTGCAGCGAAATCCCGATGCCATTCCAGCCTTTCAGCGTCGGCTCCATGCACAGACGCTCCAGCATTTCGAGCGTCAGATCGAATCGCGCGGACTCTTCCTGGTCGAGGTGAAAGCCGATGCCATATTGCTTCGCGAGTTGCGCCAGTTGCAGGAGGCGCGGATACAGCTCGATCAGAACCCGCTCGCGCTGCGCCAGTTCGTAGCGCGGGTGAAGCCCGGATATCTTCACCGAGACGCCAGGCCCGTCGATCGGCCCCTTGCCCTTCGCGTCCTTGCCGATCGCTTCGATTGCATGGCGATACGATTCGAAATACGCCTGCGCGTCCTCGTCGGTCAGCGCGGCCTCGCCCAGCATGTCGTATGAGTAACGGTAACCGCCCGATTCCCGGCCCTTTGCCACGCCGATCGCTTCTTCGATGGTCTGGCCCGTGACGAACTGCTTGCCCAGCATCCGCATCGCGT
Organism: Paraburkholderia largidicola; assembly: GCF_013426895.1. Classification (NCBI taxonomy): domain Bacteria; kingdom Pseudomonadati; phylum Pseudomonadota; class Betaproteobacteria; order Burkholderiales; family Burkholderiaceae; genus Paraburkholderia; species Paraburkholderia largidicola. The sequence continues at coordinate 779,616 of NZ_AP023176.1, read as the reverse complement.
AGGCGACGCCCGCCCGCACGACGGCTTCGCCGCCTTTTCTCACCACCCGCGTCAGTGCTTCCGCCAGTGCGTTCTCATCCGGCTGCTTCAGCAGCTTGCCCGTGACGAGCAGTCCCCACGCCGTCGCATTGACGAACAGCGACGGCGACTTGCCAATGTGCGCACGCCAATCCGCATCGACGATCTTGTCGCGAATCAGCTGGTTGCGGGTCGCCGTATCGGGGATGCGGAGCATCGCTTCCGCGAGACACATCAGTGCGATGCCTTCGCGGCTGTCGAGCGAAAACTCCTGCGTCAGCAGATCGACACCGCCTGCATCGATGCGCGCGTCGCGTACGCCTTGCGCCAGACGCCCGGCGAGCGCCTGCGTCGCGGCAAGCGCCGGCGCATCCATACGCGCCTGCTGCATCAATTGCTGAACGACCGCTTCTTCAGGCAACGCCGTTGCGTCGCGGATGCGCTGGCGCAGCGTGGCGAGGTTCGTCGTGACGGCCTGCATGGCTTGGATTTCCGACAACATGATGAGATGACCCGATGAGTACGTGCTTCAGAACGAGTGGTTGGGATAGGTCGCAGTCACGCCGCGGCGGCGCCACGCAGACGCTCGGACCGGCGGCGCAACAGTTCCAGCGTGATGAGCAGCAGCGTCGAGATGACGACGAGCACGGTGGCCACCGCGAGGATCGTCGGACTCAGCTGTTCGCGGATGCCCGACCACATTTGCCGCGGCACTGTGCGCTGATCCGTGCCCGTCAGAAAGAGCGCGACGACGATTTCGTCGAACGAAGTCGCGAACGCGAACAGTGCGCCCGACACCACGCCCGGCGCGATGATGGGAAGCTTCACCTGCATGAAGACGCGCACGGGCGACGCGCCCAGGCTGCGGCCGGCGCGCGACAATGTTTCGTTGAAACCGGCGAGCGTCGCCGTCACAGTCACCACCACGAACGGCACGCCAAGCGCGGCGTGCGCCAGAATCAGCCCCGTCAGGCTATTCGTGAGACCGAGTGGGCTGAACGCGAAGTACACGCCCACGGCCGTGATGATGAGCGGCACGATCATCGGCGAAACCAGAATGCCCGTGATGAGCGCCTTCCCTTTCAGGCGCGGGTGCATCAGGCCCAGCGAAGCCGTCACGCCGAGCACGGTTGCGATGAGCGTCGACACGATGCCGACGATCATCGTGTTCTTGAGCGCGAGCATCCAGTCGGGGCTGTTGATGAAGTCGTGATACCAGCGAAGACTCAAACCCTGCATCGGATAGGTGAAGTACGGCTGCGAGTTGAACGACAGCGGCATCACCACGAGCACGGGTGAAACGAGGAACAGCAGCACGGCCAGCGACACGCCGACGTGAACGAACCGGCCGAGACGTCCCCAGACCGTAACGTATGCGGGAAAGTTGAACATGGCGTTACCCCAGTTTCACACCGCCGCCCGTCATCCGGACGAAGATCGCATAGACGAGCAGCACGCCCGCCAGCAGAATGGAGGCGAGCGCGCTGGCCAGCCCCCAGTTCAGCGTCGCGTTCACATGATTCGCGATGTAGTAGCTCGCGAGTTGATCATCCGGCCCGCCGACGATAGCGGGCGTGATGTAGTAGCCAACGGCGAGAATGAACGTCAGCATGCCGGCTGCGCCCACGCCCGGCAGCGTCTGCGGAAAGTAGGCCTGAAAGAAGGACAGAATCGGGCCCGCGCCGAGCGAGCGCGCTGCTTTCATGTAGATGTTCGGCACGCCTTTCATCACCGCGTACAACGACAGAATCGCGTAGGGCAAGAGGATGTGCGTCATCGCCACCAGCACGCCGAAGCGGTTGTAGATCAGCGCAAAGCCTGATTTCGTGAGACCCAGGTGGATGAAGAGATCGTTGAGCACGCCGTTGGTCTGCAGGACGACGACCCACGCCGTGGTTCGAACCAGAATGGACGTCCAGAACGGCAACAGCACCATGATCATGAACAGGTTGCTGTAGCGCGCGGGGATGTTCGCCAGAAAGTAGGCGACGGGATATCCGAACAGCAGACACAGCGCGCTCACGGCAAGACTCACCCATGCGGTGCGCACGAACACATCGACATACAGCCGCTCGCCGGGTGCCTGACGGACGATCGAACCGTCGCTGTCGCGTTTGAAATCGAATGCCTTCAGGTAATAGCCGAGTGTCCACGGCGACGATGCGTACTTGAGCGTGGACCACGCGCCGATGTCGTCCCAGCGCGGATCGATGGCCGACAGGCGTTGATGCCATGTCCCCGTGTCGCTGTCGCCGAGACGGCGCGCCGTCTTCATGATGAGACTGCGCATGCCCGCTTCGTCGTAGTTGAGGCGCGACGCCACGCGGCTCACGCCCTCACTGGCCTTCGCGGCGAGCAGATCCTTGCCGAACGCGTCATAGACATGCTCGCCGGGGAGCTTTCCGGCAGCGGGGTTCCATTCGCGAAGCAGCGCTGCCGTGGCGGGCATCTCCTGAGAAATAGTCGGGTCGCGGAAGCTCTTCATCAACAGGCTGCCGATCGGAACCAGAAAGGTGACGAGAAGGAAGGCCAGCAGCGGCGCGATCAACAGCATCGCCCGGGTGCGCTCGGCGCGCTCCGCGCTGCGCAGTTTCGACTTGAGGCTTTTCGAATCGCCGATATGACTCGGCTCCGGCTCGCCTGCTGCTGGTACGGCAATATCAGTGGGAAGAATCATCATGGTCCGGCGGCTGATACCGCGCCCTCCTCGTCAGTGCTACACGAATTCCAGTTACTTCTGGCTCAGCCAGACCGCGAACTTCTGGTTCAGGTCGTCCGAATGGTCGGCCCAGAACGCCGTGTCTTCATCGATCGCGCCTTTCTGGTTGGCGGGTGCCGTCGGCAGATAGGGCGAGACCTTGGCGTCGACCAGCGGAATCGACGACTTGCGGGCAGGACCATAAGCCGTCAGCGGCGCGAGCTTCGCAAGTACATCGGCTTGCGTCGCGTAACGCACGAAGTCCTGCGCGGCCTTCAGGTTCTTCGAGCCCTTCACGATCGCGTAGCCTTCGATGTTCTTCACCTGGCCATCCCACAGGAAGCCGAACGGCTTTTTGTCGGTGATCATCGCGCTGTAGATGCGGCCGTTGTAGGCGCTGCTCATCGTCACTTCGCCATCCGCGAGAAGCTGTGCCGGCTGGGCGCCCGTCTCCCACCAGACGATCGACGACTTGATCGTGTCGAGCTTCCTGAACGCGCGATTCAATCCTGCGGGCGTGGACAGCGTCTTGTAGACATCGGCGGGCGGCACGCCGTCGGCGAGCAGCGCCCATTCCAGCGCGCCTTCGGGCGACTTGCGCAGACCGCGCTTGCCGGGGTATTTCTTCAGGTCGAAGAAGTCGGCGATCTTCGTCGGCTCATGTCCCTTGAACTTGTCGGTGTTGTAGGCGATGAGCGTGGACCACGCGATGCTGCCCACCAGGCACTCCGACAGGCCGCCCGCAATGAAATCGCTCTTTGCGGGCGTGCCATCCTTGCCCGGTGCGAGCGTGGCGGGATTCACCTTCTCGAGCAAGCCCTCGTCGCAGGCTCGGATCGCGTCGGCCAGCTGCATGTCCACGACGTCCCACGTGACATTGCTGGTTTGCACCTGGCTGCGGACCTGCGCGATGCCGCCGTTGTAGGTGTCCGTCTTGAGCTGGACCCCCGCCTGCTGCGCGAACGGCTTCGCGGCCGTGCTCTCCTGCGCGTCCTGCCACGCGCCGCCCCACGACGTGAACGTCACCTGAGCCGCCGATGCCGCCGTGCTCACGCACCCACATGCGATAAGGATTCCTAAAGCGTATTTCGGGTTCATCTGCTTCACTCCGTCGATAAATGGTCTAGAAAATCAGTGAGGCTTTACCTGACTGACACTATTGCAAGGCTCGGCATGCTTCAGCCATCCAGCCAACGTGTACGGAGTCGCCGATACGCAATTGACGCGCAGCGCCGTCATTTGGAAGCTTGACAATGAAATCGTTTCGCCCGCAAACCTGCATGACTACCCGGAGGTGATCACCGTAGTAGATCAAATCCTTTACACCACCTTCGAAGACGTTGTCGCACCTGCGCGCCTCGTCTCCGATCGAGATACGCTCCGGGCGTAACGAGATGCTCGCGTGACCCGACGCGCGGATCGCGGGGCCCGCGCTCGCCTTGATACGATGCCCGTTGTCGAGGCTGATCGTGCAGTGCTCGCGCTCGAGCGTCGACACGGTGCCCAGCAATTCGTTGCTTTCGCCGATGAAGCGCGCGACGAAGGCGTTCTCGGGCTGTTCATACAACGCCGACGGCGAGGCCAGCTGCTGGATGATGCCGTTGTTGAACACCGCGATACGGTCGGACATCGTCATCGCCTCGCCCTGATCATGCGTGACATACACGACCGTGAGACCGCTCTGCTCGTGGATCTGCTTGATCTCGTACTGCATCTGCTCGCGCAGCTGCTTGTCGAGCGCACCGAGCGGCTCGTCCATCAGCACCAGCGCCGGCTCGAACACAAGTGCACGCGCAACGGCGATCCGCTGCTGCTGGCCACCCGACAACTGCGCGGGCATGCGGTTGGCGAACTTCTCCATGTTGACCATCGCGAGCGCCCGCTTCACCTTTTTCGCGATCTCGTCTTTCGATACTTTTCGCACCTTCAGCGGAAACGCGAGGTTCTCCGCGACGGATTTGTGCGGGAACAGCGCATAGCTCTGAAAAACCATGCCGATATTGCGGCGCTCGGGCGGAATGCGGTTGATCGGCCTCCCCTGAAGCAGAATCTCGCCGTGCGTGGCCGTCTCGAAGCCGGCGAGCATCATCAGACACGTCGTCTTTCCAGAACCCGACGGTCCGAGCATCGTCAGGAATTCACCCTCCTGAATCTCCAGGTTGAGGTTCTTGACCACGAGGGTTTCGCCGTCGTAGGTCTTCTGCACATTCTTGAAAGAGACAATGGTTGACATCACGTTTCCTCAGGAGAAGCCGGGTAGCGACTTACGCGCCGAACTGCCAGTCGCGCGGCGGCAGATACGTTTCCTTGACGACGCGCGGCGACGCCCAGCGCAGCAGGTTCAGATACGAACCCGCCTTGTCGTTCGTCCCGCTCGCGCGGCCGCCGCCGAACGGCTGCTGCCCGATCATCGCGCCCGTCGGCTTGTCGTTCAGGTACAGATTGCCTGCCGCATTGATCAGCACGCGCTCGGCCTCATGCAAGGCGAAGCGGTCGGTGCTGAAGACAGAACCCGTCAGCGCGTAGGGGCTCGTGGCGTCGATCAGTCCGAGCGTTTCCTGCCACGCGCTGTCTTCGTAGACGAAGACGGACAGCACCGGGCCGAACAGTTCTTCCTTCATCAGCGCGTGCTTCGGATCGGTGACCTGGAGAACAGTGGGCTCGACGAAATAGCCGGGCTCCGACCACGTCTTGCCGCCGGCGACGACCTTGACGGCGGGATCGTCCTTCGCAGCATCGAGCGCGCGGCTCAGCTTCTGATGCGACGCCTGCGAAATCACCGCGCCCATGAACGTGGCGGGATCGGCGACATCGCCCACTTTCAACGTGGCGAGACGGTCGCGCAGTTCCTGACTGACGGCCGTCCACAGACTGCGCGGAAGATAGGCGCGCGACGCCGCACTGCACTTCTGCCCCTGGTACTCGAACGCGCCGCGAATCAGCGCAATCGCGACTTCCGACGCATTCGCCGATGCATGCGCAAGCACGAAATCCTTGCCGCCCGTCTCGCCGACGAGGCGCGGAATCGTGCGGAAGCTGTCGACCTTCGACGCGACGCCCTTCCACAGCGACTGGAAAACCGACGAGGAACCCGTGAAGTGGATACCCGCCAGATCCGGCGACGACATCGCCACACGCGTCGTCAGCTCGGCGTCGCCGGGTACGAAGTTGATGACGCCGGGCGGCAAGCCGGCTTCTTCGAGCGCTTCGAAGAAGATGTAATTCGCGAGCGCCGACTTTTCCGACGGCTTCCACAGCACTGTGTTGCCCATGATCGCGGGCGCCGTCGTCAGGTTCGCGCCGATCGCCGTGAAGTTGAACGGTGAGACGGCATAGACGAAGCCTTCCAGCGGCCGCCAGTCGGCGCGGTTCACAGCAGTCGGGACGGACATCGGCTGCTCGGCGTACACGCGCTGCGCGTTGTAGGCGTTGAAGCGCAGAAAATCGATCAGTTCGCACGCGCTGTCGGGTTCGGCCTGATCGATCGTCTTGCTCTGGCCGAGCATGGTTGCCGCGTTGATCCTGATCCGCGAACGCGTCGCGACGATCTCCGCGGCGCGATGAAGAATCGTCGCGCGGCTCGCGTGCGTCAACGAGGCCCAGTCTTTCGCGACCGACGCGGAGCTGGCGATGGCTTCGGCGATCTGCGCCTGCGTCGGACGATGGATGCGGGCCAGCAGACGCTGCGTGTCGTGCGGCGCGCGAACTTCGACGACGTCGTTCGAGAAGTACCGCTTGCCACCGATCACCGTCGGAATCTCGACGACGTCGCGTTGCTCGAGCGCCTTGCTCAGCGCCGCTGCTGCCTTCGTACCTTGCCCGAAATGCACCTCGGGCTCATTTGCCGGCAACGGAAATTGTGGGCCTGAAATCACGCTTGCTCCTTTGGAAGAACGTTTGAACAAAGCTGCGGGCGAGGTGCACTGCCATTCGGGGTTTTCCCTTATCGGGTAACGCTTTGCGCCCGATTCGACCCGCCCGTAGAAGCTGGTGTCCAGAGTAGTTGGTGCAAAAAGAACCCCTTGTTGCTAAACCCGAACTTATGATTTGAATCGGTTGCCGTTATGGAACGCTTGCGGCGGCTTCGGTCTGGCCCTTTCCGAAAAAACGCTGATCGACAGTTCAATCAGAACGCACGGGCCTCCCGCGCTCACTCCTAATATCTTTGCTTTTTACTGAACATATGTTCAGCTTCATCCAGCTCGATCGGACTATATATCGAAATTTGCACGGATCAAAAACCTTCAGATAAGGTTTCGGTGCCGCTTCCGGCAGGATTAAGGGTATTCACCTAGTGATAGCCAACCATTTTTGATGAACATACGTTCAATATGAATGACCAAGCGGGCTGAAGGAAACTGAAACTGCCAGTGAACGTTTGTTCAGGATTTATTGCGAGCCCCGAGTACCATGTAAGCTGCCGGACGCAGCGCCGGAAAAGCCAGCGTGGCGACTCATCCCACCACCGAATGGAAGTGCACATGCAAGGAGAAAAGGCGCGCGAAGCGATGCCTGAGATGCGCAAGGACGATCCCGCCCAGTACGACGGGATGCGTCTGCGTCTGATCGATTCGACACTGGAAGTCGTCGGCCAGGTTGGACTCGAGAACCTGACCATCCGCAAGGTGAGCGAATACGCGGGCGTATCGGTCGGCCTCGTTCACCATCACTTCGACAACAAGGGCAACCTTGTCTACAAGACCTTCGTCTATCTGATCTGGCGCGTGCGCGAGCAGTTGACGGCGGGACGCAGAGGCATCGCCGATCCCGTCGCGCGCATGAAGTTCACGGCCGACATGTGCTTCAGCGACGAGGTGATGAGCCCCGGCGTCGCCAACGTGTGGCCGCACATGTGGAGTTCATCCGCGCACGACGAGGAAGTGCAGCGCCTGTGCGCCGCCTTCTCGCGGCGGCTGCGCTCGAACTTCATCCACGACCTCAGGCAGGCCGGCTGCGACCCGACGATGGCGACGATTTACGCGATCCAGGCGATGGGCCTCGTGCACGGACTGTGGATCGAGCATCGCGTGGCCGCGATCATTTCGATCGACGAAGTGCTCGACGTGTTCCACGGCTTCATCGACAACGCGACGAACCAGATCTGGAAGCGCAACACACGCAGTTCCGCTTCCACGAACCCCTAGCGTCGCAGTAGCTCACTCCTCGTCTGGCAGGCAAACGTCTTCCGGTTTGAGCGCCAGCGCTTTCGCGATGTCGCGCGACACCTGCCGCTCGAATGCACGCCGAAGCAGATCGTAGAGGTCCGAAGGCAAGTGTCCGAGTTCATTCTCGCGATAGGCGAGGAAGAACGACCGGCTTAGCCGTTGATAGGGCCGTCCATGGCGGGAGAAACTGGAAAGCGGAATGACGCGGACATCCGGCACGTAGTGCCGCGATTGCCACAGGCACAGCGGCGTGGTCACTGCGAACCCCAACCCTGCGGCGACGAGACTGAGCATGGGGTCGGTGGCGTCGAACTCGCAGGTGCGCTCGATGTTCTCGCCATTCGAAGCCAGATAGGCATCGATATGCTGCCCGATCACCGAGCGCGCGCTGTAGCGGATGAGTTGCAGATGCCGGCTCAACTCGGTGATCGTCGTGAAGCTGTCGACTTCGAAGCTGCGCGGCAACACGACGACATACGGTTCTGAAAACAGCTTCTGCCGACGGATGCCGGGCGCCTGCGAGAGGCTCGTCGTCGTGACGGCCATGTCGAGTTGGCGCGCTTCGAGCTGTCCATCCAGGGTAGGCGTGATGCCCGACCATAAACGGATCAGATGCGAGGTGCCCGTCAGCGCCTTGATGATGATGGGACCGATAGTGGCCGCGAACGAATCGACGCAGCCTAGCCGGACCACGACACGTTTGGCGCGCGTCACGTTGCGCACGCTTTCGACCATCTGGTCCGCGCCCTGCAACAGCACCGTCGCATGCTCGAACAACCGCTGGCCGGCCGCCGTGGGACGCGCGGGGCGCGTCGCGCGGTCGAGCAGCGTGGTGTCCAGTATCGTTTCGAGTGCCTTGATACGTTGCGACACGCCTGCCTGCGAAATGGCAAGCCGGTTCGCCGCGTCGGATATCGACCCCGACTCGACAACGGCAACCCAACTGGCAAGAAGATCCCAGTCGGGATATTGTTCTGGTCCGCTCTCTCTCATGACTGGCCGCACATTGACTGCAAGAATGTAGCATGGATACATCGGCCGGCCCACGACGTCGCAAGCACGGTGTCATGCATGTCCATTCGCGTCCTCGAACGCGGCCGCCGATACCGCTTCGGCCCGCGGCAAACGCCGAAGCGTTTTCATCAGCGCTTCGAGCAGGGCGTCCATCGCAGCGTCAGGCTTCCGGTCGACGGTATCGCGCGCGTCGATCTCCAGTTCGGCGCGCCAGCGTCCTGCTATCTCGACTTCGATCGCATGAATGCCGTTCTCGGGCATGCCGTAGCGCTGCGCGCAGAACACATCCGCGACCTTGCCGTTCACGACCCACGAATGTCCGCACGACTTGACGATCCCGGTCAGCGTCGACACCAGTTGCCTGTCGCATGAGGCGCCCTGGTTCGTGCCGACGTTGCAGTCGGATGCGCCTGCCTGATTGCGAAACGGCGAGAGCCACGAACTCGCATGCGTGACGAGCAGCAGAACGTTTTCATGCATCTGCCGCAGGCGCACGAGTTCGGACGTCACGGCCGCGTGGAACGGGCGCCAGTATCGGTCGACGCGCCTCTCCACTTCCGCTTCCGGAAGCTGCCCGTCCGCCCCGTACAGCGATTCGCCGCGCGACGTATGCGTGCGGCAGAGCCCACCGCGGTTCAGGCGCGGCGAAAGCGGACCGGTGTCGGTGGCGATGTTGAAGTCGATCACGCACGGGTGATAAAGCGCCGACACGACGGACGCGCCATGCCGCCCGGCCGCAGCCTGCAACGCGATGCCCGCCGGGTCCGCGAGACGGCCGGCGATGGGCACCCAAGCGGGATGCTGCAGCAAGTCATCGGGAATGGCCGTGCCCGTGTGCGGCGTGGCGACGAGAATCGGCGAATCGGCTCGATACACCTGCCCGAAAGCCATGTTCTGCATGTGGAGTACCCTCAGTTCGCATCGGCTGGCTCGACATGTCATGTCACGACATGCCGAGCCTGGCGCGATGCTACGCGTAGTCGATTCAGGTTATCCGAACCGGGGTGCTCGCGGCCCGCTGTAAAGGCGGGCTTTTTCTATTTATAAGCGTTGCTTACGCAAACCTCGACTCGTCGCCTGCGGCGGCCGTCACGAGATTTTTGTCTCTGGTTTGCGACTGACGGCCGCCGCCCACTCCCGGGTTAGTTCAACCGCTTCAATTGACCATCGTCCGCATACCAGTCGACCGTCTTGCCACTGGTATTGATCGTCACCGCGCGCGGTTCACTGAACTGATCGAACGATTCGATGCCCGTCTCGCGGCCGACTCCGCTGTTCTTGAAGCCGCCCCATGGCGATGCGGGATCGAGCCGGTGATGATCGTTCACCCACACCATGCCGAACTCGAGCTTGCCGGCAACGCGGTGTGCGCGAGCGACATCCTGCGTCCAGATCGAAGCGGCAAGACCGAACTGCGTGTCGTTGGCGATACGGATCGCATCGGCCTCGTCTTCGAACGGCATGACGACGGTGACGGGCCCAAACACCTCGTCCTGGCCAATCTCCGACTGCGGGCTGGCGTCGTGAATCACCGTCGGCTCGAGAAAGTAGCCCGACGTCAATCCTTGCGGCACGCGTCCACCCGTCAGCACTTTCGCGCCCGCCGCCTTTGCGCGCTCGAGCATCGCCAGAATGCGCTGCCTCGAACGGTCCGAAATCACGGGCCCAAGCTGGGTCTTCGCATCGGCGGGATCGCCCACTCGAATGCCTTCCGCCTTGACGCGGAAACGTTCGAGAAACTCCGCGTACATCGACTTCTGCACGAGAATGCGCGCGCCGCACACGCAGGTCTGTCCAGCACCGATGAAAGCCGCGAACGCCGCGCCGTTCACCGCGCGCTCGATGTCGAAGTCGTCGAACAGAATCACCGCGCCCTTGCCGCCCAGTTCCAGCGTGGTCAGTGCGAAATTGCGCGCTGCCGCCTCGCCGATCGTGCGACCCACGTCCGTGCCGCCCGTGAACACCACCTTGCGAATCAGCGGATGCCGCGCGAGCGCCGCGCCCGCTTCGCGGCCTTCGCCGTTCACCACATTGACGACGCCCCTGGGCACGCCCGCTTCCTGCAGCAACCTCACGAGCCGCACCGTCGTAAGCGGTGTCTGCTCCGATGCCTTGATGACCACGCTATTGCCCGTCGCAAGCGCGGGCGCGAGGCTCTTCGAAAGAATCATCAACGGATGATTGAACGACGTCATCAGCGCGACCACGCCGAGCGGCACGCGCTGCGTGTAGCACAGGTACGGTCCTTCGATGGGAATCACGTCGCTGCGGCGCGTGAGTGCGAGCGCCGCGAAGTACCGGTAGAACTGCGGCAAGCGCGAAATCTGCGCACGCGTTTCGGAGATCGGGCGACCGTTGTTCAGTGTCTCCAGCTTGTAAAACTGTTCGAGATCCGCTTCGAACAGATCGGCAAAGCGGTTCAGCACGCGCGCGCGTTGCTGGATCGGCATGTCGCGCCACGCGCCGCCTTCGAAGGCACGGTGCCCCGCCTGCACCGCGCGGTCGACGTCGTTCGCCGACGCAGCCGCCAGTGCGCCGATCACTTCGCCCGTCGCGGGATTCATGATGTCGAGCGTGCGGTTCTCCTCGGCATCCGTCCATTCGCCATCGATCAACAACTGTGCGTCGTAGTGCTGGGTGTTCGTCGTATCCATTGCGTCATTCCTGTTTATTCACTTGAGAGGCGAAGCGTGCGCGTCGGCATGAAGCGCGTCGCGCGTGACTGTGTCTTCCGGCTGAAGATCTTCGAGGCGCTGTCCCGTCGGTTCGACGCCCAGCCATGCGACCACCACGATCTGCACGGCGAGCAGGCCGATCATCAAGGCAAGCACACCGACGATGCCGTGCTGCGCAAACAGCGCCACCACGATGAACGGCGTCACGATGGTTGCGCCACGGCCGAGCGTGTTGCACACACCCGACGCGCGCAGCCGCACTTCGGTCGGAAAGAGTTCGGGCACATACACGGCGAACAGCAGCGCGACCAGCACGTAGATGGGGATGGTCAACAGCAGTCCGACGATGGGCAGAATCACGGGGCTCGTGATGAACGGGTACATCGCGCCGAACAGGATCGCCGCGAACGACGAGCCGATGATGGTCGGCTTGCGGCCCCACGCATCGGCCGTGAGCGCACCGATTGCGGAGCCGATCGGCGCACCGAGCGACATCACGAGCGCAAAACCGAACGACTTCGCGATACTGAAGCCCTGATGCACGAAGAACGTCGGCAGCCAGGTGACGAAGCCGTACAGCAACGTGTTGATGACCACCAGCGTCACGCAGCCGACGATCATCCGCTGCAGCATCGCGCCGCTGAATAGCGAACCGAACGTGAGCATCGGCGGCGCGGTCGTGCCTGCTTTCATGGAGGCGGGAGCCGGCAGCGGCTCACCACCTCGCGCAGCCGTCACTTCGGTTTCAATGCGTCGCAGGATCGCGTCGGCTTCTTCGTGACGTCCAACGGAATCGAGCCAGCGCGGGGACTCGGGCAAGGCCTTGCGCGCATACCAGACGCCGAGCGCGCCGAGTCCACCGAGCACGAACATCGCGCGCCAGCCGAACGATGGAATCAGCAACAAGCCGATCAACCCTGCCACAGGCAATCCCGACACCACGAACACAGCCATCAGGCCCTGCAGCTTGCCGCGCTTTTGCGGCGGCACGAACTCGGTCAGCGTCGAGTAGCCGACCACGTTTTCCGCGCCAAGCCCGAGTCCCATGACGAAGCGGCACGCGATCAGCACGCTCATGTTCGGCGCAAGCGCCGCGCCGAGCGACGCCAGTCCGAACACCGCCAGGTTCGCCTGATAGGTGAACCGCCGCCCGAAGCGGTCGCCGAGAAAGCCGGTGCAGAGCGAACCGAGCATCATGCCGAGAAAGGTCAGCGACACGAACAGCGCATTCTGTCCGAGCGTGGAGAAGCCGCTCTTGAGCGTCGCGCCGAGCACCGTCGACGCAACGTAAATATCGAAACCATCGAAAAACATGCCGATGCCGATCAGCCACATGATGCGCCGATGAAATCCCGACATCGGCAAGCGGTCGAGCCGCGGCCCTGCGTTGACGTTCATGTCTGTCTCCTGTCGACGTTCCGGTGTGGCGAGGCGTCTTCGTTCGCTGACGCCCGCCCTGGTCCGCACGTCCTGTTGTATCGGGCTAACGATGCATCACCGCACTCAACGGCCTTGCATCAGCCGCAACGCATTGACGGTCAACATATCGGTTGCGCTGCGGAAGTTGTGTTCGGCGCTGCTTTCCTGCGCCGCGAGGAAAAACGCCTTGCATTGCCTTGCGCCCGCTTCGTCGAGCGAGAGAATCCGTTCGGCTAACGTGTCCGCTTCGGCATGCAGGCTCGCCGGCTCGCATACGCGCGTGGCGAGGCCCGCCTGCACGGCAAGTTCGGGCGTGATGGCGTCGCCGAACAGCACCATCGGGAACACCGCTTTGGGCAATGCATAGCGGCCCAGATAGGCCATGATCGCGGCGGGCGGCAAGCCGGCTTTCATCTCCGGAAAGCCCAGCCGCGCCGCCGACGAAACCAGCGTGAAGTCGCACAGAATGGCCAGCCCGAAACCGAAGCCGAGCGCATCGCCCTGCACCTGGGCAATCGAGATCAGCGACGTGTTGCGCAACAGCCGCTTGAGTTCGATCAGCCGCGTGACTTCGGCGCGGATCGACACGGCGTCCCGCCCCGCCCGCTCGCGGCCCGTGCAGAACACGTCGCCGTTCGCGCGCAGGCGCAACACGCGCGCCTTCGGCTCGACGGCCTCGCTGCGCAACGCCGCCGACATCGCGTCGAACATCGCGCCCGATACTTCATTGCCGGCGTCCGGCCGGTTCAGGGTGAAGGTCAGCGTGTCGCCCGTCTGCTCGATCAGAACGGGGGCCTGCAATGGACTGCGATCCATGTCGTCTCCTGATGTATAATCTGTATACAGCGTATTCACAGAATTTCGAGGTGTCAATGCCTACTGCAAAAACTGCATCCAAAAAGACTCCGACGGCACCCGTGCGCCATGCGCCCAGTCTGGAGTCGATCGCCACGCGCTATCACGCACGGCTGCGCACGCTGGATGCCACAGGGGATTCGTTGAGCGACGGCGTGGTCGTGCCCGCGTTGCGCGAGGCGATCGTCGAAGGGGTGCTTGCGCCGGGCAGCCGGCTGTCCGAAGTACAGGTCGCGAAGCAGCTGAACGTCAGCCGCACGCCGATGCGCGAAGCGTTCGCGCAACTGGAACGCGAAGGGCTGGTGACGATCCTGCCTCGCGTAGGCGCTTATGTGCGCGCGGTGTCGCTGCGCGATGTCGAAGAGATCTATACGGTGCGCGCCGCACTCGAATGTCTCGCGGTGCAGCTGGCGTCGGAGCGCATCACCGCGCTCGGCGCAGCGCAACTGGACGATGTGATCCGCGCGATGCAGGCGAGCGTCGAGGCAGACGACCCGGCGAGCTATGTCGACGCACTGGATCGCTTCTATACGATCGTGATGACGATCGCCGACAACCGCACGCTGCAACAGAACCATGCCGCGCTGATCGGCCCGGTGCGCCGCTTGCGGCGTATCGCGATGTCACGCGGCGGACGGATGCGCGCATCGTTCGAGCAGGCGGTGCGGATTCGCGATGCGATCGTCAACCGCACGGCGGACGTTCAGGATCTGATGCGCGAGCAACTGCAAGGCGCGTGTGCTGCCGCGCTCGATGTATTGAAGAGCGCCTAGGCATGCACCCCCGTGTACTCGCTGACCTTGTCGAGGTCGGTGAGATGCTCGCGGGGAATTTCATCGCCGATGCGCCCGCGCCGGATCACCAGCACCCGCTGCGATACGGCGGCGATGAAGTCGAGGTTCTGCTCGACGAGCACGATCGTCAGGCCGCGCTTTTCGCGCAACGACACGAGCGTCTCGGCGATTTCTTCGATGATCGAAGGCTGGATGCCTTCCGTAGGTTCATCGAGCAGCAGCATCGACGGCTCGCCCGCCAGCGCGCGCGCCAGGGCGAGCAGTTGTTGTTCACCGCCAGAGAGTGCCCCGCCGGCCCGGTCCAGCAGAGGCCGAAGACGCGGGAAATCCTCGAGTAGCGCGTCGATTGCCGACTCGGGCTTGCGGCCTGTCTTCACGAGGCCGAGTCGCAAGTTGTCGTAGGCAGACAGCGTCGGGAAGATCTCGCGCCCCTGCGGGACATACGCCATGCCCCGTTTCGCGCGCGCGTGCGGCGCAAGCGCGGTCACATCCTCGTGATTGAAGCGGATGGTGCCCGCCGTCGCGGGCAGCGCGCCGATCAGCGTGCGCAGCAAGGTCGTCTTGCCCATGCCGTTGTGTCCGAGAATGCCGATGGCTTCGCCGCGCTTGACGGACAGCGTCACGCCATAGAGCACGGGAATGGCGCCGTAACCCGCGCACAAACCGTTTGCTTCGAGCATCGCGCCTCCCGTCAATGCGGCTTCTTG
The DNA here is from genome assembly GCF_013426895.1 of Paraburkholderia largidicola. Taxonomy (NCBI): domain Bacteria; kingdom Pseudomonadati; phylum Pseudomonadota; class Betaproteobacteria; order Burkholderiales; family Burkholderiaceae; genus Paraburkholderia; species Paraburkholderia largidicola. The sequence goes on along the minus strand of NZ_AP023176.1, from coordinate 764,271 downwards.
CCGAGATAGATTTGCTGGATGAACGGATCGCTCATGATGCGCTCGGGCGTGTCCTCGCGAATGATCGCGCCTTGATGCAACACCGTGACCTTCTTTGCAATGCGTCGGATGAAACTCATATCGTGTTCCACCACGACGAGGGCATGGCGCCGGTTGATCTCGAGTATCAGGTCCGCGGTGCGCGCCACTTCCGCATCGCTCATGCCCGCCGCGGGTTCGTCGAGCAGAATCAGCGGCGGGTCGGCGGCGATCACGACGGCCAGTTCGACCCACTGACGTTCGCCATGCGCCAGCAAGCCGGTGATCGCGTCGCGATGCGAAAGCATGCCGACGCGCTCCAGCACTTCCCGCGTCACGCGCTCGGTCTGCCTGGGCGTATTGACGCGCCGTGCCGCGAGCCACACGTTGTCCCACACGGAAAGACCGTTGAAGAGGCTCGGCACCTGCGTCTTGATACCGATGCCCAGCCGCGCCGGCTCATGCGGTTGCATCGCGGTGATGTCCTTGCCCCGAAACAGGATCTCGCCCGACGTCGGCTTGACCTGACCCGTCAGCAGCTTGAAGAAGGTGCTCTTGCCCGCGCCGTTCGGCCCGATCACACAGCGCAACTCCGCCTCGGCGAGTGAGAAGTCGATGTCGCGCGTGGCGTGCACGCCGCCGAAACGGACGTTGAGCTTGCGTGTTTCCAGCAGCGGCTGCGTCATGCGGCTTCCTCCCGCGATGAGCTATGTGTATCGTCCGGCGCGACGTTGCGCGCGTCATTCGATGAAGAGCGCGTGCGCCGGACGGCGCCGAAGAGCCGCATGCCCAGTTCGCCGAGAGTCGGCACGATGCCCTTCGGCACCATCAGCACGAACACGACGAGAATCGCGCCGAGCACGAGGTTGGAATTGATGGTCTGCTGCGTGCCGATCTGCGTCGTGAGCCACTGGATCGCCACGCATCCGATCACGGGCCCGACGAGCGTGCCGAGCCCGCCCACGATGACCCAGATGATGATCTGCGCGGATTGCGCGAGGCCGAATACCGTGGGACTCGTGAACGCACCCCAGTTCGCGAAGAGGCAGCCCGACAACCCGGCGATCGCCGCGCCCAGCACGAAGGTCAGGAGCTTGTAGACACGCGAGTCGTAGCCGAGCAGCAACAGACGCTGTTCGTTCTCCTTGCTCGCGACGATCACCCGCCCCATCTTGAATGCGAGCAGTACGCGCAGCAAAAAATACACGCCGAGCAGCGCCGCCAGCGACAACTCGAACAGCCCGCGCGGACTGATCACATCGTCGATATTGCCCGGCGTATTCAGCGGCGCGATGTTGGGAATGCCGTTGAAGCCGCCGAGCGCCGCAGTGCCGATCTTCCATTCTGGACCGGCCGTCGAGTTGACCAGGTTGAAGAGAATCAGCGTGACCGTGAGCGTGATCACGCCCATGTACACGTCCGAGAGTCGTCCATAGAAGATCAGATAGCCGAGCACCGCTGCAAAGGCGGCGGGCAACACGATGGCGAGCATGAACGGCACCGTGCTGTCGCCCATATTGGTGACGGCAATCGCATACGTGTAAGCGCCGAGACCGAAGAACGCCGACTGGCCGAAGCAGAGAATGCCGCCGAAACCCCACACGAAGCCCAGACTCAGCGCGAGTATCGCCATGACGGCGTAGACGGTGGCCTGCACGAGCGCAAAGTCGTCGAGCACGCGCGGCAGCACGATCAACATGATCGAGCCGATGGCCAGCGCGAGTGCCGCGCTCTTCCACGACCGCGAGAAGCGCGACAGCGCATCGGCAACGGGCATCGTGCGGGTCGCGTTGACGGGCGTCATCACAATGCCCCCTTGAAAAAGCGGCCAGTGATGCCGCGCGGCAGCAGCCGCAGCATCACGATCGCGCCCACCAGCAGCGCGACCTCGCCGAGCACGGGCGTCGATGCGAACGTGGCGACCTGATTGATCGCGCCGAACAGCACCGACGAACTGACCAGTCCCGCCACGATCGCCGGCCCGCCGCCGATCACGGTGATGAACGCCTTGGCGATAAACGCGCCGCCCATGGTCGGCACGACGCCCGTCATCGGCGCGAGCAACGCGCCCGCAAGTCCCGACAGCGCTGCGCCGATGGCGAAGGTGGCCGAATAGACGCGGCCGGGCGCGATGCCGAGCGCATCGGCCATCTGCGGATTTTGCATCGTGCCGCGCGCGATCAGACCGAGCGACGTATGCAGCAGCACCCAGCGCAGCGCGACACCGAGCACCACGGCAACCGCGATGATGACGAGCGTATAACTGCTCACCGAATATCCGCCGATCGTGAAGTTGCCCAGCGGCGCGGAGATGCCCGCCGTGGTATTGCCCGCAATCGAGGTGACGACGCCGATCAGAAGCAGCGACAGCCCCCAGGTCGCCAGCATCGTGTCGATCATGCGGCCGTATAGCCGCCGGATGAAGACCCGTTCCAGCACGACGCCGATCAGCGCGACCACGAGCGGCGCGACGACGAGAATCGCAACCCACAGATTCACGCCGAAGTGGATCGCCTCGATCGCCGCATACGCGCCCAGCATCATGAACTCGCCGTGCGCGAGATTGATCACCTTCATCATGCCGAAGATGACCGCGAGCCCTGAAGAGATCACGACGAGGCTCGCAATGGCGTAGAGCACCTGAATCAGAACGATCGCGGCAAGATCCATCGTAGTTCCTCTCCATGAAGACGCGGCGTGCGCCTCAAAGCTTGATCACGTATTGCTGGTTGTCGCGCGGGTTCTTGATGAGATTGCACACCGCGCTCGTATCGACGGGAGGCTGGTTCTGGAACGTCTGAACGATGTCGAGCTTGTGACTCTTCACCTGCGCGATGCTGACGTTGAGCACGCAGTGATGCGTCGCCGGATCGATCGACACCTTGCCGCTCGGCGCGTCGATGCTGATCCCCGATTCCAGCGCCTCGATCACCTTCACGCGGTCGAGCGTGCCCGCCTTCTTCACGCCCTGCGCCCAGAGGTTGAAGCCCTGATAGGTGCCCATTGCCAGTTCGGTGATGTTCGGATAGTTCGCGCCGAAACGCTTGTGAAAACGGTCCTTGAACGCCTTGTTCACCGGGTTGTCGAGGTTCTCGAAGTAGTTGTAGGAGACGAGGAAGCCATCGCACTCCTCGGGCGAGAGGACGATCTGCTCGTTACCGCCCGCGAACGTCGTCGACGCGAGCGGAATCTTCTTGTGCAATCCCGCCGCGGCCCATTGCCGGTAAAACGACATATGCGATCCACCGACGAGCGCCGACACGAGCATGTCGGGCTTCGCCGCTTCGATCTTCGAGATGGTCGAGCCGAAGTTGGTCACGTCGAGCGGGAAGAAGTCGATTGACTGAACCGATCCGCCGTTGTCCTGGACGAATTTCTTCACCCATTGCGAGGTGATCTGGCCGTAGTTGTAGTCGGCGGCCACGACATAGACCTTCTTGCCCCACTGCTTCATCGCGTAAGGAATCAGCTTCGCGACGGTCTGGCCCGGCGTCACGCCCGTGCAGAACGTGTTGCGATCGCACACGCCGCCTTCATACTGCGTGTTGTAGAAATAGAGCGTGCGATAACGGTCCAGCACAGGGCGCATGACTTCGCGCGAAGCCGACGTGATGCCGCCGTGCACGACCGCGACCTTGTCCTTCAGCGCCGATTGCTGCGCGAACTGCGTATAGAGCTGCATGCTCGATTGCGGATCGTAATTGAGTAGCTTGATCTGCTTGCCGAGCAGGCCGCCCTGCGCATTCCACTCTTCGACGGCAATGGTGAGGCAGTCCGCCATCGGCTTGCCGTAGATATCGAGGCCGCCCGACAGGTCCGTGATGCCGCCGACGAGAATCTCGTCGGCCGCTTCGGCGATGAAGGGAAACGAGCCCGCCATTCCAGCGGCTACCGATGCCGCAGACGATTTCAGAAACGCACGTCGGTCCATAGAGGGGTTCCGGAAAGAGACGCGAGAAGGATCACAAGATCAGACTTTCATCCAGTCGATCGACTGTTCGAATGCGTAGGCGCCGCGATAAATGGTCGCTTCGTCCCAATGCTTGCCGATCAGCATCATGCCCACGGGCAGGCCGTCGACGGTGCCGCATGGCACGCTCATCGCGGGATGCCCCGTGCAATCGAACGGGCATGTGTTCGGCAACATCTCGAATGCGCGCGTGACGACTTCCTCGACGCTCGCGCCCGGCTTGGGCAGCGGTGTGGCCGTAAGCGGCAGCGTCGGCATCAGGAGCAGGTCATAGTCGGCGAACGCGGCGTCGTAGGCGGCCGTGAGCTGGCGCGACAGGTTCTGCGCCTTCGCATAGAAATGCCCGCGATAGTGGCGGATGAAGTACTCGCCGAGCACCATCGTGATCTTCAGCGTTTCCGACAGTTCGTCCGCGCGCTCGTGCCAGCCGGCGTGATAGTCCACCATGCCCGTCACGTAAAGGCCCTTCCAGTTGAAGCCGTGACCGTTGTCCTTCATCATCTGCTGCGTGGCGCCTTCGGCGGCGATCGGCAGCCAGATCGACGGGCCCACGCGATGCATCGGAATCGATACTTCGCTGACCTTCGCACCCAGTTCGGCAAAATGATCGGCTGCAGCGCGTACCTTGGCATCCGATTCCGCGAGCGATTGCGGCCATCCGAAGCCCTCTTTCACGACGCCGATTTTCAGTCCACGCACACCTTCCTTCATCAGGTCCGAATAAGGCTTCGCGGTTTGCCCTGCGTACTGACGCGGATCGAGACCATCGGGGCCAGCCAGCACTTCGAGCATCAGCGCGTTATCCGTCACGGTGGCTGTCATCGGCCCCGTGTGGTCGATCGTCAATTCGATCGGCATGACGCCCGTATAGGGAACCAGCCCATGCGTGGGCTTCATGCCGTAGATCCCGCAATACGACGCAGGCATACGGATGGAGCCGCCCTGATCGCCGCCGATAGCGAGATCGACTTCGCCAGCGGCCACGAGCGCCGCGCTTCCCGACGACGAACCGCCCGCCGAATAGCCCATTTTTCGCGGGTTGTGCACGGGCGCCGGCGCGCTCGTATGCGAGCCGCCCGAGAAGCAGAAGTACTCGCAGGTGGCCTTGCCGACGATGGTCGCGCCCGCGTCGAGCAGACGCGTCACGATGGTGGCGTCGACATCGGGCACATAGCCTTCGAGTGTCGAGGCGCCGTTCATCATCGGCACGCCCGCAAGGCACACGTTGTCCTTCAGCGCGACGGTCTTGCCCGCGAGCTTGCCCGTGGGCGCGCCCTTCACTTCGCTCTTGACGTACCAGGCGCCATAGCGGTTTTCTTCGGCAGATGGACGATAACCCGGCGTGCGCGGGTAAGTGACGCGCGGGACATAATCGGGCATTGCGTCGATGACATCGTATGCGTCGAAATTTGGCTGCAGCAACGTGTGATAGGCAGCAAGCTGCGCTTCGGACAGATGGATGCCGAGACTGATGGCGACTTCGTCAAGCTGGGCGGGCGTGGGACGTTTCACTGCCATGGCTTCCTCACTCGAACGGATTCGTAACGGACTGCCGCCTGCTGTCGTGCCGCTATGCAGGCGTGTCGTAATGAACGGGACGAATCGACCTGCAGGTGTCCCGATCTGCGAGCCATGGTATGGACACATATTTTCCGAGTCAACAATTTATTTTCCATGGAAACTAAATTGCGGGGAACCCGGTTCAGCACGAAACACGCATCGCCTAGAGCGGTGAAAGCACCTCGAAATGATGACCCTCGGCCCGCGCCAGATAGATCGGAACGTGGTTCACACGGCCGCCTGCATAAGCAGAATCGCGGGCGCTTCGATAGGAAAGCGGTGCGATACCGAGTTGTGCGAGCCCGGCCTGTTCGGACAGACGTCTGCGCCGCGCATCGTCGAACAGCGCCGCGAGGAAATGAATGCCTTCGTAGGTGGATTGGCCGAAGGTGTCGAGCGTCGGTGCACGCGCGCCGTATCGCCCGCGATAGCGCTCCTTGAATGCGAGGTTCGCATCCGTGCGCAACGAAGCGAAATAGCCCGAGGCCACATACAGCTCGGCGGTGTTGCGCGCGCCAATGCCGAGCAGTTCGTTTTCGCCGAGCGCGCACGACAGCCGCACGATATGCGCTGCCAGCCCGGCCTCGCCGAACGCACGATTGAAGTCGATCGTGTCCTGGCCGATCAGGGACAGCAGCACGGCATCCGCGCGCCGCTTGCGGATCGCATCGAGCACCTCGCCATAGTCGCCGCCGCCGAACGGCAGATACATGTCGCCCACCACCTCGGCGCCCGCATCGAGTACGTAACGTCGGGCCAGCCGATGGGTCGCGTGAGGCCACACATAGTCGTTGCCGACGAAGAACCAGCGCTTCGGGCGACGCTGCGTGCTGATCCAGTGAATGGCCGGCTGCAGCTGGTGCCGCGTGGTTTCGCCGATTGCGAAGACGCCGGGTGTGCGCTCGCCGCCTTCATAGAGCGGCGTATAGACGAACGGAATCTGTCCGCCCACCACTTTGAGCAGATCGAGGCGCACGGCGCTCGTATGCATGCCGACGAGCGCATCGATAGCGCCGTCATCGACGAGGTCGGTCAACGCGGCGTCGAGTTCGCGCGCGTCGTCGCCCGCATTGATCGTCAACAGCCGGCAGGGGCGGCCCGTGATGCCCGACGACGCATTCAGTTCGTCGACGGCGAGCTGCGCCGAGGCGAGCGCGCAAGGCCCCCAAAGTCCGGCCGCGCCGCCTAACGGCACGCACAACGCGATGGTCATCTCCTGCCCTGAGCGGCAAGCACGGGAACGCGGCTTCATCAAACGGTCGACGCGGCGAGTTCGAACGATTCAGGATGCACCAACGAATGGCGTGCGCGCACCATCGCGCGCCCGCGCCAGAGGACACTTGCACCGATACTTTCCGCAGAAAATTTATTTGCGTAAGATCCAGCTATTCGTCTTCCACAAAGCATCTACCATGCCGGATACCGACCTTTCCTCCTACCTTGCCTGGCTCATCGCCTCCGCGCATCGGCAGATGAAGCTCAGTCTCGCCCAGCTGACGGCCGAAGAAGGCGTCAACGAAGAGCACTGGCGCATTCTGCATGCCGTCTCCGACGAGGCGGGCCACTCGATGAGCGAACTCGCCGCTCAGGTCCTGCTCAACCTGCCCGCGCTGACCAAGAACGTCGACAAGCTGGTGAGCCGCGGCCTCGTGCTGCGCTCGGCGGACGATTACGACAGCCGCAAGGTGCTGATCTTCATCACGGACCGGGGCATCAAGCTGCTCGCCCGCCTGCAACCGGGCGTAGACGCGCATCATGCCGCCATCGAAGAAGCGCTCGGCCCTCGCAACGCAAAGCAGTTGAAGCGTCTGCTCGAACGGTTCATCGAGGAGTCGGGACCGCGGTGACGCGCCCCGCCCACGTCAAAGCTGCACGCCGCGCGTGAGCGCGCCATCGACCACGAAGTTGGTGCCGCTCACGAAGCTCGCCGCCGGACTCGCGATGAACGCGACGGCATTCGCGATCTCCTGCGGTCTGGCCATGCGCCCAGTGGGATTCAACGCGAGCGCGCGCTCGAACAGCGCCGCATCGTTATGCTCGATCCAGTCCCACACGCCGCCTTCGAAATAGACGTTGCCGGGCGACACCGTGTTCGCGCGAATGCCTTTGGACGCAAGCTGATTCGCGAGGCCCTGCATGTAGTGCACGAGTGCCGCCTTGAACACGCCGTAGGGGCCGGCTGCGAAATCGATCTCGCGTCCCGACACGCTGGAGATCGCGACGATCGACGCCGCCTTGCTCGCCTCGAGCCAGGGCATCGCGGCGTCGACGAGATTGACCGTGCCGAGCAGATCGGTTTCGAACTCCTTGCGCCACGATTCGATATCGTTGCCGATAGCGAGCGCGCTGACGTTGGCCACCACGATATCCAGCCCGCCCCAGTCCTTCGCGACATGTTCGACCCACGCCTTCAGCGCGCTGCCGTCCGCGACATCCACGGCCGCGCCCGAAGCACGCGCGCCGCCCAGTTCCGCGAGCGCGCCCGCCGTCGCTGTCGCAGCGGCTTCGTCGCGCGAGCAGATGGCCACGTCGGCGCCTTCCTGCGCGAGCGTGCGCGCAATGGCCAGACCGATGCCCTTGGTCCCGCCCGTCACGATTGCCTTCAGTCCCTTCAGTTGCAAATCCATGCTGGTTGCCCCTTGTTGAACCAACGGTTGAACTCAGTCGTCGCCGCGCCCATCCTCGGGCATCATCCCGCGCTTGATCTGCAGCACCTCGCCCGCCTGGATCACGGAATGACAGATGTCGTCGATCGACACACGTTTTTCCATCGCCTGGGCGCGCAGCATGTCGTACGCTTCGCTCTCGCTGACGCTGTGCATCGTCATGAGAATGCCCTTGGCTTCCTGCAGATGCCGGCTGTCGAGCAGCTTCTGCTCGAGCCTGGCGATGCGTTGCAAGTGCTGCCGCGAACGCCGCGCGTGATAGAGCGCCATGACCACCGTCGACAGCAGGCCCGACGCGCGGATCGGCGTCGTGACGATGCCGTCCGATCCCATCTTGATGGCCTGATCGATGAAGGTCGGATTTTCATAAGCGACCACGCAGATGACGGGCGGCGCATCCGGCCCGGACCATTCGTCTTTCGGCGCGCGCTCCTCGGGCAGCAGCGCACGGAACACCAGATCCGTCCTGTCGGGCAGCGTCTCCAGCGGCGGCCAGCAACGCTCGACCTGAAAACCCATGCGGCGGAGATGGTTCGTCAGCGTCTGGCCGTCGTCATCGTCGGGATGGAACACGACCACGCGCGGATGACGCTCCAGAATCGAACTGGTGAGACTGCGTTGGTCCCGGCCCATGCGCGCGCTCACGTCAGTAGTCCCGTGTGCTCAACTTCGTGACCCAGTCCCCGAGCGTCTGACGCGTCATATACGGGTCGGGTCCGACGGCGAATTTCGATTCGCGCAGCACGGTGAACTGGCCGTCCGCATTCGCGCGGCCGATACGCGGATACAGCGCCATGTGATGATTGACGGGATCGATGCGCACCCTGCCTTGCGGCGCCGCGAATTCGGAACCGAGCAGATGCGGCATGATCTTGCCGATTTCGTCCGACCCGGCGCGCCCGCAGGCTTCGGCGAACATATGCATCTGATAGTAAGCGGCTTCCCAGTTCATGTCGGTCGGCGTATCGACACCGAAGCGCGCCTGGTGCTGCCGCACGGCGCGCTGGTTCTCGACCGTGTCGACGCTCTGAAAATAAGGCGCCGCCGTGAAATGTCCCGCGGCGATGCCGCGTTCCATTGCATGAATCTCGGTCTCGGACGTATTGAGGCTGCCGATCGGCATCCGCGCGGGGTCGAAGCCCGCGTGCGCGTAGGCCTCGTAAAGATACGGCACGGTCGCGCCGATCACCGTGCAGAATATCCAGTCGGGCGATTTGCGCGCGATATCCGCGACGACCTGCGCGAACTGCTCGCGGTCCGCTTCGAGGGGGAGATAGCGCTCGCCGAGTATCGCCCCTTCCGGATGCTGCAGCAGCAGTTCCTGCATGGTCCGGTTGCATTCGTACGGATAGACGTAGCGTGACCCGACGAAATAGACGCGCGCGCCGTACGTCTGCGTCATGAAGTCGGCGAGTTGCACACCGTTCTGATTCGGCGACGCACCGCTATAGATGATGTTGTCCGAGTACTCGAAGCCCTCGTATTGCTGCGAATAGATCAGCAGGCGGTTGTGCTTCTCGACGACGGGCAGCATCGCCTTGCGGCTGGTGGACGTATAGCCGCCGAAGATCACGTTGACGCCGTCCTGCACGATCAGGCGCTCGGCAAGCTCACGAAACACGGCGGGGTCCGAGCCCGGATCGTAGTGAATGGCAACGAGTTCGCGTCCGTCGATGCCGCCGCGCGCGTTGATCTCGTCCATCGCGAGGCATGCGCCGCGCCATTGCGACTGTTCCAGAAGCGCCGTCGAGCCGCTCGTGGAGCAAAGCAGACCAACTCTGATGGGATCGGACAATGCCATTTCGTGACATGCTCTCCATATGATTGCGTGCGGGATAGTGCCCGCACGGCAGATCGTTTTACTTGAGGTAGTGCTTGGCGACCATCGCGCCGACCGTATATTTTGGATCGACAAAATTGCCGAGCCGCACTTTGCCGACCTGGCTCAGCATCATATACGCGTCCCACTTGTCGAAGCCGTACTCCGCGGCCATCCACAGCACGAGTTCGCGATACGCAATACGCGTCGCGTCTTCGAGCGGCCGCGCGCTGCCGATGCTCATCAGCGCGTCCTCGTTTTCGAGCCGGGGCCAGTCGATCTTCCATTTCTTGATGAGATCGACCCGTACCGTCGTCGTGCTCTGATACTCGACGGCTGTGCCGCACACTTCGCCATCGCCCTGGCAGGCGTGCGCATCGCCGATGAAAAGCCGCCCGCCGGGAGAGCGCACGGGCAGATAGGTGATGCTGCCCGGCCCCATGTCGGGCACGTCCATATTACCGCCGTGCGAATCGGGCGTGAGCGAATTGATCGAATCGAGTTCGGGCGACAGACTCAGTGTGCCGATATGCGGCTTGTACGGCAGCGTGTTGCGCTTGCTCCAGTACACGTTCTCCTCGTCGATCTTGATCTTGCGCACCACCTCCGGCAAAGGCTCGTTGAGCAGCGCCGTGTAGTCGGTGCCCGTCAGTCCGCCGAAGTTCGGGATCATGCAGCAGAAGCCGTGCGGGTCGTCGCCGCGCGGCGCCATCTTTTCGATGTACACCGCGACCACGTCGCCCTTCTCCGCGCCCTCGATCATGATGGGCCCGTTCTGCGGATTGAGGAACGGCACCGTCAGCACTTCCGAAGGCTTATCGGTTTCGTTTTTGATCTTGCCTTCGAACGCGTCGCGCGTGTCCACCACCACGCGATCGCCGGGCTTCACGTGCAGCACGGGCGTCGAATATGGCCCGATGGTGTAGTGGAAGGTCTTCTGCAGTTCCTCGGTCAAATGATGTTCCACCGGTTCGCGATCGGCGCCGACGCCGCGCTTCATCATGATCGATTCTTCTAGCCATTTCATGTTCTGCTCTCCGTCACAGTGCCAGATACTGGCGTATCAGTTGCTCATCCCCGAGTTGCGCCGGGCTCAACGTGTCCACGATGCGACCTTTGTCCATCACGCAGCAACGCGTCGCAATGCGTTCGACCATGCCCATGTCCTGCTCGACCAGCACTACGCCGATGCCCGTCTCACGCGCGATGGTCAGCAGCGTCTCGCCGATCAGATCGACGATGGAAGGCTGAATGCCTTCCGATGGCTCGTCGAGCAGCAGCACCTGCGGCGAGCTCACGAGCGCCCGCGCAATGGCAAGCTGCTGCTGTTCCCCGCCGCTCATCGTGCCCGCCTTCTGCCGGTAGCGTGTCTTGAGAATGGGGAAATAGCCGACTACTTTGTCCCGCATCCGCGCGGCCTTGTCCGGGTTCGCCTGCGCGCCGACCTGCAGGTTCTCCGCGACCGTCAGCGCGCCGAAGATTTCGCGGCCCTGCGGCACGTAGCCGATGCCTTTACGCGCGCGCACGTAGGGCTTTTCATGACCGATGGGCGCACCGTCCAGAACGATGTGGCCCGCGTCGAGCTTGACGAGACCGATGAGCGTACGCATCAGCGTGGTCTTGCCGACGCCGTTGCGCCCGATCAACGCGAGGATTTCGCCGCGCCCGATGCCGAACGACACGCCGTTGAGCACGCGCCCGCCGCCATAGCCCGCTGCCACGTCTGCGACTTCGAGAAGCGCGCTCATGATTTCTTCCCCAGATACACCTCCGCGACGTCGTCGCGCGCGAGGATCTCTTCGAGCGGGCCGTCGGCGAGCAGTCTTCCACCGTGCAGCACGGTCACGCGCGTCGCAATCTGTTTGACGAAGGTCATGTCGTGCTCGACCACCATCATCGTCAGGCCGGATGCGGAAAGCCGCTTGATGAGTTCGCCTGTCGCATGCGTTTCCTCGATCGACATGCCCGCGACGGGCTCGTCGAGAAACAGCAGCTTCGGCCGCAACGACACGGCCATCGCGATTTCGAGCCACTGCTTCTTGCCGTGCGACAGATTGCGCGCCAGCACATGCTCTTCAGGTTCCAGCAAAAACCGCTGCAAGAGGTCTTCGATACTGCCAGGCCGGTCGTCCTTCGCGCGATGCAGCGAGAGTTGCAGATGCTGACGCACGCTCAGGTCCGGAAACACGCCGGGTATCTGAAACTTGATGCTCATTCCCATGCGGATACGCTCGTGCGGCAGCACGTGACTCATGTCCCGCCCGAGAAAATGCACGCTGCCTTCGGACGGTCGATGCTCGCCCGTAATGAGCTTGAAGAACGTGCTCTTGCCTGCGCCATTCGGCCCGATCACGCAGCGGATCTCGCCCGCGTCGATCTGAAAGTCGATGCCGTTGATCACCTGCACGCCGCCGAAGTGCTTCCTGAGCGCGCGTGTTTCGAGCAGCACGGTCACAATTTGCCCTCCTCTTGCTTCAGCGTTTCGTCGAAACACGGACGGTTGCGAGCGTTGTCCACGCCGCGCTCACGCTCGAAGCGTCGCATCTGTCTTGCCATGAACGGCAACAAGCCTTCGGGCGCGGCCAGCACGACCACCAGCAATATCGCGCCCATCAGGATCAGCGCGTACTGGCTGCCATAGACCGCGAGATTCTGCGAAAGCCACACGAGCAGCGCCGTGCCGATGATCGCGCCGCCAATGCTCTTCCTGCCTGACGTCGCTACCCAGATCACGGGCATCGCCGCGGCCGTCAGGCCCATCGTCGATGGCGTGATGTACGAGCCCCAGATCGTGTACAGCGCGCCCGACAATCCGCCCAGTGTGCAACCGAGCACGAACACCAGCAACTGATGTCGACGGATATCGACGCCGAGCATTTCGGCGCGCTGCGGGTTCTCGCGAATCGCGATCAGCGTGAGACCGAAGGGGCCGTCGAGCAGCTTGCGCATGAACGCGTAGACGACGATCAGCAGGATCAGCACCAGATAGTAGAAGCTTGCGTTCTCCAGCGTGAGCGGGCCGCCGGGCCACGGGATCGTCAGCGGCGGCATGCCGCCCATGCCGTTGTAGCCGTTCAGGCGCGCCTCGCCGATCGCCCATTGCGGCCCCGCCGTCTGCGCCATGAAGGTTTCGAGCACGAGCGTCACGGATAACGTCACGATGCCGATGAACACGCCCTTGATGCGTCCGAAGAAAATCATGTAGCCGATCAACGCCGCCACGACGACGCTCACCACGATACCCGCGCCGAGGCCGAGCCACGAATCCAACCATGTGTCGCCGAAGTTCAGCGTGAAGATGCCGTAGCTATAGCCCGCCAGCCCGAAGAACGCGGTCTGCCCGAACGACAGGATGCCGCCATAGCCCCACATCGCGGCAAGTCCGAGCGCGCTGAATGCCCACAGCAGACAGTAGGCGAGATTGCCGCTCGTGGTCGCGTCCACGACGAGCGGCAGGCACAGCGCCACCACCCACGGCACGTAGCGCAGCACGCGCGGTGCCGGGCCTGACGAAGCCAGTGACGATTGCTTCACCGATTGCATCACGTCTCCTCCCGGCGCAAGCGCATGAACAGATTGCCGAGCCCTTGCGGCATCAACCGGATGACGACAATCACCGTGACGAGCAGGCCGATCTGCCCGAACAGCTGACCGTAGGACGCGGTGAGCGCGGTCTGGATGATCGCCAGCACGCCCGCCGCGGGCGTCGTGCCAGCAATCACATTCGCGCCCCCGACGACCACCGAGACGAACGCCTGCACGATGAAGTTGCTGCCCATCGTGGGCACCGCGGTCATCGTCGGCGCATAGAGCGCGCCCGTGAGTCCGGCCAGTCCCGCGCCCAGCGCGAAGGTCAGCGTGTAGAGACGATCCGTGCGCAAGCCGAGGCATTGCGCGATGTTGGCATTCTGGATCGTCGCGCGCGCACAGACGCCGTAGTTGGTCTTGAAGAACAGTAGATAAAGCGCGAACAGAATGCAAAGCGCGATTCCCGGCAGCACCGCGCGATACGTCGAGAACGAATACTCGCCGAGCGAGAACGCGCCGAACGGCGTGCCGATCCCTTCGAGCGACGGACCCGCGACCAGCAGCATGGTCTGCTGCACGATCAGGCTGATGGCCCATGTCGCGACGACGGAGTCGAACAGGCGGTCATAAAGATGACGAATCACGAGCCGCTCGATCACGACGCCCGCCAGGGCCGCGGCCAGCGCGCCGAGCAGCATCGCGAGCGGCAGCGGCACGCCGTGCTTGGCCGAGATGATGGTGACATACGCGCCGCACATGATGAACTCGCCATGCGCGAGATTGATGACGCCCATCATGCCGAAGATCACCGCAAGCCCGAGCGCCGCCAGCACCAGATACGCAAAGCTGTCGCCGAACTGATAGATCAACGAATAAAGCACCGACAAGGTGGCCATGATTGCTCCACTTTCAGAGAACGGGCGCGCCCTTCCAATCCTGGGCCGCGCCCGCTCGGGTCATGACTTCTTCGGCAGATTCGACGGCGTGTACTGGCGATGATCCGGCTTGTTCGGCAGATCGCATCCCACCTTGCCGAGCCAGTACGGCTGCACGTCGTCCCAGACCTTCGGGATCTCGACGGAGTGGTCGTCCTTCACATGCACGAGGAAGATCGTATGGCTCGCGTGATGGCTCTTCGGGTCGATGCAGACCTTGCCCTGCGCGCCTTCCGTGCAGATGCCGCCGCTCTCCAGCGCCTTGCGCACGGCATCCTGATTGGTGGACTTCGCCTTTTCGGCGGCCGCCTTGTAGAGGTAGATCGCGTCGTACGCGTTGGCGGCTTCCTGATTGATGTACGGCTCGTTCGGGAACTTCGCGTGGAAACGCTTCTTGAAGTCGTTGCTGGCGGGCGTATCGACTTCCTCGACGTAGTTCGCCGTCACGTACATGTCCTTCAATGCCGGCGGTTTGAAGCGCTTGTGCTCATAGGCCTGACCGACGTTCACCGAACTCGCCATCGGCAGATTCAGATGCGCCGACGCCTGCTGCTCGTAGTACGACGCCTGATTCGCGCCGACCAGCAAGGTCACGACAAAATCAGGCTTGGCCTTCTGGATGTTCTGGATCGTCTGGCCGAACTGCGATACCGACAACGGGATGAACTCCTCGCCCACCATCGTGCCGCCGTTCTCCTTCACGATGTTGCGCACCCATTCGGCGGAGATCTGCCCGAAGTTGTAGTCGGCGGCGATGGTGTACACCTTCTTGCCGAACTTCTGCATCATCCACGGAATCAGCGTCGAGAACTGCTGCTCGGGCACGGCGCCCGTCACGAAGGTATTGGTGTCGCACACACCGCCCTCGTATTGATTGTCGTACCAGTAGAGTTGATGCGCGCGATCCATGATGGGGCGAATCGCTTCGCGCGAGGCGCTGGAGAACGCCCCGAAAATCACGTCCGGCTTGTCGGTCTGCACCAGACGCCGCGCGAGTTCCTGAAACTTGGTGTTGTCCGATTGCGTGTCGTACGCGATCAGCTGGATCGGGCGGCCCAGAATGCCGCCCTTTGCGTTGATTTCGTCGACGGCGAGCTGTGTGGCGTGAATCTTCGGGATGGTCGCGAGCGCGAAGTTGCCCGATGCGTCTTCGAGCAGGCCTATTTTCACGGGTTCGGCGGCATCCGTGACATTCGCGACGAGCGACGTGACGGCAAGTCCTGCAATGAAGGCCAGACGCATCCAGCCGGACGGCTTAAGCAACATGCGGATTCTCCAGAAATGGGTTCGAACTCCTGAAAACGCGAACAAAAAAAAGCCCCCTGACGAACCTGCAGTTCGTCAGGGGGCTTCTGTGCCGGACCCTCGGGCGGACACCTTTGTCAGGCCGCGAGGAATGGATGCAGTCTAAAGCGCCGAATTTTGCGTTGTCAACGCTGATCAAAAATCCTTCGGCTATCCGCGCGCTCGCGGCAACGCCGCATTACAGCCGCTCGATCAGCCGCGCGTCACCATGCTCGCAGTACGCGTGACATGCGGTGCGTGCCGCGTTCGCCGCGCCGTGCACGAACAACGGCGCGTCCGAGCGGCGCGACATCGACACCACGATAGAAGGCGGCGACGGTTGCAACGGCAGTTCGACCACTTCGCCGCGCGCGATCAGTTCGTCGACGAAAAGACGCGGAATGGCCGCGACGCCAAAGCCGTCGCGTACCAGTTGCACGATCACCGAGATCGATGGCGAGCCGGTGATGCGGGTATCGGCGAGCGGTACGCCATTCGCGAGCGCGAGCTTGCTGACGATGTCTTCCAGCGCGCGATGCGGCGCGGTGCCCCGGCCGAACGTCAGAATGGGATGCCGCAACACCCGCTTTGCGAGCCCGCTGCGAGACAAGGGCAACAGACCCGCGCGCGCGATCCAGTGAACGGGGTAATTGGCGAGCGCGTCGCAGACGACCGATTCCTCATCGCTGCCTTCCACGCGAATGATCAGATCGAGTTCGCCCGCCATCAGGCGGCGCTGCAGCACCACGCTCACGTCCACCGCGAGATCCACTTCGAGTTGCGGGTAGTCGGTGGCGAGCATGCGCATGTAGTCGGCGAGCCAGCTGTGCACGACCGTCTCGATCACGCCCAGCCGCAGCTTGCCGCGCATCGCGCCTTCGTTGGAGGCGGCCGCCTGCAACTGGCGCGTCGCCTCGACCACGGCTTTCGCGTAGCCGAGCAGATAGTCGCCGTTCGGCGTGAGGCGGAACTCGCGGCTGTCGCGATCGACCAGCACGGTCTGCAATTCATCTTCGAGCGCCTTCAGACGCTGCGAAATCGCAGCGGGCGTGGCATGCAGCGCCGTTGCCGTCGTGCGAAAGCTGCGCAATTTCGCGAGCGTGACGAAGGTTTCGAGAAAGCGAGTATTCATGGCGCGAAGCGCTTCAAAAAAAGCGACGTGACTCGGGAAAACCCGCGGATTCGTTAAGAAATTCTATTCGTGGACAGCAAAGAAAACTAGTTGGCGTCAAATTTTCTTCTTTTCTATGCTTTGCCTGACGGTACGCAATTCGACATGCGAGGCGCGCCGCCAACCGAAAACACTCAGAAGCCCGCCCGACCATGACTCCATCCGAATTCCGCCAGGCCGTTCGTCACGGCGACTTCCGCGGCCCGACAGCCGGACAGTGCGGCGAGTATGCGCAAGCCAACCTCGCGATCCTGCCCGCCGCGTACGCCCATGATTTCCTGCGCTTCTGCCATGCGAATCCGAAACCTTGCCCGCTGCTGGGCGTCGGCGAACCGGGCGACTTCCGCGTGCCCATGCTCGGCCGCGATATCGACATCCGCACCGACGTGCCGGCCTACAACGTCTATCGCGACGGCGAGTTGAGCGAGCGCGTCGACTCCATTGAAGCGCTCTGGCAGGACGATTTCGTCGTGTTCGCGATCGGCTGCTCGTTTTCGTTCGAGCACATGCTCGCGCTCGAAGGCATCGGGCTGCGCCACGTCGAAGAAGGACGCAACGTGCCGATGTACCGCACGCATCTCGCCAACCGGCGCGCGGGCGTATTCGGCGGCGAACTGGTGGTGTCGATGCGCCCGATGCGCGGCCCCGACGCGATACGCGCCGTGCAGATCACGAGCCGCTTTCCCGGCGTGCACGGCGCGCCCGTCCATATCGGCGACCCGGCAGAACTTGGCATCGCCGATCTCGCGCGCCCCGACTTCGGCGATGCGGTGACGATCCATGCGGGCGAACTGCCCGTCTACTGGGCGTGCGGCGTGACCCCGCAGACCGCGCTGATGGCGGCGAAGCTGCCTGTCGCCATCGCCCACGCACCGGGCCACATGCTGATGACGGATATCACGAACGCGTCCCTAGCCGTGTTCTGACAAGCGCGGCGCGTTGCGCCGCTTCGCTGGGCATCCCATTCGTTGAACGAGATCTGGCCGCGCCGACCAGAGGGGCTGACTCATTCCTTTGAATCATTTTCAGGCGTGCGGGCGGCGCCGCACGCGTCGATCGACAGGAGCAACAGATGGACAGCAAAACACTCACGGCAATCGCAGACGAGCCCAGCGAAGCGCCCGGCGCCAGCCGGCTTTCATGGTATGCAGAAGCCGGTCCGCGTGCACGGCGCGCGTTCTGGAGCTGCAAGGTCGGCTACATGCTCGACGGCATGGACACGCAGATGCTCTCGTTCGTGATTCCGACGCTCGTCGCGACGTGGGGCATCACGCTCGCGGATGCGGGATTCATCGGCACGCTGACGCTGCTGTCGTCGGCCTTGGGCGGCTGGATCGCGGGCATATTGTCGGACCGCATCGGCCGCGTGCGCACGCTGCAACTTACCGTGTTGTGGTTCGCCGTCTTCACCGGTCTGTGCGGACTCGCGCAGAACTACGGCCAGTTGCTCGCCGCGCGCGCACTGATGGGGTTCGGCTTCGGCGGCGAATGGACTGCGGGCGCCGTGCTGATCGGCGAGGTGATTCGCGCACGCGACCGCGGCAAGGCCGTAGGCCTCGTGCAGTCCGGCTGGGCGCTTGGCTGGGGCATGGCCGCCCTGCTCTACGCCGTGCTGTTTTCGGCAATGGCGCCGGAAATCGCGTGGCGTGCGCTGTTCCTGATCGGCCTCGTGCCCGCTGTTCTCGTGCTCGTGATTCGCCGGTATGTCAAGGAACCCGAAGTATTCGAGCAGGCGAAGGCAATACGCCGCGACACCCACGACACACCGCGCTTCACCGAGATCTTCGCGCCGAAGCTGCTGTCCACGACACTGCGCGCCGCGCTGCTCACGACGGGCGCGCAAGGCGGCTACTACGCGATCACCACGTGGCTGCCCACCTTCCTCAAGACGGAACGCCATCTCACGGTGATGGGCACGGGCGGCTATCTGGCGATGATCATCGTTGGCTCGTATATCGGCTACCTGTCGAGCGCGTGGCTGACGGACCGCATTGGCCGCAAACCCAATTTCATTCTGTTCGCCGTCGGCTCGATGGCCATCGCGTTCGCCTACACGTCGCTGCCGCTGACGAACACGTCGATGCTCTGGCTCGGCTTTCCGCTTGGCTTCTTCGCCTCCGGCATCTTCTCGGGCATGGGCGCGTTTCTCACCGAACTCTTCCCTACCCGCGTGCGCGGTTCGGGACAGGGCTTCTGCTACAACGTCGGCCGCGCGATCGGCGCGCTGTTTCCGGTGTTGATCGGCTCGCTGTCGAAAGAGTTCGGCCTTGGCACGAGCATCGGCATTTTTGCCGTCGCCGCCTATGGCGTGCTGATCATCGCCGCCCTCACGCTGCCCGAAACACGCGGACGCGAACTCGAATCCGCCTGAGTTCGACGCGCCCGATGCGTGCTCATCCGATCAACCGTCGCTGCATCTCGCTCTTATCTTTCATCGCACCATGAACCAAGCTCACGTACCCGAAGCATGCACGCCGTCCCGCTGGCAATTCTGGATCGACCGCGGCGGCACCTTCACCGATATCGTCGCGCGCCGGCCGGATGGCTCGCTGACCACACACAAGCTGCTTTCCGATAACCCAGAACACTATCGCGACGCGGCCGTTGCGGGCATCCGTCATCTGCTCGGTTTGCGCGCCGGTGAAGCCATCACGCCACGCGATGTCGAGATGGTCAAGATGGGGACGACCGTCGCGACCAATGCCTTGCTCGAACGCAAGGGCGAACCTGTCGCGCTCGTGACGACGCGCGGCTTTCGCGATGTGCTGCGGATCGCGTACCAGAACCGTCCGCGTCTGTTCGATCTCGACATCGCGCTGCCCGAAGCGCTCTATCAGCGCGTGATCGAAATCGACGAACGCGTGAGCGCGCAAGGCGATGTTGTCGTGCCGCTCGATCTTGCAGCCACGGAAGCTGCGTTGCGCGAGGTCTTCGATGCCGGCATCCGCGCGCTCGCCATTGTGCTCGTTCACGGCTATCGGCACACTGCGCATGAGCGCGACATCGCGGCACTGGCGCGGCGCATTGGCTTTACGCAGGTGTCGGTTTCGCACCAGGTATCGCCGCTGATGAAGATGGTGTCGCGCGGCGATACCACCGTCGTCGACGCTTATCTGTCGCCGATCCTGCGTCGTTACGTCGATCAGGTGGCGAGCGAAATGCCCGGCGTGAATCTGCAGTTCATGCAGAGCAGCGGCGGTCTCACGCGTGCCGACCTGTTCCAGGGCAAGGACGCGATTCTTTC
This sequence comes from Paraburkholderia largidicola, assembly GCF_013426895.1. Lineage (NCBI taxonomy): Bacteria > Pseudomonadati > Pseudomonadota > Betaproteobacteria > Burkholderiales > Burkholderiaceae > Paraburkholderia > Paraburkholderia largidicola. The sequence goes on along the minus strand of NZ_AP023176.1, from coordinate 744,076 downwards.
CGGCCCGGCAGGCGGGATCGTCGGCATGGTGCGCGCGGCGCAGGCGGCGGGTTTCGAGCACGTCATCGGCTTCGATATGGGCGGCACGTCGACCGATGTGTCGCACTTCAACGGCGAGTTCGAGCGCGTGTTCGAAACGCAGGTGGCGGGCGTCCGCATGCGTGCGCCGATGATGAGCATCCACACGGTCGCGGCAGGCGGCGGTTCGATACTCGGCTTCGACGGCGCGCGTCTGCGTGTCGGTCCCGCTTCGGCAGGTGCGAATCCCGGACCTGCCGCGTACCGGCGCGGCGGCCCGCTGACGGTGACCGACTGCAACGTCATGCTCGGCAAGATTCAGCCCGATTATTTTCCGCACGTGTTCGGCCCGCATGCCAATGAGCCGCTCGACCGCGACGCGGTGGCCACACGCTTTCGCGCACTTGCCGACGAAATCGGCGCGGCGACGGGCCAACGCCGCACGCCGGAAGAGATCGCCGAAGGCTATCTGGAGATCGCGATCGGCAGCATGGCGAACGCGATCAAGAAGATTTCGGTGCAACGCGGCCACGACGTGTCGCAATACGTGCTCACGACCTTCGGCGGCGCAGGCGGCCAGCATGCTTGCGGCGTGGCCGATGCACTCGGTATGACGAGCGTGTTCGCGCATCCGCTCGCGGGCGTGCTGTCGGCGTTCGGCATGGGTCTGGCCGACCAGACCGCGATGCGCGAGCGCGCGCTCGAAATCGTGCTCGACGACACGTCGCTTGCATCCGTCGATGCGGCGCTCGATGCGCTTGTCGATGAAGCAACCGGAGCGCTGCTCGATCAGGGCGTCGACGCGGCGCGCATTTCGACGGTGCGGCGCGTGCATTTGCGCTATCAGGGCACCGATTCGGCGCTCGCGGTCAACGCGGGCAGCGTGCAGTCGATGCGCGATGCTTTCGAAACCGCCTACCGGCAGCGCTACGCGTTTCTCATGGCCGATACGCCGCTCGTGGTGGAACTCGCATCGGTTGAAGCCATCGGTCATTCGGATGCCCAGCCGGTGACGGGCGGCATCGCCGCTCGCCCTGCCGGCGACGCGCCCGCGGTTGCAGCAGTGGTACGCATGTATTCTGGCGGCCGCTGGCACGACGCGTCGCTCTATGCGCGCGACACGCTGATGGCGGGCGACAGGCTCGACGGCCCGGCCATCATCGCGGAGAAGAACGGTACGACCGTGGTCGAACCTGGCTGGCAAGCGGCGCTGACGGGCGACGGCAACATCGTGATGACGCGCGTGCTCGCGCTGCCGACGCGCCGCTCGATCGGCACGCAAGCCGACCCGGTGCGGCTCGAGATCTTCAACAACCTGTTCATGTCGGTGGCCGAGCAGATGGGGCTACGCCTGCAGAACACCGCCTACTCGGTCAACATCAAGGAACGGCTCGACTTCTCGTGCGCGATCTTCGACGCGGCCGGCAATCTGATCGCGAATGCGCCGCACATGCCCGTGCATCTGGGCTCGATGGGCGAAAGCATCCGGACCGTCATCGAACGCAATCGCGGCACGATGCGCGACGGCGATGTGTTCATGCTCAACGACCCGTATCACGGCGGCACGCATCTTCCTGATGTGACAGTCATCACGCCCGTGTTTGCCGACGGCAGCGAAGCGCCGCTCTTCTACGTCGGTTCGCGCGGTCATCACGCGGATATCGGCGGTATTACGCCCGGCTCGATGCCCGCCGCTTCCACGCATATCGAGGAAGAAGGCGTGCTGATCGACAACTGGCAGCTGGTTTCAGCCGGTGTGTTGCGCGATGTCGAAACGCGCGCGCTGCTCGCGTCCGGCCGCTATCCCGCGCGCAACATCGTGCAAAACATGGCCGACCTGCGCGCACAGGTCGCTGCCAACCAGAAAGGCGTGGACGAGTTGCGCCGCATGGTCGCGCAATTCGGTCGCGACGTGGTGCTCGCTTTCATGCAGCACGTGCAGGACAACGCGGAAGAGGCCGTGCGTCGCGTGATCGGCGCGCTCAAGGACGGCGCGTATCGCTATGCACTCGATAATGGCGCGGTGATCGACGTCGCGATCCATGTCGATCCTGCTGCGCGCAGCGCAACGGTCGATTTCACGGGCACGTCCGCGCAACTGCAGAACAACTTCAACGCACCGAAGGCGGTCTGCATGGCGGCCGTGCTGTACGTGTTCCGCACACTGGTGGGCGATGATATTCCGCTCAACGCCGGTTGTCTGAAGCCGCTTTCCGTGATCGTCCCGGAGGGTTCGATGCTCAACCCCGTCTACCCCGCTGCCGTCGTGTCGGGCAATGTCGAGACATCCTCCGCGATCACGAACGCACTGTATGGCGCGCTCGGTGTCGTGGCGTCGAGCCAGGGCACGATGAACAATTTCACGTTCGGCGATGCGCGCTACCAGTACTACGAGACGATCGCGGGCGGCAGCGGCGCGGGAGACGGCTTCAATGGCGTCGACGCCGTGCAGACGCATATGACCAACTCGCGCCTGACCGATCCTGAAGTGCTCGAATGGCGCTATCCCGTGCGGCTCGAATCGCATCTGATCCGCGCCGGATCGGGCGGTGCGGGGCAGTGGAAAGGCGGCAATGGGGCAATCCGGCGCATCCGTTTTCTCGCGCCGATGACAGCCTCGATTCTGTCGAATAACCGCATTCACGCGCCATTTGGCGCGGCGGGCGGAGGCGCGGGGCGACAAGGCAGCAATCGCGTCGAACGCGCGGATGGCGAGATCGTCGCGCTGGGGCATATCGCCAGTGTCGAGATGGCTGCGGGCGATGTGTTCGTCGTCGAGACGCCTGGCGGCGGCGGTTTCGGGCAGGGTTGACGCGGCTTGCGTTACGTTCTGAAGAAAAAGAGGGGCGCATAAAAACTTCAGCGCCCCTTCACGAAAGGTGCAGCACTGCCTTCAGTGCTGGATCATTCCGTTACCCCGAGCAGGTGTTCAATGTGTTCTTCGACACGGGCGCGCGCCTCGGTGATTGCGCGATCCGTGGTCCGGGAAACGAGCGGAAAGTCGAGACCGTTGCCCTTGAATCTCCCCGCGTGGTGCACCCACGACCGATAGGCGAATACACCCGAATCGCGCCGGACGAGGTTGATCGTCACGTCGTAGGTGCGCTGCATGCCGCTCGCTCGCGTGTAGGGAAACTTGTGGACTTCCGAGTGAATCATGGATAGCGCCTCCTGTTTTGCGATTCTGGCGTGACGCTTCGTGCAGGAAAGCCGTATTTTTCCGGCTTCGAAGCGTGCTGATCGTTAAAGACAAAACGGTTGAATCTCAAAGAAGATCGGTCGTCGCGTCGTGGTTGGAACCGGCTTTCTTTGACCGGATATCGCAAGGCGGTAACGGCATCGGTTCGTTGTCCGCGAATGCCGTGCCGCAGCGCACGGCAAACGCAAAGGCCGATTGCCGGTTCGCGAAGTGGCCCAGATCGCCAAGCGACGTCGCTTCGCCATCCTCTTCGAGAATCGCGACCCGGGCGACAAAGGTATTGCCGCTTCGTGCGACCGACGGCTGAATGGCTACACCGTGGTGATAGAAGTGCATCTCGCCTCCTCAGACCCTTATATGGGAACCCCACGGCGGACTGGATTGCGCCACTCTGTCGGGGAGTTCTGACGACAGTGTAAGGTATTTGTCAGAATTCGGGAATGGGAGCGTCGCTGACCTGCCGCGTCGTATCGTCGCGCGTGACAGGCTGGGTGTTCACACATTGCCCCGCAGAAAAACACGTTCGATTTCATCGAACGTATTCATCGGACAGGCCGCACGGCAAATGGGGCGCTTGAGTTCAGCATGTGACTACGCGATCTGGAGACGGGCTCAAACGCACGTGCCTTCCCGCTCATATACGGAAGGCCGCTTGCAATATACGGAGCCATCAGGCTGCGCATTCGCTGCAATCCACTCAAGTCCTCATCAAGGAAACCCCATGCTTCAGTTTTACTTCCACCCTTCGCCCAATCCCCTCAAGGTGGCGCTGCTGCTCGAAGAGCTTGATACGCCATTCGAGCTGTCCTCTGTCGACACCTTCAAGGGAGAGCAACACGCGCCGGCGTACCGGAAGATCAATCCGAACGGCAAGGTGCCGGCCATCGTCGATGACGGCGTGACCGTGTTCGATTCGCACGCGATTCTTCTGTACCTCGGCGCAAAGCATGGGAAGTTCGTTCCGTCCGCGCCGTCCGAGCACGCAGCGATGCTCTCGTGGCTCCAGTTCGTCGCGACCGGGCTGTCGCCGTTTTCGGGTCAGGCCGTGCACTTCCTGCACCATGCACCGGAACCGTTGCCGTATGCGCGCAACCGTTATCTGAAAGAAGTCGAGCGTCACTATCGCGTTCTCGATGAGCGGCTCGGAACCTCGAAGTATCTGGCCGGCGACACTTACTCGATCGCCGACATCGCGCTGTGGGGCTGGGCGAATTTTGCCGGCTATATCTTCGGTGAGAAGGGACTTGGCGACTATCCGCATGTCAAGCGCCTGGTCGACGAGATCGCGGCGCGTCCGGCGGCTGTCCGTGCGCTGGCGCTGAAAGACCGACTCACGTTCAAGGCCGAGTTCGATGAAGAGACCCGTCGCGCGCTGTTCCCGCAGAACGCCTCGCTCGCGGCCTGAACAGGCCACCGGAACGTAAGCGCCGGCCATCTGAAATAACGCGTGCCGGCGCGTTGCAGATCGATGCGGTAGTGTTACAGCTTTCCTGTCCCGCGGCAGAGGTCGCGGACACCCGCAAACCGAATCTACAGCTATGAAAAGGATTGGCTTTCTCTCGTTTGGCCACTGGGCCAATTCTCCAGGCTCGCAGGCTCGATCGGCAGCCGATGTTCTTCTGCAATCCATCGACCTCGCTGTCGCCGCCGAAGAACTCGGCGCGGATGGTGCCTTCTTCCGCGTCCATCATTTCGCTCAACAGCTTGCCTCGCCTTTCCCGCTTCTCGCGGCGATCGGCGCAAAGACGCGCACGATCGAAATTGGCACGGGTGTCATCGACATGCGCTACGAGAATCCGCTCTATATGGCAGAAGATGCAGGCGCCGCCGATCTGATCGCGGGCGGACGGTTGCAACTCGGCATCAGCCGAGGCTCGGGTGAGCAGGTTATCGACGGCTGGCGCTATTTCGGGTACACGCCAGAGGAAGGCGAGACGCACGCCGATCTCGCGCGCCGTCACACAGAAGTGTTTTATGAAGTGCTGCAAGGCAAGGGCTTTGCACAGCCGAATCCGCGCCCCATGTTCGCCAACCCGCCGGGACTTCTACGCGTCGAGCCGTATTCCGCAGGTCTTCGCGAGCGCATCTGGTGGGGTTCGGGCTCCAACGCAACGGCCGTTTGGGCCGCGACGATGTGGATGAATCTGCAGACCTCGACATTGAAGAACGACGAAACGGGTCGTCCGCTTCATATCCAGCAAGCCGAGCAGATTCAGGCTTACCGCGATGCGTGGAAAGCGGCCGGGCATACGCGAGAACCGCGCGTGTCGGTGAGCCGGAGTATCTTCGCGCTCATGAATCAACGGGACCGCATGTATTTCGGCCGAGGCACGCAGAGCAACGACACGGTCGGCTTTCTCGACGACGATATCCAGAAGATCTTTGGCCGGAATTACGCCGCGGAACCCGATGTGCTCATCGAGGAACTGGCAAAAGACGAAGCCATCGCAGCCGCCGATACGCTGCTACTCACTGTGCCCAACCAGTTGGGTGTCGAGTACTGCGCGCACGTCATCGAATCGATTCTCACGCATGTCGCGCCGGGTCTTGGTTGGCGCTGACGTGTGGAAAAGTCATTTCTGACGATGATCGACGATACATCGGCGCGGCGCGTTTCTGGCCAAACTGGGCGGATTTTGAGCCAGCAAAAAAGAGCCTGACGCACACTTCGCGCTGCGACAACGGCCACTCATTCGATCAGATGTTCGAGTACATCAGGTCGTAGCGGCTTCAATTTCCCGAGGCATAAAACCCTTCACGTGACTACGACGCGCCTTGTCCGATAAGGCGCAGTCGACCTCGAAGCACGCCCGGCACATCAAACCTGCCCTCTTCTTTTAGCGGCTTCAACGCGCCAAAGTTCGCTGCTCAGTGCAGCCGTCCAGACCCTCCCACTCGCTGTCATTTGTTCCTTCCGCGCAAGACTGTTTGTCCGGCGCGGATGTTCGATCTCCGTGTTCGTCCACCTACATTGTGTCTATTGGATCGGTCGGTACGGGGCGTAAAGGCCGAACAACCCACGTTCGACAACATAGGGCAGCGTGGCACGGACAACGTCTGCAGCCCTGGACAGGAGCATGTAATGAGCGAAGCAGATAAAAGCGCTGTGCGCGAGTTGAGTCATTTCATCGATGGTAAGCGCGCGGCGGGTGCGGGCCGGCGGTTTGGCGACGTATTCGATCCCGCACAAGGGCGAATGACGGCCCGTGTGCCCGTCGCAAGCTCGGCTGAAGTCGAGGCCGCCGTCGCCGCTGCGAAAGCCGCCTTCCCGGCATGGAGCGAAACCGCGCCGCTCAAGCGCGCCCGTTTGATGTTCAAGTTCAAGGAACTGCTCGAAGCGCATTCGGACGAACTCGCCGAACTCATTACGCGCGACCACGGCAAACTGTTCTCGGACGCAAAGGGCGAAGTGGTGCGCGGCATCGAAATCGTCGAATTCGCCTGTGGCATTCCGCAGTTGCTCAAGACAGACTTCACTGATTCGATCAGCGGCGGCATCGACAACTGGAATCTGCGTCAGCCGATTGGCGTGGCCGCTGGCGTCACGCCGTTCAATTTCCCGATGGTGGTGCCGTGCTGGATGTTCGTAATGGCCGCCGCGTGCGGCAATACCTTCATTCTCAAGCCTTCAGAGCGCACGCCGTCGGCATCGATACGGCTTGCCGAGTTGTTCATCGAGGCGGGCTTTCCCAAAGGCGTATTCAATGTCGTGCATGGCGACAAGTCCGTCGTCGATGCGTTGATCGCGCATCCCGATGTGGCCGCGATGTCTGTCGTCGGCTCGACACCCGTCGCTGAATACATCTACAGCGAAAGCGCAAAGCGCGGCAAGCGCGTGCAGGCACTCGGCAGCGCGAAAAACCATCTGGTCGTGATGCCCGATGCCAATCTCGATCAGGCCGTCGATGCGCTGATCTCATCGGCCTATGGTTCGGCCGGCGAGCGCTGCATGGCAACGTCCGTCGCGGTGGCGGTAGGTAGTATCGGCGATGAACTGATCGAGCGTCTCGCGCCGCGCGTGCGTTCGCTCAGGATCGGCGGCGGCATGGAGCCCGATCTCGACATGGGGCCGCTCATCAGCGCCGCGCATCGCAGCAAGGTAACAGGCTATATCGAAGCGGGCGTTGCAGCAGGCGCGAAACTCGTGGTCGATGGCCGCGGCCATACCGTGGCAGGCCATGAAGAGGGCTTTTTTCTTGGCGGCTCGCTGTTCGATGATGTGAAGCCGGATATGAGCATCTATCGCGAAGAGATTTTCGGGCCGGTGCTGTCGGTCGTCCGCGTGCCCGATCTTGCGAGTGCGATCAAGCTCGTCAACGCGCACGAACTGGGGAACTGCGTATCGTTGTTCACATCCGATGGCGCCGCGGCACGCCTGTTCTCGCGGCAGATTCAGATTGGCATGGTGGGCATCAACATCCCGAGTCCGGTACCGCCGGCGTGGCATTCGTTCGGAGGCTGGAAGCGGTCGCTGTTCGGCGATCATCACGCCTATGGCGAAGAGGCTGTGCGCTTCTACACGCACTACAAGAGCGTGATGCAGCGCTGGCCGGACAGCATCGCCACCGGTGCCGAGTTCACGATGCCCGTGGCGAAGTAAGGCGTTGCGTTGGCGCGGGCACGGTTGGTTTCGTGCCCGCTGCCGTTTCAAACACAGAACGTCCGATGTTGCACCCAGCGCGACGGCGGCAGACGAAGCCAGTTGCGCCCTGCTCGAGCCAGCCGGTTGCTACGCTTTTGCCGGAAGCGCCTCGACACGCCCCCGGTCCGCGAGGAATGCGAGCATGAGCGCCGTCAGGCCGCATAGCGCGATCAGTGACAGCAGCGCGCCCTTGCCGGCGTGCACCAGTACCCACCCGCCCACAGACGGAAAACCAAAGACTCCGATGAAGTACGCCGCAACGAACCCTGTCAGCGCGACGCGACGATGGGCGGCGGCGGAATCGTTGACCGCCTGAGTCTGGATCACCGGATAGGCAAGCCCGTACCCCGTGGCAAGCAGAACAGCGGCGGCAGGATGAGCCGACACATGGTAAGGCACCGCGAACATCGCCGCGATGCCCAGCACCATCATGACGAGCAGCACCTTCGTTGCCGTTTCGCGGCGCAGATTGATGACCAGTCGGGCGAAAGCCCAGCGTACGGTCACGACGGTTATCGCGTACAGGCTGAAGAAGGTCGTTGCTTGCGCATGCGTTCCCTGCACCAGCGACATCTGAAACGTCATCAAGCCTGAGAAGACGCAGGCGCCCAGCGCGACCATGATGATCGGGTACATCGCACGCGTGCGCACAATGGCGCCGATACCACGCCACCATTGCTCCTGCACCGGCGGCGCGGACAAAAGAGGCGACAGCCGGGCGAACATTTCCAGTATCACCGACGCGACCACACAAAGGCCGCTGACCGTGTAGAGCACGCTGCTGAGCGACCAGTGCAACGAATGTATGGCGACGCCCGCCAGCGCGGGGCAGCCGCCGATTCCCGCCATCTGGAACGTGCCAAAGCGCAGAAACCAGTAACCCCGATCTGCATCATTGGTTCGCTCGGCGAGCGACATCGGCGCCGCGAGATAGAACGCGCCCCAGCCCAGGCCCACGAGAAACGCTGGAATCGCATCGAGCAGGCCAACACGCTCGATCAAGGCGAAACCCGCGACGCCCATGCCCACGCATAACGCCGCAAGCGCGGCCATGCGCGCCGCGCCGATGCGGTGATGCGAAAGCCAGCCAACAAGCGGAACCCCGACAAAGGTACCCACCATCGCAGCCACGAGCGTCAGCCCGGTGTCGACGTCCGTGCCGCCGATGGACCGGAAGCGCATCGAAAGAAGAAAGGTCCCGCCGTATCCTGCCGCCGTGAGCAGGGTACCAACGAGAACGAGAAAGCCGTTGAATGGACGCATGAAAGAGAGGGCCGGGTTAACAATGACAATCGGGCAGTCGTCGATCGCAGGCGCGAGTATGGACCATAGCGGTGGCGCGATAGTGTGATGGTGCGATAGCGAAAGTTCGGTGCGTTGCTATTCCATGCCTTAACAGGAACGGCAAGACGACGCGATGCACTGCCCTCACGTCCGGCAGAGCCTTCATGCTAAGCGCCCGTGGCCTCAGCCTGGTCCAGCATGTCGATGAATGCGCGCACCTTCGCACTCAGGAAGCGCCGCGAACTGTATAGCGCCCAGATTTCGACGGGTGGCCCCGCGTCGAGACCCAACGGCATCAGTTTTCCATCCGCGATATCGGCCTGTACCAGCAGTCCCGGCAAGAGCGCGGCGCCCGTGCCTTCCAGCGTCGCCTCACGTACCATCAGCAGCGAGGAAAGCCTCAAAACGGGCCTCGGTGTCACCGGATACAGCTTCTTGTCCTTTGCCTGAATCTGCCAGGTCTGATCGGATGAAGACGAAAGCACGACGGCCGGTAATGGCGATGTCAGCCCGCGACGCACATCGTCGAGGCATTCGCGAGCAATGGCTGAATCCGGAGCCGCGCACAGCACGCGTCGATCCGTAGTGACGCGGCGCCCCACGAGCAACTCGTCCGCATTGGGATTCACGCGAATAACGAGGTCATAGCCGTCCTCGACAGGATCCGTCATCCGATCCTCGGCCACGATTTCGAGTTCGACCTGCGGATACGCGCGAGCAAAACGCGAGGCCACGCGCGGCAACGCGACATGCGCGTACACGATCGGCGCGCTGACACGCAGACGGCCGCGCGGCGCGGACGCGCGCGAAGCGATCGTCTCGCCTGCTTCGGCTATTTCCGCGAGCAGGCCGCGTGTTTGCTCGTTCAGCATGCGCCCCTCGTCGGTCAGCCGCAGCGTTCGCGCACCTCGCTCGATGAGCCGCACGCCGAGACTCTGCTCGAGTTCGGCCACCCGGCGCGACAGCGTCGCTTTCGGCCGGTCGAGCTTCCTGGCCGCAGCGGCAAAGCCGCCGTGTTGCGCGACGGCGTTGAAATCGGCAAGTGCAGTGAGATCCATGATCGTTCCATGAATGAGACGAGGCGTCTCGTCGATCGGTCTTTCGGCTCATTAACTGAACGTCTATCGTAACTGCATGGGCCGTCAATGCCCAACCCACTTCACTTTAGGGAGATCGAATATGGCTATTCTCGTGACAGGCAGCACCGGCGTGGTCGGGACACAGGTGCTCGACCATCTCAAAGACAGCGGCGCCGAAATTCGCGCGCTGACCCGCAAACCGGAGAGCGCGCAACTTCCGGCAGGCGTCGCGGCCGTCAAGGGCGACCTGTCCGACATCGACGGCTTGCGCGATGCGCTGAAGGACGTCACCACGCTGTTCCTGCTCGCGCCCAACGCGGCGGACGAGCAGACTCAGGCGTTACAGGCGCTGAGCATCGCACGCGAGGCGGGTGTGAAGGGCATCGTTTATCTCTCGGTGTTCAAGGGCGAGCACTACACCGATGTGCCCCACTTCACGAGCAAGTTTGCTGCGGAAAGAATGATCGACCAGTTCGACTTGCCCGCCACCGTTCTGCGACCCGCCTATTTCATCCAGAACGATGAGCGGCAAAAAGAAGCGCTGCTGAAGCATGGTGTCTATGGCATGCCGATCGGCGCGAAGGGCATTTCGATGGTAGATGTACGCGATATCGGCGAGGCAGCCGCGCGCGAACTGCTGCGCCGCGAACGGGCTGGCGAACCGCAGCCGGGCGAAACATACGAACTCGTCGGACCGGACGCGGTGAACGCCGATTGGGTGAGCGCAACCTGGAGCGAAGCGTTGCAACGCCCCATTTCTTATGGCGGTGACGATCTCGTTGCGCTCGAAGCACGTCTGAAATCGGTCTCGCCAGCGTGGCTCGCCTACGACATGCGTTTGATGATGCAACGGTATCAACAGGATGGCGCTGTTGCGACACCTGCGCAGGTCGCACGCCTGGCGTCGCTGCTGGGCCGGCAACCGCGGTCGTATCGGGACTTTGCGATCAGCAGCGCGGCGGCGTGGGCGCAAGAGTGACAAGCTCGTTGAGCGGCGCGCCGTTTAGTCATGCAGATCCGACGCGCCGCGTGAGGTCCAACGCCATGGAATCCGTCCGATGGGATTCCATCGCTGCGAACTCAACTGCCCTGGTAAATATCGCAAGACAAGCCGATGACACACGGCCCGCCATTTCTCCCTCGCCCGCTTCCACTTGATCCACCTGGCTGAGGACCGACCGAATCGTACTCATAGCGATTCATCGAACTGGCGGGCTGTGCCATTTGTGGTTGGGACATCGACGCTGCCGGCGCCATTTGTGGATCGGCGCTACCGGACGGCTGTTGCCATGTTGTCTGTGCATACGCAAAACCCGTGACCGCGGACAATGCAGAAGCCACCAATAATGAAGCAAAATAAACTCTCATTTCTGCACCTTTGTCGATAATGCAATTCGAGTTCATCCATTGAGGATAACGAATCGAAATACATTGATTTGAAGGAACGCCAGACTTTCGGTTGCCAATCGCAGAAAAGGAAGCCTGTTCCGGCGAAGCTCGAAATGCACCGCCTCAAGCACTATGCCGCAACAGACACTTAATAGCGGCACGTGCGAATAACAGCGTGAGTTCTTTGTTATTGGAGGCATCCTCTGAAGAGGTGACAGGGGCACATGTTTAGGGACGCGCCTTTTCTTTTCCTCCAGTTATAGACCCGTCCTCAGAGGAAATCCAGCGGCGAGCACAGCCGTGCCAGTTCTGGTTGCCAAGTCGCGCATGACTTCGGCAAGAGCGCCGCAAACATGTAGATAGCCGGACGATGTCCTTTCATTCATGACAGGTCCGTAAGCGTGCAGGGTCGACTCTGATCGCCTACATTGGTACAGCAATGCCCGCGTCCCGCCATCCACCTCACTGGAGTTCGACCATGAGCTACGACCCCGCTGATACCGCAGTTGTGTTTATCGATCCACAGAACGACGTATTGAGCCCGACGGGAAAAAACTGGGGCGCCGTCGGTGCAAGCGTGACGGAAAACCGAACGGTCGAAAACATGCTGAAAATCTTCAAGGCAGCCAAAGCAGCGAAGTTCAGCGTGTTCATCTCCCCACACTATTTCTATCCAACCGACCGCGCATGGAAATTCAACGGCCCACTGGAGGCCGACGAGTTTGCGACAGGCACGTTCGCACGATCGGGTGCGCTGAACCTGAGCGGATTCGAGAAATCGGGGGCCGACTGGCTGGATGAGTTCAAGCCGTTTATCGAAGACGGCGAGACGATCGTGGTGAGCCCGCACAAGGTATTCGGACCGCAGACAAATGACCTGACGTTGCAACTTCGAAAGCATCACGTGCAAAGAGTCGTGCTGGGCGGGATGCTGGCCAATATGTGCGTCGAGTCTCACCTGCGCGACCTGATCGAGCAGGGTTTCGAAGTGTCCGTCGTCTCCGACGCGACGGCGGGGCCGCGTCATCCGACCTGGGGCGACGGCTATAAGGCAGCGATGATCAACTATGCGTTTCTTGCGCATGCCGTCGTTTCGACCCAGGAGGTCGTGGACTCGATGACGCAAAAGTAGCTGCGGCTCGAAGGGCGATCAAAAGCCTCGCACCGGCCACGTGGCTTCCATCCAATACATGACAGTCATCATCTATTGCATAAATGATGACCATCATTTATTATCGGCATGTCCCCGAATCCGGTATTCGGGCTTTTCTTGTGCACAAACTGATGCCGCGCGCCGGCATCGACGTTCAAATCGAGGAAATTAACATGCCACTCGTACGCATCGATCTCGCAGAAGGCCAATCCGCCGACTATCGCAGCGCCGTCGCCGACGAGGTCTACAAGGCGATGACCACCACGATGAACGTGCCCGTCAATGACCGGTTCATGGTGATCAACGAGCACAAGTCCGGCAACTTCATTGCCGATCCGACCTATCTCGGCATCGAGCGCTCGCCTCAGTGCATCATCGTGCAGCTGACATTGAATGCAGGCCGCGATATCACACTCAAAAAAGCCTTCTATCAAGCGCTGAGCGAAGGTCTTCACGCGCGCGTCGGACTGCGACGCGAAGACCTGTTCATCAGTCTCGTCGAAGTGCCGAAAGAGAACTGGTCGTTCGGTAACGGCGAAGCACAATACGCACAATAAGCGCAGGGTCGAATCGCGCCGCACTCACCACGGAGGGCCCGGATGCCTCGTGTATCGAAGGAACAAACCGACAGGAACCGCCTGCTGATCGAGGCGGCGTCCGCGCGACTCTTCAAGGAGCGCGGGCTGAACGGCGTGTCGGTGACCGACATCATGGCGAGCGCGGGGCTCACGCATGGCGGGTTCTACGGTCATTTCGAATCGAAGGACGAACTCGCGGCCGTGGCGTGCGAGCGTGCGTTCGGCGAATCCGTGGTGCGCTGGAGAGCGCTGGTCAAGGAAGATGCGGACGAACAGGCCTTCGTCGACGCGCTCGCGAAGCACTATCTCAGCGCGAAGCAGCGCGACGAGCCTGGCGGTGGCTGCCCCGCCATCGGTCTCGCCGCTGACGTGGCCCGCGAAGACGCGACCAAGCCGGTGCGCGGAGCCTACGTGCAAGGTCTCAAGGCGATGTTCAGCCGGCTCGCGTCGTTTGCGGGTCCGCGCCCGTCAAAGAGAGCGCGTCAGCGCGCCATCGCCCGTCTTTCGATGCTGGTGGGAGCGGCCACACTTGCGCGTGCGGTGCGAGGCGATCCGCTCTCCGATGAAATACTGACGGCCGTGCGCGATTACCTGCACGACAATTTCCAATAGCGGCACAGCCGGTTAGCGCTGACATTGGCGCGAACGCCTCTTCTGAAGGACGAAACGGAACGTGCGCGAGCCAGCGGGATATCGTTCGACGACACGATGGCTTTACCCACTACGCAGCAGCGCGAAACGGAATCACCGCCAGCAACTGCGCAACCCCGGCGTGCAGCTTGCGTTTGCTGGCACCGTCGGCGGCCTGGACGGACAAGCCGGAGAAAACGGACATGCACAAGGTAGCAAGCGCCGCGTGGTCTGCGTCGCGCGCGAGTTCGCCCTGTTCGACGGCTTTCTTCAAGCGCTTCTCTACGGTACGCGCCATCCTGAGCCGCAACGCCTGAAGAAAGTCTCGCAACTCGACGTGCTCCGCGCCTATCCCCGCGCCGCCGAGAAAAATCATGCATCCACGAGAACGTTGTCCGCTCGTGAAAAGCTCGATGCTCGCGTCGAACATCGCTTCGAGGCTTTCGCGCAACGTCGCGCGCGATTCGAAGTTCCTCAACGCCGCGCCGCCCTCAGCGCGCACGTAAAGCTCGATCGCCTCGCGATACAGGCTTTCCTTGTTGCCGAACGCCGCGTAGATGCTCGGCGAGTTGACGCCCATTGCATCGACGAGATCCGCCATCGAGCACATATCGAAGCCCTTTTCCCAGAAAAGGTCCATGGCGCGCCTGAGCGCCACGTCGCGTTCGAATGCTCTCGGCCTGCCGCGCCCTTTGGTTTCGCCGCAACGGGCTGGCTCCATGTCCCCTCCCTCCGGGCATGCGATTGTCGCAAACCCGCGAAAACTGAATTCTATGTCGATCATAACAAAATTATGGACGCACGCACGCCCGTATGCTTCAATATATGTAATGGTCGTCACAGAAATAGCGTGACCATCGGTCAGGTTCGATGGTCGAGCGGTTCAAACATCTCAAGGATTGTCTAATGAAGCTGATTACCTCTTCCCTTTTCGCTGCCATGCTGCTGGCCGCGCCGATGGTGTCGCATGCGCAAGCGGTTTCCGAGGCGAAGGCTGACTCGCCCGTGTACACCGTGTTCGTCGATACGCCCACGGGCTACACGTTCGTGAAGTTGCCGGACGGCTGGAAATTCGTCGGCGCGGTGACGCAGGAAGACGCACGCCTCGTACAGGCTGGCGCTGTGTCGAAAGCACAATCGTCGGCAAAGCAGTCGAGTTAAGCAGAGGCTGGAAGTACTCAAAAAAGACAAACGCCGCTCTTCGTACGAAGAGCGGCGTTTGTCGTTACGGCGTTGCGTGCGGCAGAGAAGCCACGCGCCTCATCCCCGCCTGGGATGCTCAAGAAAGAATCGCAGCATCTCGGCACTCGCGTCCGGGCCGCTCGGGTCCGTATAACTGCCGCGGGCATTACCGCCCGACCACGCATGCGGCGCGCCATGAATGGTCCACAGTTCCGCCTCGTTCCCATCGGGGGAAACAAGCTTCGAGACGGTACAGCTACGCCGGCCCGCATCGGCATGACGCCGTTCACCGCCGTCATGCCGCGCTTCGAAGCCCTGCACTAACTGCGTGGCGTTCGTGACGTGAACCGTGGCGTCCGCGTCGCCATGAAAGACGATCATGGGTCGCTTGGGCGCGTCGTTGGCCTGCTTCCCGTGCGCTGTCGCGCCGCGGCGTTTGCCGCCTTTCATGGCCGCGAGCGCAGACGGCAAATCGTGCGCGCAGCCCGCGGGCAGACCGGAATGCACGCCCGCTGCCGCGTACAGGTCAGGGTAGGTGGCGACCATGATCGCTGCCATCGCGCCGCCCGCAGACAGGCCCGCAACGTACACGCGCGACGGATCGACGTTGTGGGCCGCGATGATGTCGCGCGTGATGCCTGCGATCAATGACGGCTCGCCATTCTCACGATGCTGATCGTTGGGTTTGAACCAGTTCCAGCACTTCGACGGATTGGCCTGTTGCGGCTGCACCGGGTACGCGACCAGGCATCGATGCTGCTCGGCAAGCGCGTTCATCTGCGTACCTGCGGCAAAGTCGTCGGCGTTTTGCGTGCAGCCGTGCAGCATCACGATCAACGGCAGCGGCTCGCCGACTGCGCCCGCTGGCACATACAGCCGATACTGCCGCGAGCCCGCCGCGTTCGAATACGCATGCGTGCTGAAGTGCCCGCGGTCTTCGACATCAGGGCTGTGCCCTCGTGCCGTATGCGGCGTGACATCCTTCGCTATGGTCCCGGCGAACGGAAAAATCACCGGCTCTTGCGCCGTGTCGCGCACGCCATCAACAGCGCCGCCTCGCAGTGCGCGTTGTATGGCTTCCGTCGCTTCGGCGGGACCGCGGGTACGCAGCAAGGTCATCGCTTCCTGCATTGAATGCATGAAACCTTCGTCGAATTTCATCGTATGTGTCCGGTTAGCGGAAGTGGGTATTGCATCGCCTGATCAGTGGATTCTGTCAGCGAGCGCCGTCTTGACGGCAGGCGAAGCGTGAAAGGCGCCGAGCACCGTGACGCTTTCGATGGTGGCGAGCGCAAGCTCGGGCGTGACGTCGGTCGCGATGCTGGCGAGTCCCAGCACCTGAATGGTGAGGCGCTGGCGCGCAGCGCGAACCGCCTCGAGATCCTGCCGCGAAAAGTGCTGCAGTCCGAGCACGAGCGCACGGCGCGTCACTGTTTCCTGCACGACCTGCGCATGAAGAGCAAGCTGGTTGCGAATGGCTGTCCGGATCAGGTCGGTCCGGTTCGAATAAAAGCCTTCCTCGACCAGCAGATCGATCTGCCCGAGATCGACGGGGCCGAGGTTGATCGTGATTTTTTCCGACTCGCCGCCTTTGGGACGAACCGGCTCGAGTGCTGTGGGCTTCTTCATTTTTCCATCCTCTCACCATCCATATGGATGGTTATAGGCTGGTTTTTGTCGCACCGCAACATCAACATTCAGGGCCGGTACACTTTTCTGGCGGCCCCAGGAATACGCGTTACAGCAGGCTTGTCAGTCGTGGAAAGACGCCGATCAGCGCCAGTACGCCGGCCATGATGAACACATACGGCAGCGTGCCGAGCACGATACGTCGTAGCGGCACGTCCGGCGCCACGCTTTGCACGACGAACAGATTGAGCCCGACGGGGGGATGGATCAGCGCCATTTCCATATTGATGACCACGACGACGCCGAACCAGATCAGGTTCCAGTGATACGCCTGCACCACGGGCACGAGCACGGGCATCGTCACGACGATGATCGCGATGGTCTCCATGAAGCAGCCGAGAAAAATCAGCAACAGATTGATGCTGACGAACAGCACCCACGGCGCGACGTGCGCGCCCGCCACGGCCTGCGTGAGCGACGACGCGACCTGGCTCGTCGTCATCACATAGCCGAACACGATCGCGGATGAAATCACGGCGAGTATCATCACGCTGCTCTGTGCCGCGCTCACGAGAATCTCGTGAAACTTGCGCCAGCTCAGTTCGCGATACACGACGCCCGCGAGAATCAGGCTCGCGATGATGCCCAGCGATGCCGCCTCCTGCGGCGTCGCGAGTCCGCGGTACAGCGAACCGAGGATGATCAGGATCAGCAGCGCGAACGGGCCGATATCCTTCAACGCGACGATGCGCGCGCGAAGCGGCGCGAGCGGACGCCTGCGCGCTTCGCCGCGCGATTTGCGCCGCAGCGCGAGCGCCATCTGATAGAGCGCAAAGGCTGTCGCCATGATCGCGCCCGGCACGAGCGTCGCGACGAACAGGCGGCCGATCGACTGCTCGGCAATCACGCTATAGACGATGAGAGGAATGCTCGGCGGCAGCAGAATGCCCAGCGTCCCGCCCGCCGCGACCGAGCCGCACGCCTGCCCGGCTGGCAGACCATGCCGGCGCATCTCCGACACCGCGAACCCGCCGATCGCCGCCGCCGTCGCCACGCTCGATCCCGATACGGCCGCCATCACGCCGCACGCCAGCGTGGTCGCGACGGCGAGACCGCCCGGCACGCCATCGAGGATCGTCGCGAGCGCGCTGTACAGTCGCGCGCCCATGCCCGACGCCGACACGATCGCGCCCATGAACATGAACATCGGCACGGAGGTCAGCGTGAACGTCGCGACCGAGCCCCAGTACGTGCTCGGAATCAGGTTCAGCGCGTCCCAGCCGCCGCCCGTGACGAACAGCGAGACCAGCGCGACGAACAGCAGCGCGAACGCGATCGGCACGCCGAACGACAATACCGCGAGCAGGCCGCCGAACATCCCGGCGCCGATGAATAGCTGGGTCACTTGTCTCTCCCGAGCGCGAGTTCGTCGACGGACAGATCGTGCGCGAGTTCGCGGCGCGCGAAGACGATGGTCGCGAGCCGCACCAGTTGCACGAGCGACAGCAGCAGCGCGCCGGCGACGAGACACAGATACGGAATCCACAGCGGCAACGAGAACATGCCCCACGAACGCTCGCCGCTCGTGTACGCGTCCCACCAGAACTGCACGGCCAGCACCGCGATCACGACGGCAACAACCGACATCACGAGCGTCGAGAACGCCGCGAGCACGCGCCTGCCGCCTTCGCCCAGATGATGACCAAGCACGTCGATCTTCAGGTGACGCGACTGCCACGCGAGCGCCGCCGTGCCGACGAAGGTCATGTACGCCATCAGATAGGTCGTGACCTCCGTCACCCACACATCTGACAGATGCAATGCCTCGCGGGCCAGCACGCCGTACGAAATCACCGCGACTGTCGCGATCGCCGCGACGCCCGCCGACAGCGCGACGCCCTTGAAAAAGACATCGAGCAGATGCACCACACGATCGAGCGGCCCGCGCATGCCGTTCTCCTACTTGTAGAGCGCGACGCTCTGATCGAGCAGCCGCGCGCCGTCTGGCACTTCGTTGCGGAACTTCGTGAAGCTGACCTGCTGGAACAGCTTCTGCCACTGCGTCCATTCGTCGAGCGTCATCTTGTGGATTTGCACGCCATGGCTGGCAAAGAGTTGCGCGACGCGGCGGTCGTCGGCCTTCGCGCCTTCGAACGCACTTTGTTCGAGGCTTTGCCCGACGTCCGTCATGATCTTCTGTTGCGCCGGCGTCAGCTTGTTCCAGGTCTTCATGCTGATCGCGATCGGCTCGATCGTGTAGTAGATGCTGTACTGCTCGGGCGAGTCGTAGTACTTGGCCACTTCGTAGAGACGGTACGAGCCGAAGGTGCCCGACGAGGTCCACAACCCGTCGAGCAGACCGAGTTGCATCGCGTTATAGGTTTCCGACGACGCCATCGATACCGTGCTCGCGCCCGCGCTCTGCAACGCCGCTTCCATCATCTTGCCCGCGCCGCGTACCTTGGTTTTCTCGAGATCGGCGGGTATGTTGACGGGTTTTCCCTTCGATGCCATGCCGCCCGATATCTGTATCCAGCACAAGGTCTTGAAGCCGTACGCTTCGAGCTTCGTTTCGAGTTCTCGCCACGGCGCCGAGGTACGGAAGCGATAGACGTCGTCGGGTGTCTTCCAGAGGCCGGGCAACAGGATCAGGTTCATCTGCGACACCGCACCCGCTGCGTAGATGTACGGGTAGATCGCCAGATCGACACTGCCGCTGCGTAGCGCCGTATGCATGTTGAGCGCCTTCACCAGCGACTCGGCGGGAAAGATGTCGATATGGATCTTGCCACCCGAGCGCTGCATCACTTCCTGCGCAAACTTCTTGCCTGTCTGCACGACGTAGTCGTTCGGATCATCAGGCCATTGATGCGCCATCTTCAGCGTGATCGTGTCGTCGGCCTGCGCGGCGGGCAACGCGGCGAATGTGCACGCGACAGCCGCTACCAGCGTCGTCATCAAAAAACGAAGTTGTTTCATCCGCGTCTCCTTCCATCCTGGTTTGTCGTTGTGCGGGATGATGTGTCGCTACGCTGGCGTCATCCCGAACCGCCTATCTGCTTCGCGATGCACGCATACAGCTCGGCAACCGATGCCGTGCGCGCGTCGGCAGGCAAGGTATCGATGAGTTCGGCCACGCGGCGCGTCAGCAGACTGCGCACGTGAAAGCGCTTGCGCAACTCGTCGGCGTGCGCTGCGTCCACATGCGCGGCACGCCATGCCGTGTGCGCGTCGATCTCGGCGGAGAGTTGCGCAATCGATGCTTCATCGTTCGCCCGCGTCAACACGACGGGCGCCACGCGCCGCCCGTTCGCGCGATTGCGTTCGAGCACGTTGCCGATGTCCTGCGCGACGCGCTCGGCGCCCGGCAAATCGCATTTGTTGACGACGACGATGTCGGCCGTCTCCAGCACGCCTGCTTTCATCGCCTGGATCTGGTCGCCCGAGTGCGGGCCCATCGTCAGCACCAGCGTGTCGACGAGTGCGCGCGCGCCGTTTTCCACTTGCCCCACCCCGACCGTTTCGAGCAGGATTTCCGCGAAACCATCGGCTTCGACGGCAGCGAGCACGTCGGCCAGATTGTCCGAGAGACCGTCGGCGGACCAGCCGCTCGGCAGCGAACGAATGAAGACGTCCGTGTCGGCGAGCACGGCATCCATCCTCACGCGGTCGCCGAGCAGCGCGCCCGAGGTCGTGGGACTGCTCGGGTCGATGGCGATGATTGCGATGGATTCGCCGCGCGCCGCGCGCGCCTTCGCCAGGCGGCCGATCAATGTGCTCTTGCCCGCGCCCGGCGGCCCCGTGAAGCCGATGCGGCGCGCGGGCCTGACGCAGTTGTCCCGCAACAGATGCAACGACTCGGCGACGCTCGCGCGCGCGAGCTTCGACAGATCGCGCGCCAACTGACGGCGCGCGACGCCGGCAGTGGCATCCGCTGCGCCGCTCATGTCGACACCTCGCCGCACCACGCCGACGTGTGTTCGCCCAGCAGCGGCGGCAAGCCATACCGCGTGTGAACGCCGTCGATATGAATCGGGTTGCCCACCACCTTCAGCGGCCCCGCTTCCGATTCGATCTCCACGACGAGCCCGCGCGCCTGCGCCTGCGCGCTCTCGAGCGCCTCGGCAATCGACGCGAGCCGCGACACCACGACGCCCGACGAAGCCAGCGCATCGAGCCAATGCTGCGTGGTCTCGCCCGCGAACATCTCGGACAGCGCACCGATTACCGCGTCGCGATGCGCGCGCCGTTCCGCCATCGTCGCGAAGCCCGTCTGCGTGATCCACTCGGGATGCCCGACGCGTTGCGCGAAGATGCGCCAGAAGTTGTCGTGCGTGATGAACAGCATCAGCCAGTCGTCGCGCGTGCGGAACAGTTGCGCCGGCACGATATAGGGATGCGACGACAGCGCATGCCGCGAAGGCTGCTCGCCGCCGTTGAGCGCGGCGCCTGCGACGTAGTTGAGCTGCGAGACCATCACGTCGAACATCGCAATGTCGACCTGGCCGCCACGCCCTTCGACGATCTTCGCCAGCAGGCCGACGGCGCCCATGATGCCCGTCGAGTTGTCGACGGTCGAGAAGCCGGCCTTGGTCGGCGGACCATCGGGATCGCCCGTCAGATGCATGATGCCCGTGAGCGCCTGGATCACGTAGTCGTAGGCGGGCAATTCGGCATTCGGACTGTCGAGACCGAAGCCCGTCAGCGCGACGCAGACGATCCGCTCGTTGTGCTCGCGCAGCCGGTCGTACGTGAGGCCGAGCTTGCGGATCGCGGACGGCCGCAGGTTCGTCACGAGCGCGTGCGCATCGCGCACCATCGCTGCGAGCGCGTGCTTGCCGCTTTCGCTTGCGAGATCCAGCACGACGCTCTGCTTGTTGCGGTTCAGGCTGGCGAAATACGCGTTGTGCGGGCCGATCGTGTGCGGACTGATCGAACGCCCGATGTCGCCTTCGGGAGGCTCGATCTTGATCACCTCGGCGCCGAGATCGGCGAGCAGCATTCCGCAGTACGGGCCCATCAGCATGTGGCCGATTTCGATCACGCGTATCCCCGCGAGCGGTCCGCCCGACGCGCGGCCATGCGGCGTGTCGTCGGGCGCGGCGAAACCGGGCGCGTTCATCCCAGCACCTTCGCGACGGCGTCGATCACGTCGTCGAGCGGCATGTCGCTGGTGAATACGCCGCGTATGCCCGCCTTCAGGAAAGCCGCGCGATCGTCGGCGGGAATCGTGCCGCCGACGAACACGGGAATCGCGCCCGCGCCCTGATCCGCGAGCAGTTCGACCGTGCGCGCGACGAGTTCGTTGTGACTGCCCGAGAGAATGGACAGACCGACGGCATCGACGTCTTCATCGACGGCAATCCGCGCGATGTACTCCGGGCTCTTGCGCAAGCCGGTGTAGATCACGCTCGCGCCCGCATCGCGCAACGCGAGCGCGATCACTTTCGCGCCGATGTCGTGCCCGTCGAGTCCCGGCTTGGCGACGAGAATGCGCTTGCCCTTGAGCGGCGCATGCGGGCTTCGGACTGTTGCGCCGGCAGCGACGGACGGATCGGCGGACTTGCTGCTCGTGCTGTTCATAGATGGACCGGCTCCTCGAATTCGCCCCATTGCTCCTTCAACCGCGCCACCATTTCGCCGACGGTCGCGTACGCATGACAGCAGTCGACGAGATACGGCATCAGGTTGCCGTCTTCGCGCGCGGCCGCCGCGCTCAGCGCGTCGAGCGACTTGTGCGCTTCCATCTGATTGCGCGTGTCGCGCAGCCGCTCGAAACGTTCGACGACAGTCGCGCTCGCCTGCGGATTCAGATGAAACAGTTCGCCCGGCTGCTCGACCTGGTTCTCACGCCGGAAGCAGTTCTGCCCAACCACGAGCCGCTCCTGGTCATCCGTTTCGCGCTTGCGCTGCAGCGCGCTCTTCGCGATGCGCAATTGCAGCCAGCCGTCTTCGATCGCTTTCACGGCGCCGCCGTATGCGTCGATTTCATTCATCAGTTCGCGAATGCGCGCCTCCGTGCGATCCGTCAGTTCCTCGACGAAGTACGAGCCGCCGAGCGGATCGACCGTGCGCGCAATGCCGCTTTCGTAGCCGATGATCTGTTGCGTGCGCAACGCAAGCTCGGCGGAGAACTCGGTTGGAATCTGAAACGCTTCGTCGTACGCGCAGGTGAACACCGACTGCGCGCCGCCCATCACGGCCGCGCATGTTTCGATCGCGACCCGAACGACGTTGTTGTACGGCTGCGCCGACGTCAGCGACGAGCCGCCGCACACCACGCCGAAGCGGAACATCTGTGCCTTCTCGTCATCGACGCCATAGCGCTCCCTGATGAGCCGCGCCCACACGCGGCGACCCGCGCGAAACTTCGCGACCTCTTCGAAGAGGTCCATATGCACGTAGAAAAAGAAGCTCAAACGGCGCGCGAACTTCGCGACATCGCCGCCGCGCGCGACGACGGTATCGACATAAGCGAGCCCGTTGGCGAGCGTGTAGGCCATTTCCTCGACGGCCGTGCAACCCGCGTCGCGCATGTGCGCGCCCGCAATCGAAATCGGGTTGAAACGCGGCGACACTTCGTTCGAGTACAGGATCGAATCGGCGATCAGGCGCATCGACGGACGCACGGGGAAAATCCACGTGCCGCGCGCCACGTACTCCTTGAGGATGTCGTTCTGGATGGTGCCCGTCAGCTTGTCGCGCGGCACGCCCTGCTTGTCCGCGCACGCGACGTACATCGCGTAGATCATCGCCGCCGTGCCGTTGATCGTGAACGATGTCGAGATGCGGCTCAGGTCGATGCCCTGAAACAGCAACTCCATCTCGGACAGGTTCGACAGCGAGACGCCGACCTTGCCGATCTCCGAGCGCGCCATCGAATCGTCAGGATCGAGGCCGCATTGCGTCGGCAGATCGAGCGCGACGGAAAGCCCCGTCTGCCCCTGCTCCAGCAGAAAGCGGTAGCGTTCGTTCGATTCCTCAGCCGTGCCGAAGCCGGAATACTGGCGCATCGTCCAGAGACGCCCGCGATAGCCGTCCGCGAAGATGCCGCGCGTGAACGGAAACTGGCCCGGCGCGCCGACGTTGTCCGCGCCGTTCGCTTCGCTGGGACCGACCACGACGGGCACCTGCAGTCCCGACGGCGTGCGGTCGGGATGCGGCATCGCTATCGCTTCGTCGAGTTCGGCTGCGCTTGACTTCATGCTGTGACGCTCCTTTCTTGCGGTGGCTGAACGGCGCGACTCGGGCTAGCTTGTTGACCCGCTTGCCGTCGACGTGCGCTGCCGGTCGAGAAACTTTTGCGCCTGCTCCCAGTGCGCGGGCGCCGTCCAGGTCGCGACGAAAGCCGCGCGCTCGGCAGCGCGCGTGGCTTGCGACAACGCGCTGCGATGCGCGGCGGCAATCTGCTTCATCGCGCGAATCACGTGCGGCGGACGGCCAACGAACGGCTTCACGAACTGCGCGACACAGTCGTCGAGCGGTTGACCTGGCGCGCACACGTCGTCGAGTAGACCGAGCGTCAGCGCTTCGTTTGCTTCGAGCACACGCGCATCGGCAAGCACGCGCATCGCGCGCGCGGCGCCAAGCAGCGCGAACAGATCGCTGCCGCCGCTGAAACCTGTGGTGATGGCGAGCGTCGCCTGCACGAAGCCGATGCATGCGTGCGCCGCCGCGACGCGGTAGTCGCACGCGATCGCCAGTTCCGCGCCGCCGCCCAACGCCGTGCCGTTCAATGCGGCGATCACGGGCACGGGCGTCGCGCGGATCGCATCGAGCGCGGCGGCCGCGTGGTCGAATAGCGCGGCGGCGTCGGCTTGCGTGCGCAGCGCGTCGAATTCGCGCAGATCGCCGCCCGCCGCGAAGCTGCGATCGCCCGCCGCCGACAGCACGACGGCGTGTAACGCTGCGGCATGCGCAGTCTCAGCGAAGGTTTCGCGCAAGGCATCGAGCGTCGCGCGATTCAGCGCGTTGCGCTTGTCCGGACGGTTGATCGTCACGTACAGCACGCCGCTGCGCACGCTCGTCAGCACGCTCGACACTTCGCCGCTCATCAATGACCGCCCGCTTCGATCGAACGCTTCGCTTCGAGCAGCACCGCGCCGATCCGCTCGATCTGATCTTCCATGCGATGGCGCGGCCCGGCGACGGCAATGCCCAGCACGTCGCGATTCACATCGACGGGCACCGCGATCGCGAACACGTCGCTGACGCTCTCGCCGCGCGTCACGAAAAAGCCCTTCTCACGCGATTGCGCGATGTCGTCGAACAGGTCGTCGGCGGAGGTCAAGGTGTTGTCGGTGACGCTCGTCAGCGCGGCCTGCGCCAGGAAGCGGCGAAGTTCGGTGGCATCGACACGGCTCAGCATCGCCTTGCCGATCGACGTCGAATGCAGCGGTTTCAACGCGCCCGCCGCCGAGCTGTAGCGGATCGTCTGCGGCCCTTCGAGCACGCTCAGATAGACGATCTCGTCGTGCTGCCGCTTGCCGACGATCACGGTTTCCTGCGTCGCATCGCGCAGCGTCTGAAGCTGCGGCTCGATGCGTTCGAGGTAGGGATCGTTGGCGATGATTTTTGCGGCCATGTCGTACAGGCGACGCGTTGGAAAGAGGTCCTTTCTTCGGCTCGTCAGGTACAGGTAGCCGCGTTCGAGCAGCACGCGCACGATGCCGTGACTCGTGCTGACAGGCAAACCGGCCGCCTCGGCGAGTTCGCTGAGCGTCATCGGACGCCCTTCCGCCTCGAATGCTTCGAAGATGCCCAGTGCGCGATCGGTTGGTTTCATTTTCGTATGTTCGAAAAGTAATTTGCTATTTCGAAATTCAGTATAGGCCAAACGCCGGGTTGCGCCAGCGCTGACTGCTCATGGAAAGCCCTGGTGTGTGCCTGAGAAAGCCGCGAAGCCTTGCTGGACAAGCGCCTGACGCGCCTTTGACGACGTTCTCCGCGGGCTGACCCATTCTTGACACCTCAAAAACCGACTCCTATAGTCAATCCATATATTCGAAATTACTTTCGAAATAGCGAAAAGTAAAGGTCGACGCATCCCACGCGGCGGCTCGCCTCGATACGGCACCGAAACGGTTCGGATGACGAATGGTTTCCTGCATGCCGGAGGTTTCGATCAAAGCCGGCGCGCGACGAGCATCGGCAAGGAGACAGACATGTGGATGACGGAGCTCGACAGGACTGAGCGGCGCACCATGGCCGGCTGCTTTCTTGGCTGGACACTCGACGCGCTCGATGTGCAGGTCTACAGCTTCGTGATTCCGGCGCTGATGGTCGGTTGGCACATCACGGCTGCCGAAGCCGGCGTGCTCGGCACCGTGACGCTGCTGGCGTCGGCTGTCGGCGGATGGTTGAGCGGCCTGGCCGCCGACCGTTTCGGTCGCGTCGCCGTCTTGCAGGCGACGATTCTCTGGTACGCGATCTTCACCTTCGCCTGCGGCTTCACGCAGAACTACGAGCAGCTCTTCATTTGCCGCGCACTGCAGGGCTTCGGCTTTGGCGGCGAATGGGCAGCGGGCGCCGTGCTGATCGGCGAGACGGTGCGCGGCGCGTACCGGGGCCGCGCCGTCGGCATCGTGCAGAGCGGCTGGGCCGTGGGCTGGGGCATGGCCGCCTTGCTGTTCGGCCTGTTCTTTTCGATCATGCCGGAGCAACTCGCGTGGCGCGCGCTGTTCTGGGTCGGCCTCGCGCCCGCGGTTCTGGTGTTCTGGGTGCGCCGGCACGTGCCTGAATCAGCAGTGTTCACCAAGGGGCGACGCGAGCGGCGCAACCGCGGCATGCTGCGTCAGTTGCTGTCAATCTTCCGCCTCGACTACCTGGCGACGACGCTCAGGGTCTCGGCGCTCGCAACGGGGTCGATCGGCGGCTCTTACACGTTCCTGATCTGGCTGCCGACCTATCTGAAGACGGCACGCGGCCTGTCGGTCATCGGCACTGCGAGCTACACGACAGTGATGATTCTCGGCGCGTTCGTCGGCTTTATCCTCGGTGCGTATCTGGCTGATTCGATTGGGCGCAAGCGGACTTTCATGGTCAGCGCGATCGGCTCGGCCGTGATTCTCGCCGCCTATATGCTGATGCCGATCAGCAACGGCGCGATGCTCGTGCTCGGCTTTCCACTCGGCCTCTGCGCGTTCATGATGTTCTCGCCAATGGGACCGTACATGACCGAGTTGTTCCCGACGCGCATGCGCGCGGCGGGCCAGGGCTTCTGCTACAACTTCGGCCGCGGAATCGGCGCACTCTTCCCGGCGCTGGTGGGCAAGCTGACGAGCGTGATGGGACTGGGCAATGCGATTGCGGCGTTCGGTATCGCGGCTTATGCCGTCATGCTTCTCGCCGTGCTGCTGTTACCCGAAACGCTCGGCAGACCCTTGCCCGATGACGCCGACACGCCGCTGCAGACCGAGGGCGGCGCTGCGAGCAGCTATACGCCGTCCTGACATCGACCCTTTCCGTCAACGCCACCGACACATGTCCGCAACCTGCCAGGCTCCACGCGCGACCATCAAGACGCCCGACCAGAAGGCGCCGCCCGGCGCGTGCGATTGCCATATTCACATCACGGGTCCGTTCGAACGTTTTCCGTTGAGCGAGCGACGCGCCTATACGCCGCCCGAGGCAACGCTTTCCCAGTATGAGCATGTGCAGGATGTGCTCGGCACGCAACGCGTGGTGATCGTGCAGCCCAGCTTCTATGCGACGGACAATCGCTGCACGCTGGATGCCGTCGCGCACTTCGGCACGCAACGCAGCCGTGCCGTCGTCGTGGTCGATCCGCAGATCGGCGAGACCCAGTTGCGGCAGATGCACGAAGCGGGTGCGCGCGGCGTGCGCGTCAATCTGGTGACGCCGGGCGGGCCGCCCGTCGATCATCTGATCCAGCTCGCCGACAGGATCGCGCCATTCGGCTGGCACACGCAGATCTACGCGAACGGCGAGGATCTGCCCGATCTGCTGCCGATCCTGCGCCGCCTGCCCACCGATGTCGTCATCGATCACATGGGACAGATACCGGCCGCGTGGGGCATCGCGCATCCGGCGGTCACGGCGCTGCGCGCGCTGCTCGATGGTGGACGCGCGTGGTTGAAGCTGTGCGGTTATCGCTGTTCGAGCGTAGGCTATCCGTTTCACGATGTCGACGCACTCGCGACGCTGCTGGCGCGCGTCGCGACCGAGCGGTGCGTGTGGGGCACGGACTGGCCGCATCCGAATCTGGAAGGCACGATGCCCGACGACGGCGAACTGCTCGATGCATTGATGCGATGGGCGCCCTCGTCACAGGCGCAACGACGCATTCTCGTGGACAACCCTGCCGCGCTCTACGGGTTCGACCCGCAATGAGCGCGTGATCCTGTTGAGTACTGGAGACGAACATGCTGATGGAACAACAGATGCCGTCGAATGTGAAGTCGATGGTTTCCGAAGCCGAATGGAACACGCGTGTCGATCTTGCCGCGTGTTATCGGCTGATGCCGTATTTCGGATTGAGCGATCTCGTGTACAACCACATCACGGCGCGCATCCCTGGCGACGACACGCGGCTGCTGATCAATCCGTATGGCTACATGTACGAGGAGATCACGGCGTCGAGTCTGATCACGATCGATATCGACGGCAACGTTCTGTTCAATCCGAACGAGGGCACGTATGGTGTGAACGCTGCCGGTTATGTGATTCATAGCGCCGTGCACAGCGCACGGCACGACGTACACTGCGTGATCCACACGCACAGCCGTGGCGGGCTCGCTGTGTCGGCGTTGTCGTGCGGGTTGTTGCCGCTCACGCAAACCGCGATGCGCTTCAGTCCCGTTGCGTATCACGACTATCAGGGCGTCGCGATCGATCTCGAAGAACGCAAGACGCTTGCGGAAGATCTGGGCCAGGCCGAGGCGATGATCCTGCGCAATCACGGACTACTGGTTGCGAGCGCCTCGATTCCGCAAGCCTTCAATGCGATCTACTGGCTCGAGAACGCGTGCCGCGCGCAAGTCGATGCGATGGCGTGCAATACCGAACTGCATATGCCGCCGCAGCATGTGATCGACAAGACCGCGCATCTGTACAAGCCGGAAACGCGCCGCCCATACGGCGAAATGGAATGGCCCGCAATGCTGCGCTTTCTCGACAGACGGGACCCGTCGTATCGAAACTAGATGCAGCGCTGGCGCACCTTATCGCACAGCCCGCTTTGGCGCTTTGGGCTGCTGCTTCTGGGTCTGCCAGCTGTCCTCATCGAGCAAGCGGTCAAACAGACGATTGATCATGGTTTGAGGCAGCGGTGCGAGTCCGAGCAATGAATTGAACGCGATGCCGCTTGCAGCGAAATAGCGAAGCAATGAAAGCTCGAGGTCGCCCGATTCGCGCTGAAGCGCTTTCATCCTGTCGGCGTCCGCCGCTTTGGAATCGTCGAGCAGTTCCGGACTCTCGACCAATGCAGCCAATACCGCTCGCGCGACCGAGTGTGGCTGCTTGATGGACTCCCGATAGACGGCGATATGCGCCGAAAGATTGGGTTCGGCTTTCTTGCCTGCTTCTTTGGCCAGGTAGTCGAGCCGGATCTGTTCAAACTGTTGCCGCTGAAAATCGAGCAGCGCCGTCAGCACACCATGCCTGGTGCGGAACTGATGCAGCAGCCCTCCCTTGCTCACGCCACTCTCGCGCGACAGCGAATCGAAGGTAAGGCCACCCACGCCTTCTCGCGCAAGGATCGTGAATGCGGCGTCGATAGCCTTCTTGCGGGTCGTCTCGGAACGGGTCTGATTGTCCATTGATCAATAATGATGTCGTCGCGTCAACCGGTCATGCCGTCTGTTGCAGGTCTGGCGGCGGCTGATGCCCGCCCCGCCAGCCGCTGATATCCGATACAAACCGGGCGTTCATGCTGGTGAAGCCTGAATTGTACGCCCGAGTTTTCCATAAAAACAAACCGGGTAGACGGTTTACATATGAAAACGGCGATGCTACGCTTCGGCCACACATCGGGATTCACCCGACGTGACGCTCTTCCGACACCTGCCATCGGCTTCCAGGGAACACCACATGCTCAAGCTCAGACTGACTCCGCTCCTCTTCGCCGGCGCAACCGCGCTGGCCTTAACGGCCTGTGCTGGCGTGCAGCCCGTGGCGTACTCGGGTATCGCCTCCGCGCCGCAACTGAAGCAAAACCGGGATGACGACTCCGCCAAGGTGCCGTACCGGTTCGCTGCCCCCGTGGTCTGGTCGCGCTACAACCAGGTGATCGTCGATCCCGTCGATGTCTATCGGGGCAATGACAACCAGTTCGGGGATATGAAGGATGACGACCGGGCCGCCCTCGCTGACTACATGGGCAAGACGTTCGCATCGAAACTGTCGAAGCGTTTCGAAATCGCCGCACAGCCCTCGCCTGCCACCCTGCGTATCAAGCTCACGCTGACGGGCGCGGAACCCACCACGGCACTCGTCGGACAGGTGATGCACTTCGATATCGCCGGAAATCTCTATAACGGCGTGCAGGCCATCCGCGGCGGCAAAGGTGCGTTCAGCGGCTCGGTGTCTTACGCCGTCGAGGTGTACGACAGTTCCAATGGGCATCTGTTGAGGGCATATGTGACGAAGCAGTATCCCAACGCGATGAATCTGCCCGCCGCGTTCGGCTCGCTCAGCGCCGCCAGAACCGGGATCGACAAGGGTGCCGATGCCCTCGTCGCGCAACTGAAGTAACACCCGGCAAGCCACGTGGTTACGCCATGATGCATGCCCTGGCCGACCTCGTCATGACGACACCGCCGCCATTGATGGTCGTGATCGTGTTCGCGGTCACCTACTTCGTGGTGGGACTCCCGGTTCATTTCACGCGCGGTGCTGGCTACAGGGATGTGCTCGGGACGATGGCGGGCGTGTTCGCAGCGCTTGTCTACATCGCGCTGGCCGTCAGCTCACATGCGAACCTTCACTAGTCACGGCGATCGGCCAGCGATGAAGCGTCTGCGCCGCCGGTTGAAGGCGTGCGCAGCCATCGTTCGCCGGTTCGGCAGGCGACTGTGCGACGTGATCACTGGAACGCTGTGATGAAGAGCCGGCGCCGGCCGTCGGCTGTATGGCTCATTCCTCTTGCCGCGCTGCTAATGTGCGGCGCGCTGCTCGTTGCGTCCGTCTTGCAACGCGGACCTCGTATCAGGATCAGTTTTACGAGCGCCGAAGGACTCGAGGCGGGTAAGACGCGGGTGCGATACCGGGATGTCGAGATTGGCACGCTCACCGACCTGCATCTCACATCCGATCGCGCACGGGTTCTCGCCGATGTGCAACTGGACGACTCGGCAAAAGCCTTTGCGGCATGCGATACGCGATACTGGGTGGTACGTCCGCGTATCGGCATGACAGGTATTTCCGGGCTTGCAACGGCTATTTCAGGTTCGTATATCGCCGCCGATACGGGGCGCACTGCCGGCGTTTGCAAAGACTTTGCGGGCCTGGAAGTGCCGCCCTCCGTCACCTCCGATCAGAAGGGAAAACGCTTTGTGCTTCACACAAGCTCTCTGGGGTCGCTGACACCTGGCTCGCCCGTCCTCTTCCGCCGCGTTCAGGCCGGTCAGGTTCTCGGCTATTCGCTTTCGAAGGATGGCGCGGAGGTGATCGTCGATGTCTTCGTCAACGCGCCTTACGACCAGTTTGTCACCTCGACTACGCAATGGTGGCACGCGAGCGGAATCGACTTGCGCTTCGATTCCAACGGGCTGCGACTGGACACCCAATCGGTCGCGTCGATCCTCTCCGGAGGGGTCGCGTTCGATATCGTTGGGCCGGCAACGACGCGATCTCAGGCATCGGATGGCACGTCGTTCGCACTGTCCGCGACGCGGACGGAGGCCGCGCGTCAAGCCGAGGATGGTCCGGCCGCGCGTGTGCTCATGCGGTTCGGACAGTCGTTGCGTGGCTTGTCGATCGGTGCACCGGTGGATTTCCACGGTGTCGAACTGGGTCAGGTCGTGGCTATCGATGTCGACTTCAATGTTCGAACCGCGCACGTCGACATGGTCGCTACACTCGATCTTTACCCGTCGCGGCTCGGACGACGCTACCGGGAAGCGCTAGGAAACGGCGATGGCGCCGAGGGCCGACGATTGTTGCATCAACTGGTTGCCGACGGGCTACGCGGACAATTGCGCACGGGCAGCGTGTTGACCGGCCAGCGTTACGTCGCACTCGACTTCTTTCCACACGCTCGCGCGGTCAGGATCGATACGCAGCGAACGCCCGTCGAACTGCCGACGGTACCCAATACACTCGAAGAACTTCAGGACCAGCTTGCAAGCATCGTGAAAAAACTCGACGATGTGCCCATCGATGAGATTGGACACAATCTCGACAAGGCGCTCCGGAACTCGGCGTCGCTGTTCCAGAAGATCGATGGCGAGCTGGTCCCCGAGACGCGGGCGGAACTGGAAGCCGCGCAGCGTTCGTTCGACGCGGCGAACGCTACGCTTGCGAAGGACTCTCCGCTTCAAGCCGAAGTGCATCAGGCGCTGGGCGAATTGCGTCGAACGCTTGCCAGTCTTGGCTCACTGTCGGAGTATTTGCAACGGCATCCTGAATCCCTTTTGTGGGGTAAGCCGGACCATAACTGATCCGATCAGATTCATGAAAGCTGCAACGGCGCGCGGCGCGAACAACGCACAGAGGGAGATTGCTGTCGTGAGGCTATTTGCTGTGGTTGCTGTCGTTTGCGGTTTGCTTGCTACGCCAGCTTTTGCTGCCAACGTCGGCTTCGAGGAAGTGAAGATCGCCAATGGTGCGGAACCGCCATTGACGGTCGGAATCTGGTATCCGACGGACGCTGCTGCAGTCGAGCAAACCGTCGGCACCCACACGGAGACTGTCGCACGGGATGCACCCGTCGCAGGCCGTCGCTTGCCGTTAATCGTAATCTCGCACGGCGGTGGCGGCTGGTACGACAGCCATTACGACACCGCCATCGCGCTTGCCCGCGCCGGCTTCGTGGCAGCGGCGGTAAGTCATGCCGGTGACACGTTCGACGATCAGAGCCGCGTTATGCAGCTATGGCGTCGTCCGGTTCAACTGCATCGGTTGGTGGACTACATGCTCGACGAATGGGCCGATCATGAGCATCTGGACAAGGCGCGCGTCGGCGCGTTCGGCTTCTCCAATGGCGGCTTCACTGTGCTCGTGATGCTGGGCGGTGTACCGAACCTGTCCGAGATCGCTCCATATTGTCACGCACACCCGGATCACGACCTGTGCAGCGCGCTGCAGCATGCCGGAGTCAATCCCGACCTGGCTGAGACTGTGCCCGCCAGCGTGTGGCTGCGGGACCCGCGAATCAAGGCCGCCGTGATTGCGGCTCCCGCTTTCGGATTCGCGTTTGGACGCGCAGGTTTGAGCGGCGTGCGCGCGCCAATTCAACTGTGGCGGGCCGCCGATGACCGTCATCAGCCGGACCCATACTATGAAGAGGCAGTGCGCGTCGACCTGCCCCATCCGCCCGACTATCACGTTGTACCGAACGCAGGACATTACGATTTTCTGCCGCCTTGCGATGCGCGCCTCGCCCGCAAAATGCCCGCCCTTTGCAATAGCTTGCCGGGCTTCGATCGCGCTGCGTTCCATGAGCAGTTCAATGAAGATGTGGTCGATTTCTTCCGCGCGGAGTTGCACTGAGTCTTGCCGTTGCGCCGGCGTCTAGCGGTTGACGTCCCGCAGAAGCAGACAGTCGAGACCCGCGATGAGCAAAACGAAAATCACCTTTTCCCCAATGAGAATCAGCGTCACTGCGATTGCCAGCTAGACCAGGGATCGCCATTCCCCAACGCACACCCCGTGTGAGAAAGCCTCCCGACACTGTGTTCGACGAGCGGCACCTTCACAGCGTGCTCCGACATTGCGCGTTATGGTTGTGAACTGCTCGCCAAACGAAGTGCGACACGTTCGATGTGAATCGGCTCATGCCGTGCAAGCGAATCGAAAAGCAGCGCGATATCTACCGGTTAATAAAACAGGAGTCGTCCTTTGCTCAACACCATTCTCAATGGACTGTTGCCGGTTGCATTCGTCATCATGCTCGGTTGGCTCTCGGTGCGCATCGGCTTGTTGAAGCACGACGACGCCAGCGTGCTGGCAACCCTGGTGGTCCGGTTTGCGCTGCCTTTTGCGCTGTTCGAAGGCGCGGTCAAGACCTCGCCGGACAAGCTGCACAACGTGGGCTTCGCGCTGTGCCTGACACTTGGCTTGATGGGTACGTATGTCATTGCGCTGGGCGTCGGCCGCTTTGTGTTCAGGCATGACCTGCGCACCGCCACCATGCAGGCACTGGTGTGCGCTTTTCCGGACATGGCTTATTTCGGCGCGCCGATTCTCGCCGCCGTGTTCGGGCCGGAGGGATTTCTCGCGGTGCTGGTCGGCAATCTCGTCACCAGCATCTTCATGCTGCCGCTCACCATCGTCCTGACCGGACTGGGCGACAAGAACGAGGCGGGAAAGGCGCAGCCGGACGTGTTGCGGGTATTTGGACAAAGTATCGCGCGCGCCGTCATCCATCCCATTGTCTGGCTGCCGATCTCGGGCATGGTGCTGAGCTTCTGCCATGTCACGCTGCCCGGACCCGTCCTGACCTCCGTCGACCTGATCGCAAAGGCCGCGGGCGGGACGTCGCTATTTGCGCTCGGATTGATACTCTATGGCGAGCGCTTCGTGATCAACGCCAACGTCCTCGCGAATCTGGGTATGAAGAACTTCCTGCAACCGGCCTTGATGGCGCTCGGCGCCGTATTGTTTGGCGTCGTGGGCGCACCGGCTCACCAGGCCGTTATCACGGGCGCCGTGCCGACGGCCACCGCGGCCGCCATGTTCGCGCTCAAGAGCAATACGTACACACGCGACGCCACCGCAACCATCCTGATCAGTACGATTCTCGGCGTCGTGACCGAGGGACTGCTGATCGCGTATTTTTTCTGAGGATGCAAACGGGACATCAGCCATCAAGCTGAAAGCCGCAACGCCTCCACGATCCCCGCCGCCGCCCGTGCCGCCACCTCACATCCGAGCACGATATGCGCCTCGGCCGTATCTTCGATGAAATCGTGACTGACGCCGCCAATGCTCGGCACGAAAAGCATGCAAGCGGGAATGTGATGCCCGATCACCTGCGCATCGTGAGACGCGCCGCTCGGCATCCGAATCCACTGTCCCGGCGCGACCGCTTCGGCCGCTTGCGCAATATGCTGCTGCCACGCCGTATCCATCACGACCGGCTCCTCGGGACCGTCGCAAGGCATCAGCTCGACGGGCACGGCATGCTGCGAATTCCACTCGTCCACCAACACAGCAAGGGCGCTTTCCATCGCATGCAGCCGCTCGGGGTTGCCGTCGCGGAACTGCAAGTACATCTCAGCCTTGCCGGGCACCACACTGAACGAACCCGGATCGAGATCGATCCGGCCGACCGTCCACACCGTATCCGCGTCCGCCAGCCGGCCAAACGCCGCGTCGATGCGCGCGATGAACGCAACCAACGCCGCACCCGCGTCCCGCCGGATGGACATCGGCGTCGTGCCCGCGTGATTGCGCTGTCCGGTGAAGCGCAACTGAAACTCGCGGATGCCGACAATCGTCGTCACCACGCCAATCGACTTCCCCGATGCTTCGAGCCGACCGCCCTGCTCGATGTGCGGTTCGAGATACGCGCGTTGTCTCGCGCGATCGAGCACCACGCGCGGCGCGTTCGCAAGGCCTGCTTGCGTGAGCGCATCGCCGAGCAACACGCCTTCACGATTGCGGGCGTGCTGCAACGACGCATCGATTGCATCGCCGACGAAACTACGGCTGCCGAGAAAACTCGAAAACGTGCCCTCTTCGTCGATCCACGAGGCAACGTCCACCGCGAAATCACGCGTTGCCGCGCATTCGTGAAGGGCGCGCGCGATTTCGAGCCCGTAGATCACGCCGAGCGCGCCGTCCAGCCAGCCGCCCGTCGGCTGCGTATCGGTGTGCGAGCCGATAACGAGCGCCGGGCCGGACTTGCGCGAGCGTCCGAACACCGTACCGGCACCATCGATAGCCGCGTCCAGCCCGGCATCCGTCATGCGCCCCGCGAGCCATCGGCGCGCTTCCATATCGACCGGTGAGAGCGACAGGCGCACCACGCCGGGTCCGTTGGCGCCGAAGCTGCGCAGCGTCTTGAGATCGTCGAGCAGGCGAACGGGATTGATGCGAGGGAAGTCGTGCACGCGAGTTCTCCAAAACACGGGTCGATGGACAAAGCGTGATTTTCGCATCAAGGCGATAGATTCGCGTGGAACGATAGAGTCAGCCTGTCGCGCAGCGTGGCACGGCTTCCTGGTCTATGCAGTGGCAGCGTCCGTGATACGAACGGTCATGCTTCACTCGTTTCGCACGCTGCGTGAGGCATGTTGGCCGCGCGTGTGTGTCTGCGTTGTCGAGTTCCCTTTCCGCTGTCCATCAAGCCCTCTCCCTGCTTCCCAGCACAACAGTGTTTCCCGAGGGGAATAAATCCCCAACGTGCACGGTATTGCCTCACGTGTCGGCAGCGTTGCCGGCCCTTGCCCACCGGGCGAGGGGCGTACGTCGATGCAAATGGTGAGCGTCGTTGGCATGTTCGACATGCTGTGCATGCACAGACCCAACAACAATGCTTTCCACCTGGCCACCTTAATCTCGCGCCTGTTGCTATCTACACTGCAGTCACTGGTTCTCGAACAGAAATCGTTTGAAGACCAAAACAAATACTGGAGGTCACTATCATGAAGTCCCTGATTCAAGCCGCTGTTATTGCCGCTGCCCTCGCCGCTCCCGTAGCCGCATTTGCGCAGTCGAACCAGCCCATCACCCGTGCGCAGGTGCGCGCCGAACTCGTTCAGCTGGAAAAGGCTGGCTATCACCCCGGCGATGGTGACAACACCACCTATCCGGAACAGATTCAGGCAGCCGAAGCGAAGGTCGCCGCGCAGAACAATGCGACGGGCGTCGGTGGGGTCACCAGCGGATCGTTTAGCGCAGGTCACGCGGCCGTCTCGAAGGCGGACTGGGACGCGATGTACAACCGTCCCTGACATGCGCGCGATCTGATATGAAAACTGGCCGGCTGTCGCTGTTGAATTCGATAGCGGGCCCGAGTCGTTGTACATCACCTCCGCTGTCGAGTTCCTCGACGGCTTCGCACAGACCTCGAAGGTCTGTGCGTCTTTTTCGCTTCGCCTGGACCCGATCAGAACCGTGCGCGCATGCCCACCGTGCCGACAACCTGATTGGCCGTCGATGACGCACCGCCCGAGTTATTGATAAACGCCACATAGCCGTGGCCAGTCGTGTGCTGGTACATCGCTTCGGCGTAGACATCCGTGCGCTTCGAGAACGAATAGACTGCCTGCACATTGACCTGATTCCATTTCGGATCTGCGCCAAAGGTCGTGGTTTGGGATACGTGTCCGTCCGTGTACGTGTACGACCCGCCAAGCGCGAACGCGTGCGTGAGTGCGTATTTCACGTTTAGATCGTAGTTGTCGAAGCGGAGCGTGCCGTTATTGGACCCGAACGACTGCGTGCCCTGGAACTGGCTATGAGAATAGGCAAACCCGACAACGGCCGGACCATAGCTATAGTTGATGGCGGCCGCTGCGGTGCGTTGTACGTCGGCGCCAAGCTGGAATCCGCCTACCCCGTTTGCGCCCGATTCGGCTGTGTCGATAGCGCCCGTAGCCGACGTCGTCGAGTTCGATCCGTTTATCTGCAGATAAGCCGCCGCGATATTCAACGGACCGCGGCTATAGATCGCGCCGACGCTGTAGGCCCGATTGTTTGCGAAGTTCTGGTTGTTCGAGAACGCGTACATGCCGCCAAACTTGAAACCGTGATAGTCGGGGCTGCTGTATTTGATCGCGTTGTTGATACGGAAAGAGTGATCGAAATTGTCGTTGTCGTACGGGTGAGCAAACCCGGTGTCGCCCAAAGTCCCCGAGACGCCTGACAATGGCGCGACGTAATCCGTCAGGAAGTCGTATTGACGTCCCAATGTCAACGTGCCGAACATGTCGCTCCTGATGCCCACGAAAGCCTGCCTGCCGAAAAGCCGGCTATTTTGCGCAAGCTTGCCGTTCTGCACGTTGAATCCATTTTCCAGAACGAAGATTGCATGCAGACCGCCGCCCAGGTCTTCAGATCCGCGAAGACCAAACCGGCTTCCGTTGATTTCGCCGCTGGTCGCCTGGAACAGTGAACCATGCGATCCGCCCTTCACCACGTTGTTTGTGTACATGAGCCCTGCGTCGATGAGACCGTAAAGGGTCACGGAGCTCTGTGCGTGCGCAGCAGTCGCTGCGACCATCGAGAATGCGACAACAGCGATTCGTTTCATTTGCCACCTCTTGAAAGAAATCGACTTCGTCCAGTGAAGAATCGTCAAATAGCGTGTGGTGTCCGGACTCCTCGGAAGTACGTTTCTGGCGGCTCAAGAAGCGGATATTTATTTATGTGAAAGCCGATCGTCAAACAGCTATTTATATTTTTACGCGGCCGAAGTATTGGATTGTTTTTCTTCGTTTATTCGTGGCTGCCACGCGAACCAAAAGGACATCGAGCGGCGTCGGCAAAGGCGAGCCGCAGCGAAGTCCTGTCACTTCATCTTGATCGCTTCAGATCATTCATCCAGATCGAAAATTCTCGGGACGAAGACACACGCATGAATCACATAAGAGCGCAAACGCGACCAGGCGTCGATTGCACTTTTGTATTGGCGGTCATACTTTGGTTTAGTTGGTTTTTGCACTGAGCCAACAAGCGCACTGACTGCACGGGCTTACTTGATACTCTCGCGAAACCACTTCGGATGATGCTTGCGCGCCCAACCGAGCGTCACCGTGCCACGCACCATCGCGCCGATCGAACCCTTCACCCAGATCGCCGCGTAGATATGCACGATGATGCTGCAGATCAGCACGAACGCCGTCGCCGCATGAATCACGGCCGCGACGCGCACCACTTCGATCGGAAAATAGAACGCGAAATACGCGCGCCAGATGACGATGCCGCTCAGCAGCAACAGCAGCAGGCACACCACAAGAACAAAGAACAGCAGCTTCTGCCCGGCGTTGTATTTGCCGACTTCGGGCAGCCGGTCTTCGCGGTTGGTGAGTACATCGTTGATCTGGCGCAGCCACTGCCGGTCGTCGGCATCGAGGTAGTTGTGATGCCAGAAGCGCAGCGCAAGAATCATGAACGACACGAACATCACGAGACCGACGAACGGATGCAGAATACGCGTCCACTGTCCACCGCCGAACAGCGCGGACAGCCAGAACATCGACGGATGAAACAGCGCCAGGCCCGACAGCGCGAGCAGCACGAACGTGATTGCCGTGATCCAGTGATTCGTGCGTTCGTTCGGCGTATAGCGCACGATCAGGTCCGGGTTCTCATGCCGATGATGTTTCATTTGACGGGCTCCTCGGGCTTGTGCTCGCGACGTTCGCGGATATCGCGCGCGGCGTTGCGGGCGGCGTCTTCGTCTTCTTCGCTGACTTCGTTCGGACCGATGCGCGTGTAGTGGAAGAAGCCCGCCAGTGCCGTCAGCGCGATAGCCGCGACGCCGAGCGGCTTCGCAAGGCCTTTCCACAGTTTCACGAACGGGCTGATATGCGGATCGTCGGGCAGCCCGTGATACAGCGACGGCTGGTCAGCATGATGCAGCACGTACATCACGTGCGTGCCGCCCACGCCTGCCGGGTTGTACAGTCCCGCGTGTTCGAAGCCGCGTTCCTTCAGGTCGACGATGCGTTCTTCCGCGTGCTGGATCATGTCGACCTTGGTGCCGAACACGATCGCGCCCGTCGGGCAGGTTTTGACGCACGCCGGTTCCTGACCCACCCCTACGCGGTCCGAGCAGAGCGTGCACTTGTAGACGCGATGATCGGTCTTCGACAGCCGTGGGATATTGAACGGGCAGCCCGCAATGCAGTAGCCGCAGCCGATGCAGTTCTCCTCGTGGAAATCGACGATGCCGTTCGTGTACTGCACGATCGCACCCGGCGACGGACACGCCTTCAGGCAACCGGGGTCTTCGCAGTGCATGCAGCCGTCCTTGCGGATCAGCCATTCGAGATCGCCTTTCGGGTTCTCGTACTCGGTGAAACGCATCACCGTCCACGAATGCTCGGTGAGGTCGCGCGGGTTGTCGTAGATGCCCGTCGTGATGCCGACCTCGTCGCGCAGGTCGTTCCATTCCATGCACGCCGTCTGGCACGCCTTGCAGCCGATGCACTTGGTGACGTCGATCAGCTTCGCGACGTCGCCGGTGACAGGCTCGCGCACCGACGTCGGCTGTACCGTAGTGGCAGAGAGACGTCTGATATCGAGCGATTGAAATGCCATGACGTCTCCCCTATGCCTTCTCGATTTTGACGAGGAACGACTTCGATTCCGGCGTCTGCGAATTTCCGTCGCCCACGGCAGGCGTCAACGTGTTCGTGATATAGCCAGGTTTCGTGAGCCCCTTGAAACCCCAGTGCAGCGGAATGCCGACCGTCTGCACCTTCTTGCCGTCGATCATCAATGGCTTGATCCGCTTCGTGACGACGGCGACGGCCACGATATATCCGCGCTTGCTCGACACCTTCACGCGATCGCCCGCGACGACACCGATTTCTTTCGCGAGGTCTTCGCCGATCTCGACGAACTGCTGTGGCTGCACGATCGAGTTCAGACGTGCGTGCTTGGTCCAGAAGTGGAAGTGCTCGGTCAGA
Source organism: Paraburkholderia largidicola (assembly GCF_013426895.1). Classification (NCBI taxonomy): domain Bacteria; kingdom Pseudomonadati; phylum Pseudomonadota; class Betaproteobacteria; order Burkholderiales; family Burkholderiaceae; genus Paraburkholderia; species Paraburkholderia largidicola. Next base: position 703,531 of record NZ_AP023176.1, on the reverse strand, counting down.
CGATAGGTGGTACCCGTATGCGGAAATTCGGGCGACTTGCCGAACGCCGCACGATCGTCGGGAAAGACGCGCGCAGCCGGGTTGCTGGTCGCCAGCGGATTGTTGGGATGGAAGGTGTTGTAGCCTAGCGGCGTTTCGAATGGCTCGTAGTGCTCGGGGAACGGTCCTTCGTTCATCGCATCGCGCGCGAAGAAACGCGCGACACCCTCCGCGTTCATGATGAACGGATTCATGCCGTTCTCAGGCGGCTCGTCGATCTTGAAGTCGGGAATGTCGGGGCCGCTCCAGCTCGTGCCGTTCCACGCAATCAGCTTGCGCTTCGGATCGAACGGTTTGCCGCTGAGGTCGCACGACGCGCGGTTGTACAGCACGCGCCGGTTCGCAGGCCACGCCCATGCCCAGTTCAGCGTCTGGCCGATGCCCGTCGGGTCGCTGTTGTCGCGCCGGCCCATCTGGTTCCCGTTCTGGGTCCACGCGCCACAGAAGATCCAGCAGCCGCTCGTCGTCGTGCCGTCGTCCTTCAGTTGCGCGAAGCCGGCCAGTTGATCGCCTTTCTTGACCAACACTTTCGATGCATCCTTCGGGTCTGTAATGTCGGCGAGTGCGCGGCCGTTGTACTCCATTGCGATCTCTTCGGGCGTCGGGCTTTCAGGGTTCGCGTAAGGCCAGTCGAGTTTCACGATCGGATCGGGATACTTGCCGCCCTGCTCCACATACGCCTTGCGCATGCGCAGAAACAGACCCGACATGATCTCGAGGTCGCTGCGTGCCTCATTGGGCGGCTGTGCGCCTTGCCAGTGCCATTGCAGCACACGGCTCGAACTGACTAACGAACCGCGCTCTTCGGCGAAGCAGTTGGTCGGCAGCCGGAACACCTCCGTCTGGATCTTCGACGCATCGACGTCGTTGTATTCGCCGTAGTTCTTCCAGAACTCGGAGGTTTCCGTCGCGAGCGGGTCCATGATGACGAGCCACTTCAGCTTTGCGAGGCCCGCCGACGTCTTCGCCTTGTTCGGCGCTGCCGCGAGCGGATTGAAGCCCTGGCAGATATAGCCGGTGACCTTGCCCTGATTCATCAGCTCGATCATCTGCATCAGGTCGTATGGCTTGTCGAGCTTCGGCAGGTAGTCATAGCCCCAGTTGTTGTCGGCCGTCGCAGCGGCGCCCCACCACGATTTCATCATGCTGACGAAAAACGCGCGGTAGTTCCTGTAATAGCTCAACTGGTTCGGCCGCAGCGGCTGTGCGGCGCGCTTCTTGATGTAGCCGTCGAAATCCTGCTCAGGCTCGTTCGGCAACGTCATATAGCCGGGCAGCGAGTTCGACAGCAGCCCGAGATCCGTCAAACCCTGAATGTTCGAATGGCCGCGCAATGCGTTCATCCCCCCGCCTGCAATGCCGATATTGCCCAGCAGCAGTTGCACCATCGCACCCGTGCGGATCATCTGCGCGCCAACGGAGTGTTGCGTCCAGCCGAGTGCGTAAAGGATCGTGCCGGCGCGGCCGGGCGTCGAGGTCGTCGCAAGCGTCTCGCAGACGTGCAGGAATTTGTCCTTCGGCGTGCCGCAGGTCTTTTCGACCATCTCCGGCGTGTAGCGCGAATAGTGCTGCTTGAGCAGGTTGTAGACGCAGCGCGGATGCTGCAGCGTCATGTCGACTTTTGCGTAACCGTCGTCGCCGCGCTCGTAGTCCCATGTCGTTTTGTCCGGGTACTTGTGCGCGTTCGCGTCGTAGCCGGAATAGATGCCGTCTTTGAACGAAAAGTCTTCGCGGACGATGAACGCAAAGTCCGTGTAGTTCTTCACGTACTCGTGCTGGATCTTGTCGTTGGTCAGCAGATAGTTGATCACGCCGCCAAGAAATGCGATGTCGGTACCCGTGCGGATCGGCGCATAGAAGTCCGCGATCGACGCCGTTCGCGTGAAGCGCGGATCGACCACCATCAGCTTCGCCTTGTTGTGCGCCTTCGCCTCCGTCACCCATTTGAAACCGCATGGGTGCGCCTCGGCTGCATTGCCGCCCATCACCAGAATCACGTCCGCGTTCTTGATGTCGACCCAATGGTTCGTCATCGCTCCACGGCCAAACGTCGGGGCAAGACCTGCCACCGTCGGGCCGTGTCAGACACGCGCCTGGTTGTCGAACGCGAGCATCCCCATGCTGCGGATGGCCTTGTGCGTCAGATAACCGACCTCGTTGCTGGCCGCCGATGCCGCCAGCATGCCCGTGGTCAGCCAACGGTTGACCGTTTTGCCATCTTCAGTCTTCTCGACGAAGTTGGCGTCGCGGTCTTCCTTCATCAGCTTCGCGATGCGGTCAAGCGCGTCGTCCCATGAAATGCGTTGCCATTGGTCGGAGCCAGCAGCGCGATACTCGGGATACTTCAAACGGCTCGGGCTATGGATGAAGTCGATCAGGCTCGCACCCTTCGGGCACAACGTGCCGCGATTGACCGGGTGATCGGGGTCGCCTTCAATGTGGATGATGCTGGCCGTCGCGTTCTTCGCGCCGTCGCCCAGGCCGTACATCAGGATGCCGCAGCCGACTGAGCAATAAGGACACGTGTTGCGCGTTTCGGTAGTACGAGCCAGTTTGTACTGTCGGACTTCGGCGAGCGCGGGTTCCGGCGAGAAGCCCATCAGGGCCAAACTCGATCCGGCCAGCGTGCTCGCCGTCACCTTCAGGAACTGACGGCGGGACATTTGCAACATGGTCGCCTCTCGTTCTGATGCTTGAGCAAGTGGCGAGAGTATATGTCGCTTCCCGTATTGCGTATTGGGAGGGTACGTGACCACTTCGTTGCGCAAGCAACGCGCACCCTGACGGGTCAGACTGTTGAGCAACGCGAAACCTGTCTTTTCCGTTCGCGTCTTTAAACATCAGTCCGGGTAGTGAATACTCGCGTCGACCCTACGCCGCAACCGATAACATGAGCAAGCTGTTTTAACCGCGAATCTGTCTGTGTCGCTGCACAGGTTTGCAGTTGAATCCTTACCCACCGTGACCTTACGCCTTTCTTCCAATATCGGATCGATCGATTTTGCGGCGTCCGCCGACCTGGTCGCACAGCGGCTGATCGGCGCGATCCTGACCGTGGATGGCGTTGGCGGCCGTATCGTCGAAACGGAGGCGTACGATCCCGAGGAACCGGCGTCGCATGCTTTCGGCGGACTGACGACGCGCAACACCGTCCTGTTCGGACCGCCCGGACACGTCTACGTGTACCGGTCGTACGGCATTCATTGGTGCCTCAACTTCGTGTGCCGTGAAGAAGGTCACGGCGCCGGCGTACTGATCCGCGCGATCGAACCGTTGACCGGCCTGGACGCAATGCGCCAGCGGCGCGGGCTCGAACCGGTCCGTCAGCTCTGTTCCGGACCAGGCCGCGTTGGACAGGCACTGGGCATCACGCACCGGCACAACGGCATGTCGTTACTGGAAGCGCCTTTCCATATCGAAGCGCCGCAAGAACCAGTGTCGATCGTGACGGGGCCGCGCATCGGCATTACCAGGGCAATCGCTTTGCCCTGGCGTTACGGTCTCGCCGCGTCGAAGTTCTGGAGCAAGCCGTTTCCAAAGCACACTTGAGCGCGGTTCATGCTGTCGTCGCGTCATCGAGTATGCGCGAGGTACGGGTCCGCAAACGCGGCGCCACGAAGTCGAGAAACGCGCGTAACTTGAGCGGCAAAGGCGCCTGGCCTTTATGCACGAGACTGATGGGCAAGGGTGCCGATTCGAATGTGTCGAGCACGATGCTCAGTCCGTTGTCACGAATGGCATCCGCGACCTGATACGACAACACACGCACCAGTCCGACACCGAGCTTCGCGGCTGCGATCGCTGCTTCCGCCGTATTGACGGCAAATCGTGACTGAACGGGCACGGACACTTCCGACTTGCCCGACCCGAACACCCAGGCACGCGTCGAGGCGAGCACCTCGAAGGTGATGCACTGATGCGCTGCGAGATCGCGCGGCTTGACGGGCACACCATGTGTTGCCAGATACGCGGGGCTCGCGCAGACGACGCGGCGGACCGTTCCCACTCTCGTCGCCATCAGCGTGCTGTCGGGCAGTTCGCCGATCCGGACGGCGACGTCCGCCTGCTCTTCCATCAGATGGACGACGCGATCCGTGAGCATGAGACTCACGTCGATTTCCGGATAGTGCGCGAGAAATTCCGCAACCACGGGCACGACGTGCAAGCGGCCGAACACGACGGGTGCCGTGACCACGAGTTCGCCCTTGGGAGACGCGTATTCGCCCGTCGCCGCACGCTCGGCTTCCGCGATCTCATCGAGGATCCGCCGGCACGCCGCCACGTACGAGGCGCCCGCTTCCGTCAATGACAACTGCCGCGTCGTGCGTTGAATCAGACGTGTCTTCAGATGCGATTCCAGTTCTGCCACCTTGCGGCTCACCGTCGCCAACGGCATGCCGAGGCGCCGCGCCGCCGCCGACAGACTGCCCGAATCAACGACAGCGACAAGGATGGACATGGAATCAAGCCGGTTCATCGGATGGGCCTATCAAAAAATGGAAGGATGATTCCCGATGTTGGGAGATTCTCTTTAGAAATGCAAGCGCGTAGCCTTCTGGCGATGGGCCACAGCGTCGTGCTTCATGCCCTGAAGATCGAAAGAAAAGGAGAGTGCCGTGAACGGCCTGCCAACCACACCTGATCAACCCCAGCCCCCCGCGGTCGCGTCACGCGCCAGGATCGTCATGATGGCGGTCATCGCGGGCGCGGTGATCACCAACATCTACTGCACGCAACCGATCCTGCCATTGATCGCGTCCGGCCTGCAGGTCGACCTGACCACCGTCGATCTGGTCGCCGGCGCGGCGCTGCTCGGCTTTGCGACGGGTCTTGCCTTGCTGTTACCACTCGGCGATCGCTTCGACCGTCGCAAGCTCGTGCTCGCGCAGATTGCGCTCGCCTTCGTCTTCGCCTTGGGTTCCGCGTTCTCACCCGGCATCTGGCCGTTGATCGGCGCGTCCTTCGGACTTGGCGTCGTCAGTTGCGTGCCTCAGCAGCTCGTGCCCTTCGCAGCCGTCATGTCATTGCCGAGTGAACGCGGGCGTTCGGTCGGCACGGTCGTCAGCGGCATCATGGTCGGCATTCTGCTGGGCCGTACGATCAGCGGCGTGGTCGGCGCGGCCTACGGCTGGCGCGCGGTCTACGGCGTAGAAGCGCTGTTCATGATCCCCGTCTGGATCGCTGCCGCGTCGCTGCTGCCGCGCGGCGTGCCTTCCACCGATCTCTCCTACGGTCGTCTGCTCGTTTCGCTCTGGCCGCTGGTTCGGGACAATCGCCCAATTCGCGAATCGATGATCGTTCAGGCGCTGTTGTGGGCCGGCTTCAACGCGTTCTGGGTCAACCTGGCAGCGCTGCTCGCAAACGGGCCGCAGCATCTTGGCAGTGCGTGGGCTGGTGGTTTCGGCATCATTGGCGCGACGGGTGCACTGGCCGCTTCGCTCGGCGGCCGTGCGACGGATCGGCTCGGCTCGCGGACCGTCATCGCGGCGAGCATCGGTATCGTTACGCTGGCCTATGTGCTGCTCGCCGGCGCGGAGTCTTCGCTTGCGTTTCTGATCATCGGCGTCATCGTGCTCGATATCGGTGTGCAGTCGGGCCTGGTGTCCAACCAGACGCGCGCCTTTGCCGTCGATCCCAAGGCGCAAGGCCGCATCAACAGTCTTTATATGACGGCCACCTTCTCCGGCGGCGCCATCGGCGTGATGATCAGCGGCTGGCTGATGACCCGCTTCGGCTGGACGGGCGTCGTCGTCTTCGGCATTGCACTGGGGCTCGTTGCTTCTGCATACCACTGGCTTGGTGGCAACCGGCGCGTGCGAAGCGCGGCTCAATCGTGACGTCGATCATGCGCTCAAGGTGAAACGCCAGGTTCGCGTGGCGGCCAATATCATCGTCGCATGGCATTGGTCGCCCGTGCTTTACGCCGTGGCCTCGAAGTCAATGGATCGATCCGTCCGATGCATGCGTCGCGGCATGCCGTGCACACTCTGGCCACTTCGCTTTTGCTGTCGATACTGCATAGGTGTCACGTTGATGCGCCTAAGAAAAACCATACGCATATGCGTCGCGTTGTGAAAACCGCATTTGAATGCAACGGTCTTCAGCGGATCGTCCGTCTCACCCAGTATCTTTCTCGCGGCGTCTACCCGAAGTTCTTCCACGAATGCGGATGGTGTGGTCTGCGCGTGTTTTGCAAACAGCCGCGAAAAACTTCTTCTGCTAACGGAGACGGCGCTCGCAAGCTGTTCGATCGACAGTTCATCGGCGATATGTTCGTTGACGTAGCGCTGTACTTTCTCGATCAGCGTGCTCTTGCCTGCAGCGGGATCGATATACGGTCGGCCCTCCTGATCCATGTCCATGCCGAGCCGTGTCGCGATCCGTGCAGCGAATTCATGGCCCCAGTCGTCGGCGACCTGGGAAAGGCAAAGATGCCAGCCCGCCGTTGCACCGGCGCATGAGACCAGGTTGCCATCGCGGATCAGGACCCTGTCGGGGCGGATGCGTGCCAGCGGAAATTCTCTTGCCAGAGAACTGGCATCGGCCCAACTGGCGCTGACTTCTCTGCCATTGAGCACACCTGCCTGCCCTAACAGAAACGCCCCATTGCAAATGGAGCCGATCCGCTTCGATTGAAGAGCACGATCGCGCAGCCAGTCCAGGAAGTCGCGCTTCGGGCGACAGTTCGACGCGTGCGCTCTCCCCGTCACCAGCAACACATCGACAGAGGTTCGAAACGCCGTGTAGTCGAACGGAACGGAAAGCTGCATCGAATTCGAGCAAGCTATCGGGCCCGCACGTTCACCGATCAACGAAACCTGATACTGACAGGCTGCCCGCAGGCATTTATTCGCTTCGGCGAAGACATCGAGTGCGCCGGCAATATCCAGCGCTTGCACACCGTCGAGCACGACAATAGCGATTTTCATTTTCCGGATCCGCACGTGTGCGACTGGAACGACGTTATCTTGCGCGTGACACACCCAGATCGACATGACGGCAATCACGTTCGACCTTGTTGGTAAAACTAGTCGTATAGCCTACAGATAACCACCCCACTATTGTTCGAAACCGTCACTGCAATGGGATGGACGGGTCATACTTCCGTATAGTCCGGGTGGCGTGCGAGCGGAAGAAGGGCCGAACGGATTCGTCACGCGATACGCTGAACCCATTGACTACGCCAGTCTGGTGCATCGAAGGGGTCCGCAAAGTATTGCGTCTCGTGTACGACCTTGCTGTCATGGAATCTCATGATGCTCACGACGTAGGTCGCACGATCCGTGTAATTGATCATGTATTCCGTGATCCAGAGATCGCCGTTACCCTGAATTCGCCTGACCTCGAAACCAGAAGGCCGGCCGGGATGATGACCGCGCAACGCCTGCAGATTGCTTCGTCCAAGGATGCGCTCGCCTGATTGCGGGTAATCGCAAATGGCGTCGTCGTGATAAATGTCATGTTCCAGTTCGAGGTCGCCTTCCGCCGACGCGCGCCAGTGCGCATTCAGGACCTCACGAATCTGTTCCTCTTTCATCCGCCACCTCCAGCATCAGGATGCGCATTCAGGCATTTGCAAGCTCTGCCTCAAGCGACATGCGACCCATGTCAGCAGCATAGGCGCAAATCGAGTGTCACGCTGGTGGTAGAACGAGTTCCGATCCCAACTCATCGACGATCTTTTGCCACGTGCCGTCCTTTTTCCAGGTCAGCCATTTGTTGTAGCACGTCTGGGAAGCAGGATGCCCGGGTGGAAGATGGTGCCAACGCTTGCCCTGAACGACGACCCATAGAATGGCGTTCAACGCAGCGCGAGGATCGGCGGCGGGTCGCCCCGCTTTTGCAGACGTGTCGAACAGATGACTGACGCGCGCCCATTGGCGGTCGGTTAGCGGGTCCATCTGTGCCCCCAATATGGTGTCGATCAATTCCGAACCGATGTGGCAATGGAGATCGACACATGCTGTGGGTGCAAGAAGCGAGCCACGCAGATAGCGGCTTTCCCGAAGGCTTATGAAACCGCTATTTAAGACGTGACCTGGCGCGCGACGCGCGCCCTTCGTTTCGTCACGCCGCGAATGGCGGCTGAGAATGATCGAGCGGCAGGGCTGCCGCTCAGATGTACCGCGTTCGGAGTCCCGCGATACGCGGGGCTCCGCTCTTTACGACAGTTTCAGATCGACACTCGCTCAACGAACCGTCGCCCCCAACCCCGCATTCAGACGGCGCCGATACGTCGTATTCCGCGTTGCCAGCCAGTAGTACAGCGGTGACGTCAGCACCAGCCCGATCACCCACGAAAGATCCGCGCCGTCCAGATAGCCAGGTACGGGTCCGGCATACATCGGCGTGTTCATGAACGGAATCTGCACGGCAATACCCACGGCGTAGGCGATAAGCGCTTGCGGATTGAAGCGTCCGTAAATGCCGCCGTCCGCCTCGAAGATCGAGTCGATGTCGTACTTGCCTTGATGGATGACGTAAAAGTCGATCAGATTGATTGCCGTCCACGGCACGAGCACGACGAGCAGCGCAAGCACCAGATCGACCAGGTTGCCCACGAAGTTCGTCGACGCCCCGAGCGCCGCATAGCAGCACGCGGCAAGAATGACGACCGAGAACACCGCACGCGTTTTGGCCGTCGGAATCCAGCGGTACGCAAAGGTCTGCACCGAGGTGATCGCCGCGAGCACCGCGCCGTAGAGATTCAACGCGTTATGACTGATGACGCTCAGCAGGAACAGCACCAGCATCGGCAGGCCGAGCGGCCCCGTCGCCTGCTTGACGGCATCCATCGCATCGACGCCGGGCGGCACGGCCAGCACGGCAACGGCGCCGAAAACGAACGCGAGGGTCGAGCCGATCGTACAGCCCAGATACGTCGCCCAGAACGTCGACGCGACACTGACATTCTCAGGCAGGTAGCGCGAATAGTCGGACACGTACGGCGCAAACGCGATTTGCCAGAGCGCGGACAGCGAGACCGTCGCGAGCCATCCAGCGATATTGAAACCGCCGCGCGTCAGAAAGTCCGCCGTCGACACGTGCGTCAGGATGTACCAGAAGCCGACAAAGATGCCGATGCCCAGCACCCACGTGCCGATCCGGTTCAGTATGTGGATGAAGCGATAGCCGATGATGCCGATCAGCCCCGAGCCCAACGCGCCAAGCACGATGCCTACCGGCACAGGCACAGTCGATTCGATTCCGTGCAGCGATTTCCCCGCCAGCACGATGTTGGAAGCGAAGAAGCCCACATACATCACGCCCGCAATGACCGTGACGAGCAGCGCGCCCCACGATCCGAACTGCGCGCGGCTCTGGATCATCTGCGGAATGCCCATTTGAGGACCTTGCGCGGAATGCAGCGCCATCAGCACGCCGCCGACGGCCTGCCCCACAACGATCGCGACGATGCCCCAGAACAGGTTCAAATGGAAAAGCTGGACGCCGAGCGCGCCCGTCACGATCGGCAACGGCGCGATATTGCCGCCGAACCAGAGCGTGAACAGATCGCGCACCTTGCCGTGACGATCCGCGGGTGGCACATAGCCAATCGTGTGTTTTTCGATCAATTGGGAAGCTTTGCTGTCCGTGGTGGCCAAGATGCTGTCTCCTGTCTCGCGCAGCTGCGCTGCGATATTCAGCGGCTCAGGCGTTGCCCGAGCGCGCTCGTTGCTTGCGTTCATCCATTCGAATCACGAGCCGGACCGGATCGAGAGGTGATCCGCCAGTCGCATCAACATCGCATCGCATGCTTCGAGTTGCTCGACTGTGACGAATTCGTCCGGCTTGTGTCCCTGATCCATGCTGCCGGGTCCGCAGACCACGGCAGGAATGCCTGCCTGATTGAAGAGTCCGCCTTCCGTGCCGAATGCCACCGTGCCGAACTCGCGGGAGCCACACAGCATGGCGAGTAGCTGCGCTGCGTCGCTGCCGGGTGGCGTTGCGAGGCCGGGGTATGCGGAAAGTGACTCGAGGCGAATATCGGTGTCGGCGTTCACTGCGCGCATCTTCGGCAATAGCTGGGTCTGCGCAAAGGTCTGCAACTCGTCGGCCACGTTCGTTGCGTCGTAGCCGGGCAGCGCCCGCACTTCGAAATCGAATTCGCATTCGGCCGGCACGATGTTGAGCGCCCTGCCACCTTTGATGACACCCGTCTGCACGGTCGAATACGGCGGATCGAAGCGTTCGTCGTGCTGTTCAGGCGACGACAACTGCTCGCCGATCTCTTCGAGACGGTTGATCAGACGCGCCGCGTACTGAATCGCGTTGACGCCATACGGCGCGTACGCCGAATGGCAAGGTGCGCCCTTGACCTGGCAGCGCATCGCCAGCTTGCCTTTGTGACCCAGCACCGGCTTCAATTCCGTCGGTTCGCCGATCAGGCACAGCGCAGGCTTGTGCGCGCGCTTCGCCAGTTCGGCGAGCATCGGCCGCACGCCCAGACATCCCACTTCCTCGTCATACGAGAACGCAAGATGCACCGGCACCTTCAGATCGCGAGCGACGAACCCGGGCACGGCTGCCAATACCGATGCGATGAAGCCTTTCATATCGGCCGTACCGCGTCCATACAGGCGTCCGTCTTTTTCACTCAGACGGAACGGCTCGACCGTCCAGGGCTGCCCGTCGACAGGCACCACATCGGTGTGACCGGAGAGCACGATGCCGCCGCCGTCATCCGGACCGATCGTCGCGAACAGATTCGCCTTCGTGCGCTCCGCGTTGTAGAACAGCTCGCTATGCACACCGAGATCGCCGAGGTAATGCCGGATGAAATCGATCATCGCGAGATTGGAGTCCCGGCTGACGGTGGGAAATCCGATCAGCTGTTCGAGCAGCGCGCGGCTCGAGCGGTCATTCATCGCCCGGTACTCCATAACTCGGCGCGGCCGTTGGATTGAGCGCGCGGGTCACGTAGTCCTGCATTTGCGGCTTGTACGCTTGCCAGAGACCGTCGAGCTTGCCGATGGGATCGTCGTCGGCCCAATCGACGCGCAAATCGACGATCGGCCAGCTTTGATCGCCGACGATCTTCAGCGCCGCCGAATGCACGGGGCCCGCTTCACCGCCTGCGGCCATCGCGGCATGCATCGCCGCGAGCAGACGATCGGCGAGTGCGCCTTTCGCATTCGCAAATGCAGGCGCCATCGACTCGATCACGCCAATGTCCGCCAGCATATTGCCCGCCGCGACGCACTGTTCGCCCGCCACTGCGTGATACGTGCCCAGTGCTTCCTTGCCGCTGAAAAACGCGGTGCGTCCGCTCGCATCGATCACCGTTACCTGTCGATACTCGCTCCAGTCGTTCGCCCCGAGCGCACGGTCCAGCGCTGCCGCGGGTTCGAGTAGCGTGTGCTGCAGCAGATCGAGAACCTGCGGACCGAGCGCGGGCAGCGTCACGTTCTGCGTCGCCACTGCGCCCACGCCCGCGCGCACCCACGGGCAACGCGCGCCGACTGCGATGCTCGAAGAACTGATCGCAATGCCGAGTTGCCCCGTTTCCGCACAACGTCCGACGATAGAAAAAGTCATGTCGTGTTCCTCAGCCCTGAGACGGCGTCCATCCATCGGGAATGACGGCGATCACGTCGATCTCCATCAGCCATTGCGGCTGGCCCAACGCCGTGACGACCAGACCCGTCGAAATCGGGAACACGCCCTTAAGCCACTTGCCGACTTCCTGATACACGGGCTCGCGATACCGCACGTCAGTCAGAAACGTGGTCGTCTTGACGATGTGCGACATGTCGCTGCCCGCTTCCTGGAGCAACTGCTTGACGTTCTTCATCGCCTGCTCGGCCTGCGCACGCGGATCGCCAAGCCCCACGAGCTGCCCGTCGAACGTGGTCCCCACCTGGCCGCGCACGTACACCGTATTGCCCGCGCGCACGGCCTGACACAGGTCGTTGTCGAGCGTCTGGTTCGGATACGTGTCCTTCGTGTTGAACATGCGGATACGGGTATGCGTAGGTTGGCTCATCAATGCACCTTGATACGAAAATAAAGGGAGAATGCGGGTCGGGTTCGTGGGCGCGTCAACTCAGGTCGAGTTCGCTGACCTTGTGAATGCCTGAATCGGCTACGGCGTCGTTCGGTGCCTTTGCCTGGCGATCAGGCGCGTCGTAGTACGCGTGATATTTGCGCTGCGTGGCGATGTGATCGGCAACATGCTTCGCGTCGTGCCACACGCCCCAGATGAAAGCGGAACCGCGACGCGATAGCCACGGAAGACCCAGAAAATAGATGCCCGGCTCTTTCGATACACCGCGCTGATGCTTTGGCTTGCCTTTCTCGTCGAAGGCATCGACTTGCAGCCAGTTGAAATCGACGGCATAGCCGGTCGCCCAGACAATCGACGTCACACCGGCCTTGACCAGATCGAGTTCGAGAATCGGATTGATGACACAGTCCGGGTCTGCGGGAATGACGCGCGCCTCGGGTTCTTCCGGAAGTTCGAGACCGTTGCGGGCCGCGTACGCATCCGCTGCATCGAGCAACGACAGATAGTTTTCGTCGCCACGCGCGATGTTGTCCGCCAGGTCCGAGTCGAACGTGACGACGGTGTCGTCGAACGATTTCGTCAAACCGACGAGCGTGACGCCCTGATGCGCAAGACGCCGGAAGTCCACGGTGTGGCCGCCGCGCGCACCGCTCACCGCGATGGTCACATGTTCCTTGCCCGGACGCATGACTTCGGCATCCCATTCGCCGAGCACGCCGAGCCACCAGCAGAAGTCGCGGCCACGATACCCGCGCGGCGGGCGATCGTGCGGTCCGACCGACAGATACACCTGCTTGCCCGAACGCTGCAGTTCATCGGCGATCTGCACGCCCGACGAACCCGCGCCGATCACCAGCACGCCGCCTTCGGGCAACTGCTGCGGGTTGCGATAGTCGGCGGAATGAATCTGCGTGAACCGATCCGATTTCGGCGCGACGGCGGGAATCAGCGGGCGTTGAAACGGTCCTGTTGCAACGACCACACGGTTCGCTTCGAACGTACCCTCGGAGGTCTCGACGATGAAACCCTGGTGGCCCGCATTGCGCACCACTTTCTTCACTTCGACGCCCGTGCGGATCGGCGCGTCGAATTTCTTCGCATAGGCGACGAAGTAATCCGCGACCTGATCCTTCGACGCGAAGCCATTGGGATCGACCTCGGCGAACTCCAGATTCGGGAAACGATCGTGCCACGCGGGTCCATTGGCAACCAGCGAATCCCAGCGTCCCGTGCGCCACCGCTCGGCGATGCGCGCGCGCTCCAGCACGATATGCGGCACGCCGATGTTGCTCAAATGTTCGCTCATCGCCACGCCGGCCTGACCGGCGCCGACTACGAGCGTGTCGATTGACGTTGTTTTCACTGCCATGGCTAAGTCCTTCTCAAAGGCGGTTTGATTCGAGCCGTCGCGGCGTCGCGTTCGATGCGGGCGAAGCGACCTGTCGAGCGGCGCGCAGCACCGTGAATCAGCTGTCCTGGTGCAGAATCTACGCGCGCCCCTCGAATCCGAAAAATATATTTAAAAAATGCATGGCATCGGATTTACCTATGCAGCGTTTTTTGAACGCATCACAATGGTGCGCAATGAACGCCCGAATCTGGAGCATTGCCGATGGAAAACCATCCCCTGCGCTACTCGCTTCGCCAGTTGCGCTATTTCGTGGTCACGGCGGAAACGCTGTCCTTTACGGCCGCCGCGAAGCGCCTGCATATCTCGCAGCCGTCGATCTCGACGGCGCTCGCCGATCTCGAATCGTCATTCGGCGTGCAGCTTTTCATCCGACATCACGCGAGCGGCCTGTCGCTCACGCAAGCGGGCCGCGATCTGCTTGGGCAGGCGCGCAATCTGCTGAAGATCGCCGAGGAATTGCAGACGTCCGCGAAAGAGATGGACGGCGGCATGACGGGCTCGATCGCGCTCGGCTGCCTCGTTTCGCTCGCGCCGCCCCTGATGCCGAGGCTCATCAGCCGGTTCGCGAGCGAGCATGCGGGCATTTCGTTTCGCACCGTCGAAGCGCATCAGGACGGTCTGCTAAGAGGCCTGCACGACGGCTCGCTCGACATAGTTCTGACCTATAGCCTCGACCTGACCGAGGACATCGCCTTCACGCCGCTGCTGTCGTTGCCGCCGTATGTGATCCTGCCCACGTCTCACCGTCTTGCCCGCGCGCGCAAGGTATCGCTGGCCGACCTGTTGCACGAGCCTTACGTGATGCTGGATCTGCCGCACAGCCGCGAGTATTTCGCCGCACTGTTCGACGCCGTGGGCAGCCGGCCCGTGCCGGCGTTCCGCTCATCCCAGCCGGAGGTCGTGCGCGGCATGGTGGCGAACGGACTCGGCTACAGCATCCTCAACTTTCCCCTCAAGTCGAACCGCACTGTCGACGGCGAAGACTTCGTCGTGAAGCGCTTCAAGGACAACGTCAACGCGACCACGCTCGGCATCGCGCAATCACGCACCATGCGGCCCCGGCAGGTGGTGCACCGGTTCGCGTCGTATTGCGAAACGTACATCAGACGGTTGCATCTGGACTCGTAAACCCTGCTCCAAACAGGCGTTGGGGCCCGTGCTGACAGCATCGGCGCTGCATAGTAAAAACCTTTGCTTTGCATCCAAAAACAATATTTTGGCTGGGAATTTGGCTTGATAGATTGATGTCCATGTCGAGCGCAACACCGCGCAATCCAGCGTCGGCCGCACTCGCAAGCTCGAAACAAGGAGGGCGACATGGCAAACCCGGCAAGGACGATCGCAATCGATGCGCTGGTCGATGAACTCCTGACCGGTTGCGATCGCCCTTTCAGCGAAGCGCGCTCGATGCCGCCCGGTGTCTACACGTCACCCGAATTTCTCGCACTGGAAGAGCGCGATATCTTCTCGCGCGAATGGCAATGCGTCGGCCGCGCGAGCGCGTTGAAGGACGCCGGCGACTACCTGACTGCGCGCATCGGCGACCAGCCGATCGTCGTGCTGCGCGACGAGCAGATGCAGTTGAAGGCAATGTCGAATGTCTGCCTGCATCGCATGTCGGTGCTGCTCGAAGGACGTGGCAATGTGCGCCGGATCGTGTGCCCGTATCACGCGTGGAATTATTCGCTCGATGGCGCGCTGAAGGGTGCGCCGCTGATGGATCGGCAAGCAGGCTTCTGCAAGGAGAGCTACCGCTTGCCTGCCGTGCGCTGCGAAGAATGGCAAGGCTGGATCTACGTGACGCTCGATGAAAACGCCCTGCCCGTTCACACGCGGCTCGCTGAATTGAACGAGTTGATCGGCGCATACGGCATGTCCGACTACATCGAAACTTTCTATGAAGAGCACGTGTGGGATACGAACTGGAAGATCCTCGCGGAAAACTTCATGGAGAGCTATCACCTGCCGATGCTGCATCGCGCGACGGTAGGCCCGCATTCGCGGCTCGAAGAAATGGAATGCCCGCCCGGCCTTCCGGCCTTCAACTATCACTGGATCACTAAGGAAGCGTCCTTGCCGATCGGCAACGCGCATCCCGACAACACGCGTCTCACGGGACACTGGCGCAAGACCACGGCTTTGCTCGCGATTTACCCGACGCATCTCGTGACCCTGACGCCGGGGTACTTCTGGTATCTCGTGCTGCAGCCCGAAGGCGTGGGGCGCGTGCATATCCGCTTCGGCGGCGGACTGGCGCCGGAGTTCGTCGCCGATCCGCAGGCGCACGCCTACATGGATACGCTGAAAAAGCTCCTCGACGACGTGAATGCGGAAGACCGGCGCGGCGTCGAAGCCGTGTTTCGCGGCGTGCATGCACCGCTTGCGAAGCCCGGCCATCTGAGCCATCTCGAACGCCCCAACTATGACTTCGCGCGCTATCTCGCGGCGAAGATCGGCACGCATTGACTACGACGCAACACCGACAGGACGCCAGCACGATGTCTAACCCTTCCTTCATTTCATTCTCGGGCGTGAGCAAATCGTATGACGGCGCGAACTACGTCGTCGACGATCTAAACCTCGACGTGCGCAAGGGCGAATTCCTGTCGCTGCTCGGGCCGTCGGGTTCGGGCAAGACCACCACTCTGATGATGCTCGCGGGTTTCGAAACGCCCACGCAGGGCGAGATTCGTCTCGACGGCAAGCGGCTCGACGACAAGCCGCCGCATCAGCGCGACATCGGCATGGTGTTCCAGAACTACGCGCTCTTTCCGCATCTGACGATTGCGGAGAACGTGGCGTTTCCGCTTTCGGTGCGTCACGTGAGCCGCGCCGAGCAGAAGACACGCGTGAAGCGCGCGCTGGACATGATCGAATTGCCGCATCTGGCCAACCGTCGTCCGTCGCAACTGTCGGGCGGACAACAGCAGCGCGTCGCACTGGCGCGCGCGCTGGTGTTCGAGCCGAGCGTCGTGCTGATGGACGAACCGCTCGGCGCGCTCGACAAGCGTCTGCGCGAAACGATGCAATACGAAATCATGCGCCTGCATCGCGAGCTGTCGCTCACGATCGTCTACGTGACGCACGATCAGGCCGAAGCATTGACGATGTCGAACCGTGTCGCCGTGTTCTCCGATGGCCGTATCCAGCAAGCCGCTACGCCGAGCGAGCTTTACGAGAATGCGCAGAATGCCTTCGTCGCGAACTTCGTCGGCGAGAACAATGGATTGACGGGCCGTGTCGTCAACGTCAGCGACGACAGCGCGACCCTCGCACTGGCGGACGGCAGCATCATTCGCGGCCGCTGCGAGAGCGGGCTGCGCGAAGGCGACGAGGCGATGCTCGCGCTGCGCCCCGAGCGCGCGCATATTCCGAGCGCCGAAGGCACGCAGGTCGACGGACACAACAACGTCGTGCAAGCGCGCGTCGAAGAACTGGTGTATTGCGGCGATCATCACCGCGTCCATCTGAAGCTCGGTGCGCGCGACGCCCTCGTCGTCAAGGTGCCCAACACGCAACGCCACGCGCTGCCCGCGCCGGGCGACATGGTCGAGGTCGCATGGCGCCACGACGACTGCAAGATTCTCGCAATGACGGCAAGCGCGCATCGCAACGCGCCTGCCAATTACTCCCCGCCGTCTCCGTTACCTTCCATCATTACGACCGCACCCGCAGGAGCCAACTGACATGCGCACTCCAATCAAGGCACAACGTGCCGCACTTGCCGCCCTCTCCGTCTTCGCGTTCTTCGCCGCCAGTGCTCAGGCAGCAGAGACGCTCTCCGTCGTGACCTTCGGCGGCGCCTATGAAGCCGCTGCGAAGAAGGCCTATTTCGAGCCGTTCACGCAAGCCACGGGCGTGGGCTTTTCGACGGAATCCTACGACGGCGGCCTCGCCAAGCTCTCCGCGATGGAACAGGCGAAGAACACCACATGGGATCTGATCGACCTCGAAACGAATGATGCCATCACCGCCTGCGATGAAGGCCTGCTGCAGAAGTTCGACAAGAAAACGTTGGGCAAGACGAGCGATTTCATCCCCGGCTCGATCAGCGATTGCGCCGTGGCGAGCATGGTCTGGTCGACCGTCTTCGCCTACGATGCGAGCAAGCTGAAGAGCGCGCCGACCACCGTCGCCGACTTCTTCGATCTGCAGAAATTCCCGGGCAAGCGCGGGCTGCGCAAGTCGCCGAAGGTATCGATGGAATGGGCGTTGATCGCCGACGGTGTCGATCCGAAGGACGTCTATAAGGTGCTCGCTACGCCCGCAGGCGTCGATCGCGCGTTCAAGAAGCTCGATACAATCAAGAAGAACATCGTCTGGTGGGAATCGGGTGCGCAGGCGCCGCAGTTGCTCGCTGACGGCGCAGTTGTCATGACGCAAGCCTACAACGGCCGCATCGACGATGCCGCGAAGAAGGACAACAAGCCGTTCAAGGCCGTCTGGGATGCGCAGGTATACGACTTCGACTGGTGGGGCATTCCCACGGGCGCGAAGCACGCGGACGCGGCGGCGAAGTTCATCGTGTCCGCTTCGCAGCCGAAAGCGTATGCCGATCTGTCGAAGTACATCGCCTACGCGCCGCCGCGCAAGGACGCGATCGCGCTCGTCGACAAGCAGCGGCTGTCCGATCTGCCGACCTCGCCGCAGAACTTCAAGCGCGCGCTGCAGATCAACGCGAACTTCTGGGCCGACAACGCGGACCAGATCAACAAGCGTTTCCAGACCTGGCTGACCCAGTAACTTCGCTGTTCAAAGAGAGCCCGACGTGACTACCAGCATGCCCGTATCGGCCCCAGCCGCGGCTTCGGGCTCTCCGACGAGAGCCAACGGCCGCGCGTCGTTCCAGAAGGCGCAGCGCCGCGCGTCGGCTCAGGCGCTGCTGCTGGCGCTGCCGTTGATTCTGTTTCTGCTATCGACATTCATCGCGCCCATCGCGTTGCTGCTCGCGCGCAGTGTGCAGAATCACGAAGTGCCCGACAGCATGCCTGCGCTCACCCGCGCGCTCGATGCATGGGACGGCCACGGTGTACCGGACGAACGCACGTTTGCACTGCTTGCGTCGGGCCTCAAAGAAGCGCAAGGAAGCGGACAACTCGGCACGGTCGCGCGACGCCTGAACTTCGCTCAGCCCGAGTTCCGCAGCCTGCTGATGCGCACCGCGCGCAATCTGCCCGCCGATGCGCCGCCCGCATGGAAACTCGCGCTCACGCAAATGGACGAGCGCTGGAACTCGCCGGAAACCTGGCGCCTGCTGAAACGCGCCGCCGCATCGCCGACGCCGGACTATCTGCTCGCCGCCGTCGATGCGCAAGTCACGCCGCAAGGTTCCGTCGAGTTCGTGCCGGACAACTCGTCGGTCTATCGACAGGCGTTCCTGCGCACGATCTCGATCAGCGCGACCGTTACGGTGCTGTGTCTGCTGCTCGGCTACCCCGTCGCGTGGATGCTCGCCAATCTGCCCGCGAAAAGCAGCAACCGTCTGATGCTGCTCGTGATCGTGCCGTTCTGGACCTCGCTGCTGGTGCGCACCACGGCATGGTACGTGCTGTTGCAGCCGGGCGGCGTCATCAACAGCCTGCTGATGGGACTCGGACTCGCGACGCATCCCGTGCCGCTCATCTTCAATCGTGCGGGTGTGCTGATCGGCATGACGCACGTGCTGTTGCCGTACATGATTCTCGCCATCTATTCGGTGATGAAGAGTGTCTCGCCCATTTACGTGCGCGCGGCGCAGTCGCTCGGCGCACATCCATTCACCGCATTCGTGCGCGTGTATGTGCCGCAAACGCTGCCGGGTGTCGGCGCGGGCTGCTTTCTCGTGTTCGTGCTGGCGCTCGGGTACTACATCACGCCCGCATTGCTCGGCGGAGCGGGCGACGAGATGATCAGCCAGCTCATTGCGATGCAGACCAACACGCAGCTCAACTGGGGGCTCGCGGGCGCGCTGTCGGCGTATCTCGTGATCTTCACCGCAGTGTTCTACTTCCTGTTCAACCGCATCGTCGGCATCGACCGTTTGCGCTTCGGTTGAGCCACGCCTACACGACGACAAAGAGCCGCCATGCAAAATCAACGGAAGAAGGTGTTGACGGAGCGCATCGCGACGCACTGGGTGCGCGTGCATACCGCGATCGTGTTGTTCTTTCTGATCGCGCCGATTCTCGCGATCATCCCGCTCTCGTTCAACTCGGGCTCGTATTTCTCGTACCCGTTGCAGGGCTTTTCACTGCGCTGGTACGAACAGGCGCTGACCAGCGGCGACTGGCAGCGCGCACTCCTGAACAGCCTCGGCATCGGCGCGGCCTCGACGCTGATCGCAACATGCCTCGGCACGCTCGCCGCGCTCGGCCTGAGCCGCACGCAGTTTCCGCTGCGCTCGCTGATCATGCCGATCATCATTTCACCGATGATCGTTCCCATCGTCGTCGTCGCGGCCGGGTTCTATCTGATCTTCGCGCCGTTGGGGCTGGTGAATTCCTATCCCGGCGTCGTGCTGGCGCATGCGGCGCTCGGCACGCCCTTCGTGGTCATCACCGTGACGGCGTCGCTGCTGTCGTTCGATCAGAGTCTTCTACGCGCCGCATCGGGTCTCGGCGCCAGGCCCTGGATCGCGTTCCGGCGCGTGACGCTGCCGCTGATTGCGCCGGCCGTCGCGACGGGCAGCGTGTTTGCATTTGCGACTTCGTTCGATGAAGTGATCGTCATTCTGTTCATCGGCGGGCCGGATCAGACCACGGTGCCGCGGCAGATGTGGAGCGGCATCCGAGATTCGATCGATCCTTCAATACTCGCCGTCGCGACGATGTTGATCGTGTTTGCGGTGCTGCTGTTCGCAAGCATCAACTGGCTGCGCAGCCGGGCTGCGGCTGCGAGCCAGGCGCTCGTCTGAGGTGCTTTAGAGGTGCTTTAGAGGTGCTTCAGCTTTGCTTCGGCGTGATGCCGGGCAGCGCGGCAAGCGCCCGCATCCAGATCTGGCGCGTGCGCATCCATACCAGTTCGCGCCAGTCGGGATCGGCGGGCATGAACGATTCGAACAGTGCGCGGCTGATCGCGCGTCCTCGCGCATCGTGAGGGTCACCGTACAGATGCAGCCAATGGTCGTCGCGCAGCGCCGTGTGCATCGGCGCTTCGGGATAGGTGCCGCACTCGATGACGAGCTGCAGCAAGTGCGTGTCCGGCAACGCGTCCAGCATCGCTTGCGACGTATAGCCCGTCGCCCGTGCGACCACGCCTGTCTCGCTGACTGCTGCATCCGCGTGCGTGACCAGCGTATAGAGCCACGGGCCATAGAGGCGCTGCGCGTCGGCGAGCCCCGGATAGACCGATTGCGTGATCGACATCAGCATCGGATGGCCGAACGCGCCTGCGCCCGTATGCAGGTCGAAGGCAATCGCAACCTGAGCGGGCTTGAGGAAACGCGCGGCGATATCGCGCAGCGTGCGGTTCGACCAGGTGGGCTGCTGGCCGCCATAGAACAGACCGTCTGCGTGGAGGTATTGACCCGCGCCGACGATTGCCTGTACCCCGGACCACCCCAACGCGTCGATCTGCTTCGCGAGCAGCGCATCGGCATGCTGCCTCTGCGGACCGTCGATGTCGCGGCACGTGTAGATTTCATGCAGCGCTTCGTAGCGCGGATTGTCGGGCAGCGCAGACGTGAAGTCGACGTAGTTGCGATTCAGATCGACATTGTCTTCGTTCACGCGCCTGACCCACGCCGTACCCCACGGGTTGATCAGATGGACCATCAGCACGGCGACATCGTCGGGTAGTGGGTGCGTTGCCAGTTCGCGCAGCCACGCGGTTTGACAGGTCGAACCGTAGTAGCCCTCTACGCCATGTGTGCCCGATAGCGTCATCAGTACGCGGGATGCGTCGGGCTTGCCGAGCCAGGCGACGTCTGTCGCGAGCGCTTCGCCATTCGGTCCTTTCAAAGGATGCGCATACGTCGTCAATGCGGCGCCTGCCGCGCGGGCCGCGTCGAGAAACTGGGTGCGCTGCGTGTCGAAATCGGGTTCGACGGGAAAGCTGATCTTCATAAAGTCCCCGGTTATTCAAACGTTCTTGCGTCGTCGGATAGCGCCAGGGTAACGCTTCCCACGGGCTTCGCGCAACACAGCAATACTGTACCTTCCGATGGCGGCTCCAGGGGTTCTTCCGTGTATTCGACCTTCCCGTCGATCAGACCCGTCACGCAGGTGTTGCAAATGCCGATCCGGCAGCTGAACGCGGGCTCATAGCCGTGCTTCTCGGCGAATTCCAGCAGCGAGCCACAGGCCGCGTCCCATGCGACGGGCTCGGCTTGTGGTCGAAAGCGGATGGTCGTTACCGTGGCGGCGGCTTCCTGAATCACTTCACGTGATTGCGCGCTTAAAGGCTCCTCGACCGCATCTTCCTCGAGAACCGTCGCGGGACCGAAGAACTCGTAATGAATGCGTTCACGCGCAATACCGAGGCTGCGCAACAGCTTCCAGCTCGACTGCATGAACGCAGGCGGACCGCATAGATAGACTTCGTAGTCATCGAGCGGCAACAGGCTTTGCAGCGTGTCTTTTGAAATCAGCCCTTCGCTGTCGAAGTTCTTCAATACGCGGTCTTCCGCAGAAGGAAGCCGGTAACAGAAGTGCACACGAACGTTCGGATGCGCTGCCGCCACCGCCTCGACCTCGTCGCGGAACGCGTGCACCGCGCCGTTTTCGCACGCATGGATGAAATGCACGCGCCGCGCGTGCGCGCCGTCCATCGCACGCAGGCAATGCAGCATGCTGACGAGCGGCGTCAACCCGACTCCGCCACTCATCAATATCACGGGTCGTGCAACGTCGTCGCCGCATACGAACGCGCCCGACGGTCCGGCGAGTTCCAGTTCATCGCCGACGTGGACATGCTGATGAAGATACGACGAGCCGCGTCCAGCGGGGACAGCGGCGCTGCCCGCCTCGCGTTTGACGGAGATTCGCCAGCGCGTTCGATCGGCGGGATCGCCGGACAGGCTATATGTGCGCAACAGACGCTCGCCCGGCGACAACGGCAGGCGCACCGTGACGAACTGCCCAGCAGCGAACGGCGTCAACGCTTCACCATCGGAAGGCACGAGATCGAACGAAACGATCGATGCGCTTTCCTGTGTGCGCCGCGTCACGCGAAAACGCCTGAAGCCGGGCGCTGCGCGCGACGCGGACAGCGCCGCCGGATCGTCCATGACGCGCATGTCAGTGCTCCGCGCGCTGGCGGCTCACCACATACACAGGCGCGGTCGTCGCCGTGACCTGCTGCTCGCGCTCGATCATCTGCGCAATCGCGCGTCTGAACCGCAGCGGTCCAGCATCGATTGCGAGATCGATGTTCGGCGTGCGGGCGTTCTGCATGCCGCGATGAACGGCCGTCAACACGACGCGGTCCTCTTCGAAAGCGTGGCGCACGTCCGCGTCGAACTGGCGTGACACCTGTTCGTCCTGCGGCGCGAAGTTGCGCGTCTGGAACCAGTAGTACCGTGTATGCGATTCGTCGACGGGCGTCATGAAGTTATACGAGTTCATCAGGAACACATCGGGATGAAGCGGCGCGCCGTCGCCGCCCGTGCCCGACGGCGTAAAGATCGCCTTGATGATCGCGTGCGACGGGAAGCGCACTTCGTAATGCTGCTTGCGGTCGCACCGCCCTTCGAAGCCGACGAACTGCGCATAGAACGGCGCGACGTCGACATCGCGCATCCAGCGTGAGACGGTCACGCCATGCGCAGCGACCTCGGTCTTCAACGGCTCGGCCTCGCACGCAGCATTACCGAACGACGACGGATGCACCCAAGCCACATGCGAAGGGTCGAGCAGATTGTCGGTGACATAAAGGTAATGGCAGTCCACCGTCATCGCATCGCCGCGATTCACGCCCCACGCAGGGTTGCCCCATTCGTCGATGTGCACGATCGTCGCGGCGTCCGCCTCGTCGGCATCGCCCATCCAGATCCACAGCAGGCCGTAGCGCTCCGCCAGCGGATAGCTGCGCACTTTCGCGCCGGGCGGAATGCGCGGGCTACCGGGCGCGCGCACGCATGCGCCCTCGCAATCGAAGGTCAGGCCGTGATAACCGCACTCCACCTGATCGCCGATCAGTCTTCCCATCGACAGCGGCAGCTTGCGATGCGGGCACGCGTCTTCGAGCGCGACGGGTGTGCCATCCTCGCGGCGATACAACACGACCGGCTCGCCGAGGATCGTCACGGGCATGAGCGTGTGCGTGACCTCTGCGTCCCATGCTGCGACGTACCATGCATTCCTCAGAAACATTGCGCGGCCTCCGTTATCCGGTTTCGTATTCACTTGCCGGTCAGGATAAAAAGCCAAAACATAAAAGAACAGATGTCAAACACTGGCTGTTCGTTTAGAGTTTCTAAATCGTCGAACCTTTCCCCACCCATACGATGACGACGAACAGCTTTCCCCCTTTGCGCGCATTGCAGGTGTTCGAAGCAGTAGGCCGGTGCGGCGGCGTGACGGAAGCGGCGAAGCGGCTTGGCATCTCCCCCGGTGCAGTGAGCCAGCAGATCAAACTGCTTGAAGACACGCTCGGACTGCACCTCACGCAAAAGGACGGCAAGCGCCTGAGCCTGACGTCGATCGGGCGCCAGTATCACGAGAGCTGCGCGGCCGCGTTCGAAAGCCTGCGTGTCGCGCATGCGGAAATCGAGCGGGCGAAGAACACGCGCAATCTCAGCGTCAGCGCGCTGCCTTCGCTGCTGTCTAAATGGCTCGCGCCGCGCATGCTCGAATGGCAGCGGCAGCACGCGGATCTCAGCGTGTATCTCGACGGCACGCATACGGAGCCGTCGCCCGATGGCTACGACATCGACTTTCGCATCAGCTACGGCGAGCGCATCGCGGATGTCGAGAACTCCGTCGAACTGTTCCGCGATTACGTGGTGCCCGTTTGCAGTCCGCAACTGCTCGCAGCGGATGCGCCACTCGCTGCGCCCGCCGAGATCCTCGGCTATCCGTTGATATCCGTCGACTGGCGGCCGAAGTTCGCGTCGCCGCCTTCGTGGCGCGAATGGCTCGTCGCCAACGATGTCGATTGCAGTGAACTGAACGAGAACCGTCAGGTGTTTTCGTTATCGAGCGTCGCGATTCAGGCGGCGATAGACGGCTACGGTTTCGTGCTCGCGCAAAGTTCGATGGTCTGCGACGATCTTGCCGCAGGCCGCCTCGTGATGCCCTTCGCGCTAGGATTGTCGCTGCCGTGGCCGTATTTCCTCACATGGAAGCCGAATGCGTTCGACAGACCGCATTGCCGCAGCTTTCACCGCTGGCTCGTGACGCGCGGCAAGGAACAGCAGCAACTCAACGACAGCATGCTGAGCGTGGTCGCCTGAAGCGAAGGACCGTGCATCAGCCCGCGCTCGCGCGCCACAGCACGGGAAACAGCGGATGGTCCATCGGCGCGCCTTCGGGCAATTGCGCATCGAGGCCCGGGAAATCGGGGGACGTGCGCCAGCGGCGCGGTGCGTGACGAACATCGTCGCCGATGAAGCGGACCGAAAACGCGCGCCGCCGCGTGTTGCCGCCAACGCCACCCGATGCATGCAAGGTCAGCATGTTGAAGCACACCAGGTCGCCCGGTTCGAGCGCCCATCCGATGATCGGATAAGCGGCGCGGTTCGATTCGATATCGGGCAGGTCGGCGAGCGTGCCTTCCGGAAACCATTTCGCCTGGTTGTCCATGAACGTGCGCGGCATGAGCCACGGGCCGAGATGCGAGCCGGCCACGAATTCCAGCGTCGATTCGCGCGAAACGGGATCGACGGGAATCCACATGCTGACGTTCTGCGAGCCGCTAATGTTGCAGTACGGCTGGTCCTGATGCCACGGCGTGCGCTGCCGCGTGTTCGGCTCCTTCACGAGCAGATGGTCGTGATAGAGCCGCACGGTTTCGCCGCCCATCAGCGCGCCCGCTGCGGCAGGCGCCGCCGACCCGTCAATGAAGCGGCGATACGCGTCGTTGTCCTGCCAGTTGCAGAAGTCTTCGAAGAACCAGCCTGGATCGTCGGGACGGCTCGCGACTTTCGCGCGCGGACTCGGCTGCGCGAGGTTGTGCTCGATGCCTTCACGCAACAGCGCAATCTCGTCTTCCGTGAAGAGCTGGCGGATGCACACCGCACCATCGCGGCGAAAGTCGGCGATCAGTTCCGGCGTCAGCGCACGTTCGATGCGTGCGTCGATGTCTTGCAGCATGGTGTCTCCGTATAAGGCGCGATTCGATCGTCTCAGCCGTTCAGGATATCGAAGTCGAAGTAACGGCGTTCGATCTTCTGATACGTTCCGTCCTTGATCATATCGGCAATGGCCTGATCGATCATCTCACGCAACTGCGGATCGTCTTTGCGCAAGCCGATCGCGGCGCCCTTGCCCAACGTCTTCGCATCGTTCACGGGCCCTCCGAGAAACGCATAGCCCTGCCCTTGCGGCGTTTTCAGAAAACCCTCGCTGCCGGAAATCATGTCGGTCAAGGTTGCGTCGAGTCGCCCCGAGCGCAGATCGGTGTAGACGAGTTCCTGATTGGCGTATGAAACGACATTGATGCCGGCGGGCGCCCAGTAGGCTTTTGCGTACACCTCTTGCGTCGAGCCTTGCGCGACACCGATGTTCTTCCCCTTCAGCGATTCGACCGAGGGTTGCAAGCCAGCGCCAGCGCGTCCGATCAGGCTGCTCGGCGTGTTGAACAGGGTTGTCGAGAATGCCACTTGTGTTTCGCGTTTCGGCGTCACCGACATGGCCGACAGGATCGCGTCGAACTTGCGCCCCTGCAGGGCGGGAATGATGCCGTCGAACGCCGTTTCGACCCATACGCATTTTGCGTGGAGCCGGCGGCAAATTTCATTGCCGAGGTCGATTTCAAAACCGACGAGTTTGCCGTCGGGCGCCTTCGACTCGAACGGCGCGTAAGTGGGATCGACACCGAACTTCAGTTCGGTCAACTCCTTCGCGTGTACGGACAATGCTGCGAGCAATAGTGCGAGACAAACCAGCGGCTTTTTCATGAGCATCCCCGTTCCAAACAGCAACCGTTGAAAAAACGGACGATTCGCTTGTCCGTCGATTACGGATCAGCATAGGAACTCAAAAAAACGAAGAATAGTGGCCCGTCGGTCGCGGATGATTTAGATTTTCTAAAGCTTGAATGACCACGCATTCAAGGCGACGCGAACATATCGACCAATTGATCGCGCGGCCAGCGGTGCGCGGGAACCGTCTCGTTGCGTTGATGCCAGAACAGGCTGATGACGCGCTCCGGGGCTTCCAGCGGCGCACGCACGCTAACGAGGTCGCCGGCCATGGCACCGCGTTCGCACAGATCGCGCGGCAGCACGGCGATCAGATCGCTCGCACGGATGATCTCGCACGCGACCGTGTAGTGATTGACCGACGCGACGAGGTTGCGCTTCAAACCGCGCGACGCAAGAAAAATATCGAACGACGGCTGCGTCTGTCCTGCAAGGCTGATGTCGACATGACGCGCATTCAGGAAGCGCCGGGTGGTGAGCTTACCGGGCGAAGCGAGTGGATGACCGCGCCGCATCACGCATGCGTAGTCGACACTCCAGAGCGAGCGCGAGCGGATATGCGCGGGCGGCAGCGTCTCGTTCACATAGACGCCGATCAGGCAATCGACACGATTGCCTTCGAGCAGCGCCGGCGCGTCGAGCAGGATATTCGGCACCGTTTGCCATTGCAGATGCGGCGCGCTTTCGCCGAACCGTTCGATCAGGCGCGGCATCACGATGCCCGCAACGTAGTCCGACATCGACAGGCTGAAGCTCAGCTCGGCGCTGCCGGGAGAGAAGGTCTCTTCATCGAGCGCCGCGCGAATGCGGCTCAGCGAATCGCCGACGGGTCCCCATAGCGCCATCGCCCGTTGCGTTGGTGTGACGCCCGCGCCGTTGCGGATGAAGAGCGGGTCGTCGAATGCTTCGCGCAAACGGCTCAACGCGTTGCTGACGGCGGGCTGCGTGAGCGAGAGCTTGGTGGCGGCACGCGTGACGGCGCCTTCCGTCATCAAGGCTTCGAATACCTTCAGCAGGTTCAGATCGAGCGACCGGAAGCTCATGCGCATCCATTCACGATATCAATGTAGTGGATCAAGGATATAAATATTTATGACGTTCGACAAGCCATAGAATCGGCCTCACACCAAGGTCCATCGCACGCCGCGAGCGCGCATGAGGCCGCGCCGTCAAGCCGGATTGTCGAGACTCAAGGAGCGCAACGTGTCAAATGTTTCTGCACGTATCGAGCGTCTGCCGTTTGGGCGTTTTCATGGACACCTGCTGCTGATGGGCGGCCTGGGCTACGCTTTCGACGCCATGGATGCCGCCGCCGTCGCGTTTGTCCTGCCCGTGCTGCGTCACGACTGGGCTTTGTCCAGTGTGCAAACGGGCGTGCTGGGCAGCGGCAACTTCATCGGCTTTTTCTTCGGCGCGCTGCTCGCGGGCACGCTGGGCGATCTGATCGGCCGGCGCAAGGTGATGATGTCGGCGCTGCTGATCTACTGCG
The DNA here is from genome assembly GCF_013426895.1 of Paraburkholderia largidicola. Lineage (NCBI taxonomy): Bacteria > Pseudomonadati > Pseudomonadota > Betaproteobacteria > Burkholderiales > Burkholderiaceae > Paraburkholderia > Paraburkholderia largidicola. The sequence continues at coordinate 675,525 of NZ_AP023176.1, read as the reverse complement.
TAGCCTCCGTCGTCAGCGCGATGACGGAATCCTGGCCGACCTTTTTAGCCGCTCGCATCGTGGCCGGCATGGGAACGGGCGCCGAGAGCGCGATCATCGCGCCCTACCTCGCCGAGTTCGTCGCCAAACGCTATCGCGGCATCTTCACGGGCGCATTGGCCGGGTTCTTCTCGTTCGGCTTCGTCGCCGCTGCGTTGCTCGGCTACTTCATCGTTCCCGCGTTCGATTCAGGCTGGCGCGTCGTGCTGCTGATCACCGCACTGCCGATCCTGATGCTGTTGTGGTGGCGCCGTTCGTTGCCCGAATCGCCGCGCTGGCTGGAAAGCCGCGGGCATGTGGGCGAGGCGAAGCGCGTGCTCGACAGCATCGAGGCGAGCTTCGCGGCCCGTGGGATCGCGCTGCCCGAACCGGAGCCCATCAGCCCCGGCAGCGCGCCGCCGGCGCACGCGGGCACACTGTCCGCAAACTTCCGCGCGCTGTGGGCGGGACGCCAGGCGCGTATCACGACGATGACCTGGCTGATGTGGCTGTCGATCACCTTCAGCTACTACGCGTTCTTCACATGGATTCCGGGCCTGCTCGTGCAGCACGGGATGAGCATCACGCGCAGCTTCGGCTATTCCCTCGCGATGTACGCTGCGCAGGTGCCGGGCTACTTCAGCGCGTCGTGGTTCAACGAGCGCATCGGACGGCAGGCGACCATCGCGTCGTACATGCTGCTCGGCTGCGTGTGTGCCTTGGGCATGGCCTTCGCCCGCTCGAACGAGGAGATCATGGCGGCGGGCATCGGGCTGTCGTTCTTCATGAACGGCACCTATGCGGGCGTATATGCCTATACGGCAGAAGTCTTTCCCACGGCGGTGCGCACGACGGGCGCGGGGACGGCATCGGCGATCGGCCGTATCGGCGCGATCGTGTCGCCGATTCTCGTCGGCTATCTGTATCCGAACTTTGGTTTTGCGGGCGTGTTCGGCGTGACGACAGTCGTGCTGTTGCTCGGCGCCATTGCCGTGGTCGTAATGGGCGTGCCGACACGCGGACGTTCGCTCGAAGACATCGCCGCGGGAGAAGCGGCATGAATGGCGTGCAAGAACAGGGCTTGCAGGCGTTCGTCGCGCTGGCTCGCGCACAGGCGAGCGAAGATCAGCCAGCGGCGCTCTATCGCGCGCTCGACACCGTCCTTGCGCAAGCCGTCGGCCATACGCTCTTCACGATACTGCGTTACGACGACACGACGAATGAATCGGCACGCATCTACAGCAACATGCCAGCGGCGTATCCGACGGCCGCGAAGAAGCCGCTGTCGGGCGGCAACTGGACCGACATCGTGCTGACGCGCGGCGAGGCGTTCATCGGCAAGACACCGGACGATCTGCGCGCCGTGTTCGCGGATCACGAACTGATCGCGTCGCTCGGTTGCGAAAGCGTGCTGAACGTGCCCGTGCGGTGGAAAGGTCGCACGCTGGCGTCGCTCAATTTGTTGCATACGCGAGCCTGGTATCGCGACGATCACGTGCCGATCGCGCAGTCGCTCGCACAGTATGCGTTGCCTGCGCTGCTCGACGAAGCCTGACACCGGCTGCGCGCAGCGCATCGAATCATTCATGGAACCTGGGAGAAACGCGTGGACAGCATTCTCTTCACCAACGCAGGATTGCTCGATGTCGAGCGCGGCGAATTGCGCGAAGCGCATCACGTGCTCGTCGAAAACGGCCTCATCAAGGAAGTGTCCGACCGGCCGCTGAAAAGCGCCGCGGCGCGCGAGATCGACTTGCGCGGCAAAACGCTGATGCCGGGTTTGATCGACCTGCATGTGCATGTGATCGCCGTGCAGCTGAATCTGTCCCAGCAGGTGCACATGCCGAACGTGCTCGTCACGCTGCGCTCGGTGCCCATCATGCGGGCGATGCTGCGGCGTGGCTTCACCACGGTGCGCGACGCGGGCGGCGCAGGTTATCCGCACAAGCAGGCAGTGGAAAGCGGGCTCGCAGTCGGGCCGCGCCTGTTCGTCGCGGGGCGTGCGCTCAGTCAGACGGGCGGACACGGCGACATGCGCGCCCGTTCGGATTATCTCGGCGACAGTGCGCCGTGCGGCTGCTGCGTGCGGGTCGGCGCGCTGTCGCGCGTCGCCGATGGCGTCGATGAAGTGCGCCGCGCGGCTCGCGAGGAATTGCAGATGGGCGCCGATCATCTGAAGATCATGGCGTCGGGCGGCGTTGCGTCGCCGACTGATCCCGTCGGCGCATTCGGCTACGCGGAAGACGAAGTGCGAGCGATCGTCGAAGAAGCGCGCGCCCGCCAGACCTATGTGATGGCGCACGCTTATACGGCGGAAGCGATTGCGCGCGTCGTCCGCTGGGGCGTGCGCACGATCGAACACGGCAATCTCATCGACGCGCCGACGGCGAAGCTGATGGCGGAGTTGGGCGCGTATGTCGTGCCGACGCTCGTCACCTACGAAGCGCTGGCTTCCGAAGGCGCGCAATACGGTCTGGGCGAGGAGAGCGTGGCGAAGATCGCCGACGTGCGCGAGGCTGGTCTGCGTTCGCTCGAAATCTATCGCGACGCGGGCGTGAAGATGGGTTTTGGCTCGGATCTGCTGGGACCGTCGCAGCGCTTGCAGAGCGACGAATTCCGCATTCGCGCCGACGTGTTGGGCAATGCGGCGACGCTCGCCTGTGCGACCACGACGGCCGCTGAAGTGCTCGGACTGCCGGACAAGCTCGGACGCATCGCGGCTGGCGCGTGGGCCGATCTGCTGGTCGTGGATGGCAACCCGTTGCGCGATATCTCATGTCTGCTCGGGCAAGGCGAACGCATTCCGCTCGTCATGAAGGGCGGTGCGATCCAGTTCGAGGAGTTGTGAACGGACTACGTATGCAAGCGGTCATACGGCCGGAAAATCTCCAGCGCCCAATCGACGAACGCCCGCATCCTCGCGCTGTCGTGTTGCGATTTGGCGAACACGATATGCAGAGGATGCAGCGGCCGGCTCCATTCCGGAAGAAGCTGAACGAGATCGCCGCTCGCGAGTGCCGCACGCGCCATGAACGCGAAGGTCTGGCCAACGCCGAGCCCGCTGACCAGCGCAGTCAGATGCGCGGTACTCTCATTGACGGAAACGCCCCGCGTGCCTTTCGGGTCGATCTGGATTGACTCATCGCCGCGCTCGAAGGACATCGTGAAAACGCGCCCTGTCCGCGATGAGAAATAGCCGACCAGATCGTGCTCGCCGTAGAGTTCTTCCGGATGCGTCGGCAGCTTGCGCGATCGCATGTATCCCGCGCCCGCATACGTGCCCCAATCGAGGCTCGCGATACGTCTTGCAATCAGCGACGTGTCCGTCAGTTCGCCACCCCGGATCACACAGTCGACGCCCTCGCCGATCAGATCGACTTCCCTGTCGCTGACGCCAAGCTCCAGCTGGATCTCCGGATATCGTTGCCGGAACAGCGGAAGATGCGGCAACAGGATCAGGTTGGCCAGCGACGATCCGATATCCACCCGCAAACGCCCGCGCGGAGCGCCACGCGAATCGGCGAAAAGCGTGTCCATTTCGTCGACGTCGGCAAGCACCTTCAGCGCGCGATGGTAATAAGCCTGGCCTTCGTCGGTGACGGTCACCTTGCGCGTGGAGCGCTGAAACAGCTTGACCCGCAAGTGCGTTTCGAGATCCTGGATCAGCTTGGTGACGGTGGGCCTCGGTATGTTCAGGCTATCGGCGGCTTTGCCGAAGCCGCCCGATTCGGCGATCCGCACGAACACGCGCAACGCGAGCATCTGATCCATTCCGTTTCCAGGCTTGATTGACGGTACCGATCATATCGCGATTATTCATGTCCATAAATAATGATTTAGCTGACACGCTATTTATTGGCGCAGGAGAAACACTTATCGTTGCCACATCGATTCATTCAATTCATTTGAGGACATCATGAGCAAACGACTGGAAGGCAAAATCGCACTGGTGACGGGCGGCACGAGCGGCATCGGTCTGGCCGCGGCACAGGAGCTCGCACGCGAAGGCGCAAAGGTGTACGTCACGGGCCGCCGTCAGGCCGAACTGGATGCGGCGGTGAGCGCAATCGGTCACGCGGCAACGGGAGTCAAGGGCGACGTCACGCGCAGCGCCGATCTGGACGCGCTGATGACACTGATCCGCGAACGCGAAGGACGTCTCGACATTCTGTTTGCCAACGCTGGCGGCGGCTCGCTGGCGCCGCTCGGTGAGATTACCGAGCAGCATTTCGACGACACGTTCAATCGCAATGTCCGCGCGGTGGTCTTTACCGTTCAAAGCGCGCTGCCCCTCATGTCGCGCGGCGGCTCGATCATTCTCACCGGATCGATTGCCGGCTCCACGGGCACGCAGGCGTTCAGCATCTATAGCGCTTCAAAGGCGGCCGTGCGCGGTCTTGCGCGCAGCTGGGTGCTCGATCTGAAGGACCGCGGCATTCGCGTCAACGTCGTCAGCCCTGGCTCGACCCGCACGGTGGGCCTCGCGGAACTCGGAGGCGATACGAAGGAAGGTCAGGACGGGTTGCTGTCGTACCTCGCGTCGCTGGTGCCTATGGGCCGTCTTGCCGATCCGATGGAAATCGCCAGAGTGGTGACGTTTCTGGCATCCGACGATTCGAGCTTCATCAATGGCGCGGAGATCACCGCGGATGGCGGGCAGGCGCAGGTGTAAGCGGAACGAGCCGGCGCGCCGGCTTGCATAACGCCTCTACCGCCCCCGCGTCCTCGCATCGGCATCCACCGATATCGGTGCGAGCTCTTCCACCAGAAAGCTGATCAACGCCCGCGCCGCAGGACGCGCGGCGCGGCCTGTCGGAAACACCGCATGGATTTCAACAGGGTCGAATTTCCAGTCTTCGAGAACCGGCACGAGCCGGCCATCGGCGATCTCGCTGCGGCATCCCCACAGACCGATCACCAGTATCCCCAAACCGGCGACGGCCGCCGCCGTCGCCGCTTCATTCACCGTCGATGTAATGCGCCCGTCTCCACGAACCACCGCTTCGCGCCCGTCCTTGCGCAGCGTCCACCCCAATGACGCGGCGCTCGACGGGCCCGTGACGAACGCATGCTGGCCCAGTTCGGCGGGTTCGACCGGACGGCCCTTGCGCGCGAGATACGCGGGCGCGGCGACCAGCAGCCGGGGCGAACGGCCGAGCAACCTCGACGTCGCGCTCGAATCCGGCAACGCGCCGAAGCGGATCGCGACATCGACGCCCTCGGTAATCAGATCCTGACGATCATCCGACATCAGCAGATCGATGTTGAGCGCCGGGTGCATCTCCAGAAAGCGGTCGATACGCGGAATCACCTCCCGTATGCCAAAGCTCGTCGACAGCGCCACGCGCAGGCGTCCGCGCAGTTCCGTCGATCCGCGCGCGGCGTGATCCGCCTCTTCGAGCGCGTCGAGGATCGCTTCGACGCGCGTCAGGTAATCGACGCCCGCTTCAGTCAGCTTGACCGCACGGGTGCTTCTCACGAACAAGGCCGTACCGACGTCCGCCTCGAGTTCGGAGATCTGCCTCGACACGGAAGGCTGACTGATGCCGAGCTCCCGCCCCGCTCTCGTGAAGCTCGACGTGCGCGCGACGCGCGCGAACAGCCGCAGCACGGATAGCTTGTCATTCATTTGCCCGGAGAATAATTGAAAGTCATCCAGCCATTCTACCCGGCTCCGTTCAAATGAATGAAGATGGATTCACGCCACCACCGGCGAGCCCACACTGGAGTCAGTAATGAACCTGCAACAGAAACTGGATGCCTTCAAGTCGAACTTCGAGACCAGGGTCGCGCCGCCCGAGGTCGTCGACGTCTTTCACCGGACCACGGCCGAACTGATCGCAACGGGTCAGGCGGAGCGCTCGCTGAAGGTGGGCGATCTCGCGCCGACCTTCACGCTCGCCAATGCCGAGGGCGAGGTGGTCTCATCGACGGAGATGCTGAAGCAAGGGCCGCTGGTCGTGACGTTTTACCGGGGCGTCTGGTGCCCGTATTGCAACATCGACCTGCAGGCTATCGAAGAAGTCGCGGACGAGATCCGTACGCTGGGTGCGAGCCTGGTTTCGATCTCGATGCAAACCGCGACGAGCAGCCTGAAATCGCAACGACAAAACAAGCTCAGCTATCCGATCCTCGTCGATGAAGGCGGCAAGACAGCCGATGGGTTCGGCATCCGCTTCCGGCTGCAAGACGAACTGATCGACGCCTACAAAGGCTTCGATATCGATTTGCCCGTCATCAATGGCGAGCC